>CAZKHW010000095.1:0-9548 GCA_964552525.1 uncultured Ruminococcus sp. | reverse complement strand
TTGTGCTTTGGCTTCGTGTACTCGCTTAACTCGTGTAGACACGCTCTAGCATTATCAGTACTATATTCCACCACAATATCTTTGAAACCAATTGTTTTCATAGTTTTTGCTGATTTGGTATAGGCATTTATACACAATGAGGTTCCGTTCTTACTAACAGAAAGACTTGTCGAATAAATCAGTCCCTCAGTCATAACGCCGATTTCCTCCCCAGCCGTTTCTATAGAAACTGACTTTTCTTCTGCTGCCGCAGGGAGCCCCGTCATTATGCCCGACAGCATCACTGCGGTGCAAACAATTGCAAACATCTTTTTCATAGTATATTCTCCTTTCTATTGGATAGATGCGGCTATTTTATCACATTCTTCGTAAGCAAGACAATCTGAAAACATCAGATATTCCATTATACCATCATAGTAAATCAAGGTATACTGCTTGTCTTCCTTGGACGTAATCGCCGGTTTTCCATTAACTTCAATTTCCTCCAAATTAAAATGGTCACTCGGAATTCCCGCTTTGGCATTCGTGTCATATAACTCTGCATAGGTAAACGTCAAATGTTCCTTACTTTTTTGAAATGCAAAACTAATTTGTTTTTCGGATGAACTTTCATGCTCCTCCACATTCCATAGCTCAAATCCCTCCGGCAAATAAGTCGGTGCTTCCACGGTCAGTCCATATTTTGCACATTCCGTCTTAATTCCATAAGGATCATCTGGGATTGTCGGCAATTCTACTTTCTTTTCATCGGGGGACTCTACAGAGAAACCGTGCTTTGTGTAATGGATAATCACTGAGAACACATCCTGATGGAATGCCGCAACAGAAATCGCATTTGCTGCAAGAAGCACTGCCGCTGCACACGCCGCAACGATCATAATTTTGAGCCGCTTGGTTATACGGATTCTGGGAGTTCTAGTTTGTTCTGTCAGCTTCTGAATCCCTCTCTTTGTAGCCTCTTGTGCCTGTTCCTCTTTGCCAGAAATATAGGTGTAGGTATCTGTCAGCTCTTTTATCTTGTCATAATCTCTATTCGTAGCTGGCTTGGCAATTTCCTCGTCAAGCATTCTGGTAATTTCTGCAAGAGCATCCTTTTCAAAACCATCACTCAAAAGATGATTCAAATATTGATTACTCATGTACTTTCCCTCCAAATTTTCCCCCTCTATAAATATACTTTCAAAAATGGGGGATTTTTTTACAACATAAAGCCCAATTTGTATATATGCACAATAAAAACAATTTTAAAGCATGCTAATTGTTGAAATTCTCTAAAATAGAGCGTAGTTTTTCTTTGATTCGGAAAACCTTCGTGTAAAGTGCTTTTAACGATACACCATGCTTCTGTGCAAGTTTTAGTTTGTCATCTCCGGTGTAGTATGCGGTAATTAGTTTCTGTTCATCTTCTGAAAGCATGTCAAGTGGAGAACCATCTATATTCATTTCATAAGATGGTTTGGGAATATCTTCTATATCAACCGTTGGTGGATATTTCTTTTTATATGCCTTAATTTTATTGTCAGCTACCGCATAAAGCCATGAACGCACGTCACTGCTCATGTCCAGTTCATTAATTTTTTTGCTGAATACTAAAAACACTTCCTGAGTACAGTCCTCTGCCCCCTGTTCATCAGGTCTCAATCGAAATGAACAGTATTTCAGAATATCCGGATAATACTTCTTAATGAGAAAATCTAATGGCGTTTGATTCATAGCATGCCCTCCGCAATTACTTCTTTCAAACCGATATAGAATCATCCTGATTGATATTATATAACAGTTTTCTCCAAATGTCAACAAGGCATCTCTAAAAACCCCTATTTTCAAAATACGCCAACATATTTTGAAAATAGGGTTTTTTGTAAGGGAGATGTGCAAGACCATATGTGAAAGAGACAAGGAAGATGGTGCTTCGAAAGTTTTCGAGGAGGTCAAATTATATCCTGCTTATTTGTCCGATTTTCTTTTGAAGTAGGATCACTATAAAATCAAAACCTTTTTCATTTAATATTTGATTTCCGTTAGATTATCATCCTTGATGCCAAGCTCCATTTTCTTTCTGCGAATGGCGCGGCGCAGTTTGCTGTCAACCTTTGATTGGATCACACGCCCGGTATGGTCATAATCATCCTCGATGATCCTGCCTATATTCAGAAACAGCCCAAATACGGTGTCTGTAAGCATCCGGTTCTGATAGTCCTCCATGCGCTGGAGCATCTGCTCAGCATACTTGTTACCGTCCTCGGCAGATCGGGTAAGCCATTCGACTGCCTGTTCACGATCGGGCATAATGTCGTCCGCACCGAACAGATACAGCTTACCAAGCTGATACTCCGCCCACAGATTTCTGTGATGTGCGGCTTGCCGCAACAGATCAGCGGCTCTGAGAACGTCCACATCCGTTCCAAGCCCTCGCAGGAACATCCTGCCCAGCTTGTACAAGAGCTGATCTTCAGCATTTCCATCGCCCATGATCTTCTGAAATCCGGACAGCGCCGTTCTGTAATACTGCTGTGCCTTGTCATCGTCCTGCGAAATCGGAGCACCCCGTTCATACATCTGCGCCAGCGCATACGCTGAATAGGGCATCCCTTTCCTGGCTGCTGCCATGTACCAGCGAAATGCCTCGGACAGATCCTGCTCTGTACCCTTGCCGTAGTAAAAACAACTTGCAAGGCTGTGCTGTGCGAATTTGTTTCCGAAGAGTGCAGACTTCTGAAACCACGAAAAGGCAGCGGCATCGTCCTGCTCTGTGCCGAGACCGTAGGCAAACATTTTCCCGATGCGGTATTGTAAATAAGGTTTCATGCGCTCCACGAAATCTTCCAGTTCCAGAAATCCGGTCAGGGCTTGCCGGTAGTATTCTGCGGACAGTTCTGCATCCGGTTCTCCGAGAAATGCCGAGCCGTATAATTTACCCAGATCATGCAGTGCCAGCACATTTCCGGCATCTGCTTCGGCTTGGAATAAACGTAAGCATTTATATTTCTCCGCATGGGTTTTATTCTTTTTATAAAACAGCTTGCAAGCCGCCTTGTATGCATCTGACCACTCGCTCTTGTATGTCACACCCTCTGCAGTGAACTCTCCCTCGAAATCAAAGCCGTCCGGTGGAATCTCCACTGGGACATCTTGATTCTCCATTTCCAGCGGCATGCTCTGCATAGCGGCAACCGTTTTCACGATCATATTCTTGACAGATTTGAACTGCGGATTGTCGGTGAGATCGGGGAACGGCACCTTTGCCGAGGAATACACATCGTGCTTGGCTTGCTCCATGTCACACCAGAGCGCATACATCTGCCGGATCGTATCATCTGCGGCGAGCCGTGCAAAGATGGCATCGACAGTGCGCTTGACCTCCGGTTTCAAGAAACCGTACTGCTTTTTCCCTTTTGCTTTGGATAGCTGCTGTGATAACAATAGGACGAGCCGCAGCAGTTCCGCATCTGGTGGCTGCCCAGCTTGGATCTGCTCTGCCAACATGTGCATCCGGTCTGCCGATACTTTCTTGAGCTGATCCCGCACATCCGTCTGCTGCGCATAGAGGTGATGCAGCTCGTCCTGATAAATATCATTCGCAAAACCGCTGCAGATTTTTTCAATGCCATGCTTGGTGAGAAATCCTTCCCTCGGATTGACAGAGTACACCACAATATGCACATGTGGATTGGTTTCCTTGTCATGAAACGCAGCATACCATCGAAGATTGGATAGATCAATTTTGGATTGCTTTGCAATGTTCGGAATCTGCCGTTTAACAAGCTCACGCCAAGCGGTCAAGGTATCATAGCCCATTCGCTGTGCATCCTCACGCTTGAGGGAAACCACATGCGTCCACACGTTTCCATTATGATTTGCAATCTCCTTCGTAACAATACCCAGATCAATCGGTGCATCCTCCTGTGAAAACAAACCATGTGTTCCGAATTTCACAGCACCGGGACGGTTTGCAAGATAGCCGATATAGTTTTCACGATTATTTACCACACCTTCACGGGTGGCAATATACTTCACATAGTTGGACAGATTTTTCTTTGTGCCGTTTTTGAGGTAGCGGCTTGTCACAATAATTTTAGGCATGGCATCACTCCTGCTGGTACTTCACCGCATCGCCGTAATCAATAATCCCGTTGATCTTCCGCACCTCATTCACACACATGATGTGTAACTGCCGTAGCGTCTCCTCATCCACATCATTCGCCGCCGCCAACATGTGTGACAGCTTGCCAAGCTCCACCGCAACTTTGAAGAGTAACCGTGCAAGCCTCTGTTCCGTCCCCTTAATGGTTGCCTTTACTGTTTCGGTAATCAGCGGCGACAAATAATTCACATGCTGCTCCTCGTCCAGATAGCCGATATAAAATTTAATTGCCTTTTCAATAAACTCGCTCTGCGATCTGCAATTATCCCCTTTATAATGTATCTCTACATCTTTCATTGTCTGCGGATACACCCACAGCGGAAACTTAATTTTATTCTCAAAACCCAAAATATTGCCTCCAACTCCTGAAAAAACTCCTAAGCTCTGTGCTTTCTGCGGCTGCAACACCGAATTTTGAAAAAAACCGGATTCACAACCCCTATTTTAATCTTGCCCAAATGCCCATATTGCGGTCGGCTTTGCCGTCCGCTGTGAATGCGCCGACCCCGGCACTTTAACTTGCAAGATTCACCCCCTGCTGTCAAATCACCCCCAAAGAAGCCGCCCCCGATGCCATCAAGGACGGCTTTTCTGCGGTTACTCCGTCCCTGTGTTTGTATCTGGCACGGCTCTTGCCCTCCTCACAGTCCGCTTTGCCGTGGTCATCTCAATGTAGTCACGGACGTTCTGCGGTACAGTCTTGGCGTAAAGCTGCTCGGTGAACTTCGTCAGCTCGGCATCAAGGTCAGTGCCTTTTTGTGACAGATACATCTCTAATGCCGACAGCTTTTCCTCAGTCACATCAATATTTTTCTTCATGTCATACCACCCATTTCCATTTCAAAATCCTCCTCAAGCCGTTGTTCCTGCTGAATTGTCAGAGCAGAATACAGGCTCTGACCTCTGCCCGAAACCGATCCATAGGAGGTAACTTCGCCGCCTGTCTGCTCCAGAATTTTACTGCCAAAGTCATATAAATCCACGCCTTCAAGCACAGAAGCAGCAAAGTTCGCAGGCAAATTCTTCATAAGATACATCCGTCCAAACTCACTGTAATCCTGTATCGTTCTATCAAATTCGTACTCGTCCATCCGTGCAATACAGTCCATTGTATCAGAAATTTCATGAATCTGCTCACTTTCCATGATCGCTTTCAGCTTGACAAATGCACAGTCTGACAGACCGTGAAGCACTTTAGCAAGAGCATTCAGCTCGTTAATCCTTTCCATATTACTGAACTGCTTATCTATAATCTGGGGCAGAGCGGATTGGAACTCACAGCAAATCATACCTTGCAGTTCCGAAATTTCTTCCGGTTCACAGGGAAGTGTAATCCACTGTGCCTGCTGTACAGCCGATTCCGGAGCAATCAGCAGACGGAAAAAACAACGCTCCGGCTTGCCGATTCCAATTGTCATATCCGGCGGTTCATAGCCTGATGGCACACAATAATAGCCATCCATGAACATTCCATCCTCATAGGAAGCCATCCGCCGCCCCACCGTCTCACGGTCAAGAAATTCTATGATTTCATCAGAACAGCCCTCCAGTTCTGCCAGCATATCATTTGCAATCACCATTTCACCGAATTCATAAAAATTTTCACAAGGAAAAATGGGGACGGTATCCAGTCCATAAGTCATCAGAAGCATATCCTCAAAACTGCTTTCGGGTTTGGCTGTCAGCAGACTTTTGAATGCCACCATCTCCGAAAATTCAAGTTTTTCCAGATGTTCCGCAAACAGATTTAACCGATAAATGTCCGCTGTAAAGTCCTTTTCACACAGCTCTGACGGCAAATTCATGTTTCTGAATTCATAAATTCTGAACGTTATCATGCTGCTTTCATCCGGATATTTCAGCTTGTCCAATACGTCCTGCATCTCAAATACTGTCATTGGAAATTCTGCTGACAGTGCATAACTGTTATGCTTCAAGTGTACTCTCATAAAAAATCACTCCGTTTCTTCGTGTTTTTCTTCTGTACTTTCTTCTGCCGGGTTCTGAATTTCATTGATTTTGTCCCACACCGCCTGCGGATATTCGATGCCCTCAAAGGTACACCAGCTGATCCATCTTCCGTCTGACAGAGGGATTTTTTCCACACAGCGCCCATCCGCAGAGGAAAAAAACACCTGACCGCCGCCGCCATATATACCAAAATCCGAGCCTGTGAATACTCCAAGACCAGCCACATCCGACATGGTATCCATGCTGCCCTGCACAGTATAGATCAGCGTATTGATGCTGTTCCCGAACGCTTTCTCTGCCGGATCATAATTGAAATAGCCGAGGATCAGCCCTACATTATCTACTGTCCTGCGCCGGAGGCTTTCATCCAGATCACCAAATCCTCCCGGCTGATAAAGCCATTCTGACTCATAGGCATTCCGGCACCATGCGGCAAGATCGGCGGCGTTTTTCGTGTTCACATTGGTGAACAGGTACTTGTCAATCGTAACATTTTTCACCAGCATATAGGTGCGCTCGAACTTCTCATATGAGATATCCAGCTCATAGTATGCGTTTAAACAGTCTACAAGGAGGCTGTCATCATCAATACCAAAGATGGCTGCAAACGCATCAAAATCTGGGATCTGTCCGACCTCAAAAAATGACATATACACAAGCTGTGCCTTGATGGTCTGGCTCTGCAAGCCTCTTGCTGCAAGTGCATCCGCAATCGCCTGACCATCTGCTTCCATTGCTGCGGTCTGCACAGTGTCGATGCCGGAAAGCAAAGCCGATTCATCTATTGTCATTTTTGGCGACTGCATCTTGCCCATTGTTTGCAGAACAATAATTGGCATGACCAGCATTCCGAGCAGTCCGACAACGATGCTCAGTATCAGAACAATCACCTTGTTTCGTGTTTTTTCATCTGTCAATACATGAATGATCGCCTTGATGATCGCTACTTTCATGTTGAAATACACCCCCTGAAAAATAAAAAAGCCGCATTCCTGCGGCTCTGAAAATGATTATTGACTTTTTCATTTCACAGCTTTTTTAGCTGTGCATCTGTTACTGCCGGATACAACGCTTTCATCCGATCAGCAATTCTTTGTCTGGAGATCTCAGGTTCCTCGGCATAAGCAGAAGTCACAAGATCATGACCAAACAGTGTTTCCGGGGTAGCATAGACTGCCACGCCCATGCCGTAAGCCTGTCCTTTCTTATTGATGCGATGCCGGAAGTCCTTGATGACAAGGTAGGTCTGCATCTGCAAATCTGTTACGATGCCACTGAAATTCTTTTCTCCATCCTTGCCGAATCCAGCCATGCTCTTGATCTCATGGGAAAACAATTCCTCGTTACGTTCAAACAATTGCATGATCAGATGCTCCCGTTGCTTGGCAAGTCCCTCATCATAGCGGCTGTCAAAATCATAGCCATCCCTGCGGTAATTCACAAAGTATGGCAGCCACTCCATCGAAATAAAGCCAGCCTTCTTATCAAAAAATTTCCCGTATGCGATCTTACCGCTTCTGGCGGCTGCGCCTCGCCATTCCCACGGATCATGCTCGGCATCCTCTGTCCACCAATCTCCGGGATATACCTTTTCCTCCACAGAAAATCCGGCAATCGAATTACTGAATAGCGGCAGGAAGCCTACCTGATTCACATAATCAATCAGTTCGTTCAGTGTCCGAATTCTGTTCTTTGCATTCTTGGCAACGCCTTGCATGATCCACTGTCCGTTATCATATTTCATTTTGGTTTTCTCCTGACAACAAATCCTATTTCTTTTCAATGACCCCCATGATTAGTCTGCCGCAGTATTGACACTTGTAGTTTTCATCCACAGCATCGACAATCGGAGCAGCACAGGATGGACATTGATCCTTTACAATTTTCTTGGCAAGCGCTGTCATAAGCTCACCGTCATGCATTTCCAGCGTACAGTGAACGAGATAGCCCCGGTGAATGGCAGCCCTGACCTCCTTCAATTTTCTTTTCTCGTCCGTCACGATCCCGAAGTCCGGCAGACTGCTTGCTTTTGCAAACGGTTTCCGGCTTTTGGATAAAAAATCAGCACAAACCCCAGCCGTACCTGCACTGAATGCTTTTCTAAACAGGATAAATGCAAGCGGTGCAAACAAAACTGTTACTGCTGCATCAAAGATGATGTTGTTCAGGATATCTGCCTTAATCAGTGCATAGGAAAACAGATGATTCTCCGAAGACAACAGAATTTCCTTTTGATATTCCTGATCAAAGTAGTGCCCGATCCCATCGAACACCATACAAACTCCGCATACAGCCAGTATTGCTGAAATGACACCCAGAACAATATACAGCACTTTCCGGGCATTCAGAAGCCTTGCAGTATAGTAGGAAGGCTTTTTTATACCTAATTTGAAATCGTTGGAAATGCTGTAAAACCGATCATTTGTCAGCACTCTTGCAGACAGATCAGAGCTGCCGCAGTAGGAGCAGCTACCCGTAAAGAACATTCGCTTTTCAATATGTGCACCGCAGTTTTTACATTCACAGAGAGCCGTTTTGCTGTCAAGCTCTACCATTTCCCCTCCGTTTTTTTCTTTCAGCTCATAATGCTTCATATAATGTCTGCGGAAGAGATGCAATTCTTTCATGATTTTCAGGATGTTTTTCCCGGTGACTGCAGCAAGATCATTGTATGTGATATATCCGTCAAGATCACCCTCAAAATAGCTGGAATAGAAAGCTGCATTGCCGATCCGGTTCCGGGAGACCGCTGCTGCAATTAACAGAATCACGCCGATGATGAACCACACCATGGAGCTTGGCATAGAGACTGCATGCAGTGCTGTATTAGGATCATCTCTATAATAGGTAAACATCGAAATGATATATTCCCCTGACAAAACAATATTGAATGCACCGAACAGAACAAACAATATATTTTTGATACGCAGCAGCTTGATTTTCTTTTCTCTCAGATACATGGCTGACCCTTCCCGAAACCGATCATTCCACAGGCAGGAAACCGAACCGGCTTCTGTTTATTTTGTTATTTTGTTTTACATAATTATACCACATCCTCTGCCATATTGCAAGCCTATCTTCCTCCTGCGTTCCCGAACAGCGCAGCCTTGCAATCCGGAGCCATGACCTGAAGCAGATACCGTTCATTGCCACAGCGGTACAGGCAAGTACCACGCTCCGGATAGCGGATCAGGCAGTATTCCGACTCCTCCAGCTGCAGCGTGTCTATGAAGTCAACCGGTGAGATGTTACCGGGGAAGAACAGAAACTGATGGCTCGGAATACTGAACAGCGGCTTTGTAAACTCCTTGATTTCCGGCAGCAGAAAATCCTCGATGTTCTGACTTGCGAGAACAAACGAGGATTCTTTCTTACGAACACGCTTCATACCATTGCGGATATATTCGATTGCCGTCATATTTGTCAGGAACAA
>CAZKHW010000094.1:0-9721 GCA_964552525.1 uncultured Ruminococcus sp. | reverse complement strand
GCATTGTGCTTTGGCTTCGTGTACTCGCTTAACTCGTGTAGACACGCTCTAGTATGTATGTGTGCGAGCCGCCGAGGTGGTCGTAACGATAGTTGTCGTGGTTGTGGTCGTCGTTTCAGAAACGCGCGTTATGACATAGGTTTCCGGCGTTTTGATATCCTCCGGACGTTCCACCACAACGGCACTGTAGCGATCCATCTCCTCACAGCGGATCTCCACAATATCCCGTCTGTACTTCGTGCCAGCGCTCCAAGCGTAGGGATCGTTAAAATAGTAGTAATCCGCATCATAGCCGATCAGCACCAGGCAATGCTCGTTCGCCAGCCAGTCATACCATTCCTCCGTGGGTTGGCAATGCGCATCGGTGAGATACCAGCCCCTGTGCGGAAAGCTCTTTGTCATGGCAATGGTCGCCCACACCAGAACCGGCTTTCCCTGCGGTAGGTAAGTCTCCGCCAGCTCCTGAATTTCCGTTCCGGTCGTATCCACCGCCATGTACTCACGGGGCAGCAGCGCATTCATCATGTCGCAGATGATGGGCGAAAAGCACCCGAAGCTCGTGGAATCCCACGGACTGCCGATAAACGCCTCCGAGGGGTGCGGCGCACAGGGAATGCCGTTAACGTCCTTGGGGTACTGACAGTCCATCCGGTCGATGATATCCTGAATGTCCACGGGCTCTCCGGTATAATATTCAAGCAACATCTTGGCACTGACAAGCTCACAGCCTGTCGGCAGCAGCCCATGCTGCGTGTAGTAGGGAACATCCTCCAGCAGGATCTCCTCCGGCGGCGGAGGCGGTTTTGTGGTGGTGACCGTGGTCGTTGTTGCAGTCGTTGTTGCAGTCGTTGCTGTGGTCGTGGTCATCGTGGTCGTTGTTGCCTGCGTGATGATCGCGACCGTGACCAGCTCCTCGGAGGAAGTTCCTGCGCTCAGCCACAGTCCTTTTGATGCACGAAATGACTGCACAACTGTGATGATCGGAATCGCCGCGATCAGCAGACAGGCGATCACCATCAAAAGGATTCTGTGCGCCCTGAAAAATGCTGAAATCTTCTGTTCCAAGCCGTGAAATTTACCCATCTCGTTCCTCACCGCCTCCTTTCCCTTGATACTACTATTATATCACACCTTGTCCCGGATTGCAAGCAGCTTTCGGCATCATGCGTGGAAATCTTTTTTGAACTTGCAAAAACCGCCCTGCATCCGTAAAGGATGCAGGGCGGCCGCTGTGCTTTCAAGCAGTTTTATTCCATCGAATTGAGCGTTCCGATAAAGATCGGCACAGAGGTCTCGGTATCCACGATGGCGTACACAAACGGGCGGTCAAGGATGACTTCCTTCTGCATGATGGGCGCACCATCATTCATCATGACAGCCGTTACTGCACCAGCACGTGTGCCCTCAGGCGTTACCTCGATATGGGTCTTGTGAAGCACCTGGGAGATGTACAGCAGATTCGATCCTTCCGTCATGCCGGAGAAATCTGCCGTAAACGGATCAAATGCCGACGGCATCCCCATGTTCGCCAAAGGCTCATTCAGCTTTGTATCAAAATCACAGCTAAACTTGGGCAGCTCTGTTACTACGCCGCCGGTCTGATCCGGCTCGGAGAGCATCGCATATAAGCCCTCCGGAGTCAGTCCAGCAAGGTATTCCTCGGGGGACATCCCCTCCTCGGGCAGGAGTGCCGCAAATGCATAGCGTCCTCCCTGATAGTACTTCATAAAGCCCGTGGCATGATCGTCCGACAGATAGGCATGGCACGTACAACCCATTAAAACAGCCTCCTGCTTAGTGCCGTCTGCGGCTGTAAAGGTCGCATCATGCAGTACATACTCATCATACGGATCAGACCACTTGGCATCAAACGCCACTGCATTGACGAGGATGATATTTGTTGCACCAGGAATCTCCTCTAGGATCTCCGGGATCATGCGGTCGGTCTTGTCATTTACCCAGCCGTTGATGTCCTCTACCGTACTTCCATCGAACGGTGCCGCATACGCGCCTGCATCATAATAATCCGCATTTCTTTGGAGAAACGCCTCACTGACCGGATATCCTTCGCGCACCCAGATGGCATTGGCGGTGTTGAGTTTTGCCTTGTCATCATTCTGCGCATGTCCGCGGAATGTATAGAACGCCGAATTGAGCGTATCGAGCGAGCCGCCCAGGACATTCTCCATCTCCGCTAAGGTCTCCCCTGCCGCGCCGTTCGCCGTCATGCCCAACGCCTGTGCCACCGAATACGGGGATACGAGAGCATTCTCGCCTTCCCTTGCGCTTTCACGCAAAAGCTCCAGCGCAAACCGCGTCTGCCCGATGGAGAAATCCTCGTCAAGCATGACCGTCTCGGGAGAGGCAGCCTGCACACTTGCTGCCAGATTTCTCGATGTCATCACAGGCATCTCACGGTTCTTCCAGACAAGCTCACGCAGCATCAGCGAAAGATCAAAGACATCCACCTGCCCGTCTCCGTCCATATCCGCCTGTGCCCAGTCTTTCAGCGTTCCCTGAAGATGCAGGTACTTTGATACATTGATGACATCGAGAATGTCGAACTCACCGTCCCCATTGGGATCAGGAGCAGAACGGTATGCCGCAGACGGACAAACAGACAGCATGGATGTGCCGGCGATCATCAGTCCCAGCAGCGCAGCCAACAGTTTTTTTGGTTTCATAAAATATTCCTCCTTCTTGGTCAGCGATTGCTATGCTTTACAAACAGTATTATTCAACCGAATTGAGTGTTCCGATAAAGATCGGCACAGCGGTCTGGGTATCCACAATCGCATACACAAACGGGCGGTCAAGGATGACCTCCTTCTCAATGATGGGTTCGCAACAATCTGATACCATGACAGCCGTTGCAGCACCGGCACGTGTGCCCTCGGGCGTTACCTCGATATAGGTCTTGTGGAGCACATCGGAGATGTACAGAAGATTCGGCACTTCCGTCATCCCGGAGAAGTCCGCCATATCGGAATCAAATGCGGACGGCATTCCCATGTTCGCCAGAGGCTCATTCAACGTGGTGGAAAAATCACAGCTAAACTTGGGCAGTGCCGTTTCTACGTAGCTGTTCCGATCCGGCTCAGAGAACATCGTGTACAAGCCCTCCGGGGTCAGTCCGGCAAGGTATTCCTCGGGGGACATCCCCTCCTCGGGCAGGAGTGCCGCAAATGCATAGCGTCCTCCCTGATAGTACTTCATAAAGCCCTCGGCGTGATCGTCTGACAGATATGTACCGCACGTACCGTACATCAAAACAGCTTCCTGCTTGGTGCCGTCAGCAGCTGTAAAGGTCGCATCGTGCAGTGCGTACTCATCATACGGCTCATACCACTTGGCATCAAACGCCACTGCATTGACGAGGATAATCTCTGTCAAATCAGGGATCTCGCTCAAGATCTCCGGGATCATGCGATCGGTCTTGTCATTCACCCAACTGTTGATGTCCTCTACCGTACTTTCATCGAATGGTGCGGCATACGCACCTGCATCATAATAATCCGCATTTCTCTGGAGGAACGCCTCACTGACCGGATATCCTTCGCGCACCCAGATGGCATTGGCAGTGCTGAGCTTTGCCTTATCATCATTCTGCGCACGCCCACGGAATGAATAGAACGCCGAATTGAGCGTATCGAGCGAACCGCCCAGGACATTCTCCATCTCCGCTAAGGTTTCTCCTGCCGCACCGTTCGCCGTCATGCCCAGTGCCTGTGCGACCGAATACGGGGACACGAGGGCATTCTCGCCTTCCTCTGCACTCTCACGCAAAAGGTCGAGCGCAAACCGCGTCTGCCCGATGGAGAAGTCCTCGCCAAGCGTGACCGTCTCGGGAGAAGCCGCCTGCACGTTTGTAGCCAGATCTCTCGACGCCATCACAGGCATCTCACGATTCTTCCAGACAAGTTCACGCAGCATCAGCGAAAGATCAAAGACATCCACCTGCCCGTCTCCGTCCATATCCGCCTGTGCCCAGTCTTTCAGCGTTCCCTGAAGATGCAGGTACTTCGATACATTGATAACATCCAGAATGTCGAACTCCCCGTCCCCATTGGGATCGGGATCAGAACGATATGCCGCAGACGGACAAACAGACAGCATGGATGTGCCGGCGATCATTAATCCCAGAAGCGCAGCTAACAGCTTTTTTCGTTTCATATGATTACCCTCCTTTGTTATGATGGCGATCCTGTATGCCATTCTATTTCTTATAACGATGGAAACAGGAAATTTTGCGGCAGATTTTGTAAACATTCTGTGAACTCTTGGAAATTAAAAAAAGCGTCTCTGCCTGTACAGACAGAAACGCTTTTATCATTCCCAATTGCGCACAGCATCGTTGTAATACTGGATCAGCACCGGCTTGGTCAGACGATTGACCTCGACCGTCTGATCGACCTCGTCCTTGCCAAAACAAAAGACCGCGTCCGCACTCTCCGGTGTCAGAAAACGCGTATCCTCCGGGAATGCATGCTGCTGCTCCAAAGCAGACCTACTTGCCATATTGAACCCCCAGTCGCCGAACGCCGGCACCTGCAAATGGAACGGTGCTACCTGAAATCCCTCGCTTTCCAGCGTTTTTTCCACGCACCAGAACACCTTGGCAGCGTAGTAGGGGCTGGTAGACTGGACATTCAGGATGCCCGTGTCGGTGAGGTGGTTTCCGCACATGCGGTAGAACACGTTGGTGTAGAGCTTGGCAAGTGCCTCGTTATTGGGGTCAGGCAGATCCACGATGATGACATCGTAGCACGCCTCACAGGTTTCCAGATACTCGTAGGCATCCATGTTGCGGATGGTGACTCTCTCGTCCAGGAGTGAGCCTTCATTCAGCGCAAGGATCTGTTTGTCCTGTGAGCAAAGCGTTGTCATGCCCGGGTCAAGGTCGATGAGCGTAATATCCTGCACCTCATCGTATTTGAGCAGCTCACGAACCGCCAGACCGTCCCCTCCGCCCAGGATCAGGATGTGTCCGCGCTCCTTGGCATACGCCATCGGGATATGGACAAGTCCCTCGTGATAGCGGTATTCGTCCGCCGAGGAGAACTGGCAGTTCCCGTCAATATACAGGCGCATATCGTCCTTGTGCTTGGTGACAACGATCTTCTGATAGGCTGTCTGCTCGACCAAAATCACATCATCGCGGTACAGTCCGTTCTCCACGAGCTTGCCGACATTCTCCGCAAACAGCATCCCCACGCCCATGCATGCCAGCAGCAGCACAGAGATCACGCGGTAGGCACGGCTGTGCGGCAGCCTTTTGCGGTAGGTGAAGATAATCAGCACAGCGGCAAGGAGATTGAACGCGCCTGCCAGAAACGAGGTGGCAAAGTATCCCAGATGCGGCAAAAGCAGCATCGGAAAGGCGATAGAGCCGATCAGACCGCCGATATAGTCGAACGAGAAGATTGAGGAGAGTGTCACGCGCAGCTCCTGCCGATCCTCCTGGATGATGCGCGTGAGCAGGGGGATCTCCAGTCCTGCCAGCGTACCAATAGCAATGATTTCCACATACATCACCAGCGCGTAGGATTCGAGGTAGAGATTGGCAAGGAACAGTGACAGCGCCGAGCATCCTCCGATGATGCCGATGCCGATCTCCACACGCGCGAACCATTCCCAGAGGTTCTTGCGGATGAATTTTGAGAGGTACGAGCCGATGCCGAGCGCACACATGTACAGCCCGATGGTGATGGAGTATTGCAAGGTCGAGTCCCCGACAAGATACGAACTGACAGCACTGATGATCAGCTCATAGACCATAGAACAGCCCGAGATCATCAGCGTTGTCAGCATCAGCAAACGATAGTCCTTCATGAATTATACGATCACACCGCTAATCGTGATGGCAAGACCGATAAAGATGCCTGCGATCATGATGCCGGCAGCAGTATTGCCCTTGCCGATCTCGTCATTGAGACTGTACTGGCGGTGGAACAGGTTGATGACCACATAGCCAAGCATAAAGAATGCGATGCCCAGCACAAAATACAGCAGACTGCTCAGCACGCCGGAAAAGATACTTTCGCGGACCGCTTCCCCCTCCGGAGAGGCAATGGCAGCACGCAGGAGCAGTCCTACACCGATGTTCGTGCCTGCCGACACAAAGCCGACCGCCTGATTCCCCTTCTTGATCTCCTCGGGGAAGGAGCAGGGAATGATCAGGTCGATGAGAAAATTGCCCAGCATCATCAGTACAATGCCCAGACACGAAAAGATCAGAACGTCAACGATCTCTGTCAAAAAATCCATAATAGTATCCTCCTTTATTTGCCGCTGCTCAGACCGCCGCCCGAACTCTGCCGGGATTCAATGCTGCTCTGGCGGATGCTGTTTGAATACGAGCTGTAGCTGTTGCTGCTGACATAGGTGAACGATCCCGTGTCATAGGAGCTGTACGGTGAGGAATAGTGCGAATACCGCTGCGAATCGGAAGAATAGCCGGTCGAACGGTAGAAGCTCCTGTAGTAATTGCGTGACCGCGATGTCCCTTCATAGAGGTCATCGTCCGTGGTGTAGGCATATTTTCGGTTGGAGACCTGCACGTACACCTCCCCGTCAACGGAGGTGTAGATCACGCAGTATTCCTTGGGCGAAAGGATCGCAACTGCTCCCTGTGTCTCGCTGTCATCCTGCTGGACGTACTGCACATCGCCCTCAATGGCGGCGATGATATCCTTGGTAGCAGCATCCACTGTCGAGTCGGTGGAGTAGACCTTCGCCTTCTGCTTTTCGTTGCCGGTGATCGAGGTCACATAGGTGTAGCGGCTGCTCTTGTCCAGATATTTGCGCATGGTCGTGGTAAAGTGAATGTCCGGGAGCGAATCGAAGATCACCGACAAAAACGGGAGCACGATCATTGCCGCCACGATCAGGATCGCCGGCAGTTTTTGGCGTCTGACATACCCCGGATCATTGCGGATCAGCCAGAATTCGTCCTCGTCCAGGTAATAGCCTGTCGAGATCTCATGCTCATCCTCCCAGAACTCGTCAGAGATGATCAGTTCCTCCGTCTCGTCCTCGTACTCGATAAATCTTGCCTGATCGCCGCGCGTCACATCCACAGATCCTCCGCATGCTATAACGACCTCCACACCGCGGTCAACCTCGTGATAGCCGTTTCGGTCAGGCAGACGAACGACCTCCCAGACGGAATACTCTTTATAGGTATCGTCAATACTCAGCCAGCGCGTGACCCTTTTCTCCACACCGGTGAGCTTGTATTCCTCCCAGTCACAGTGGTCATTGACATTCTGGTAGACGATGAATCCCTCGACCCGGTATTGCTCACCGTCCACGCAGAGGATATCTCCCAGATTAAATCTCAAATGCAGTCCCCTCCCCTACTTCTCGTTCGATCTCCCGGGATCTCTGGTGTTCGGCATGCAGCTCCCGGGCAAGCAGCGCGGTGAGCTGCTCGGGGATCTCCTGGGCACAGGAGAACACATCCACCGCCGCATAGCCAAATTCCGGCCATGTATGGATAGAAACATGCGAGGTCGTAATGACCGCGATGTAGGACACGCCGATCGGCTCAAAGCAATGGACGCATTCGGCAACGACCTGTGCGCCAAGCAGTCCGACCGCACGGCGTGCTGCCTCACGGACGGCATTCTGGTCATTGAGAAGCGTTCTGTCACAGCCGTAAAGATCGGCAAGCAGTTGAATCGCCAAGATCCGTTTCACTTCCGTTTCATAATATATGCTTTAATTATAATAGATAATTCTTACAGTGTCAAGAGATTTTGGCAAAGTCACAGAATTTTTTCGGGAAAAGCACCCAAGACTGCCGCGCCTATGCTCGTTCGATGCCGCACAGATCGCGGATGACCTCTCCTGCGATGATCAGCCCTGCTACAGACGGCACGAATGCTGCCGAGCCGGGGACAATTTTTCCGTGCGCCTCCTGTGCGCCTGCCGGACGAATGGCATGCTCTTCGGAATAGACCACTTTGAGCTGCCTGATGCCGCGCTTGCGGCATTCATAGCGCATGACCCTTGCCAGCGGACACACGCTTGTCTGGTAGATATCCGCCACCCGAAAAGCTGTCGCATCGAGCTTGTTGCCTGCTCCCATCGAGCAGATGATGGGCGTACCTGCCTCCTTGGCACGCATGACCAGCTCGAGCTTTCCGGTCACGGTGTCAATGGCATCGATCACGTAGTCGTACTGCGTGAAATCAAACTGCGCCGCCGTATCTGGCATGTAAAAGCAGCGGTGGGCATGCACCACCGTATCCGGATCGATGTCATGGATGCGCTGCGCCGCGGCATCGACCTTGTACTGTCCCAGCGTGGAATGCAGGGCGATGATCTGGCGGTTGAGATTACTCTCCGCCACCGTGTCGTTGTCGATGAGATCAAGTGTACCGACGCCGCTGCGTGCCAGTGCCTCGACAGCATGACCACCTACGCCGCCGACACCAAATACTGCCACTCTCGACCTTTTCAGGCGATCCATCGCCGCATCGCCAAGAAGAAGCGCCGTCCTCGAAAACTGTTCACTCATGTCCTGTCTCCTTTTCCGGGCGCGGCTCTCCGGAGCGCGTGCCGTGGTTGGTAATGCCCTTGTCGTAATCATCCAGGAAGTGGTGATACTCGCTGCCGATATGATAGGAAATGATCGTTTTGAGGTTGACATTCTCCACACTGCGGAAGATATTCATGTCAATGTGGGGACTGACGCTCCTGAGCTGTGCAAGGAGCATCTTGATCTCCTGCCGCTTGGAGGCACCGATGCCGTCACCGCTTTTGTCGATGTTCTCGGTCATGCGGCAGGCGCACTGGATGAACGTCAGGTCGTTGTAGTCCTTCCACGCAAGAATGTCGCTCTCGCGCACGAGGTAAAGCGGACGGATCAGCTCCATTCCGGGAAAATTCTCGCTGTGGATCTTGGGCATCATGGTCTGGATCTGAGAGCCGTAGAGCATCCCCATCAGGATGGTCTCGATGACATCATCGAAATGATGCCCCAGCGCGATCTTGTTGCAGCCAAGATCCTGCGCCGCCTTGTAGAGATGACCGCGGCGCATCCGGGCACACATATAGCAGGGGTTCTGCTCCATGCCGGCAACTACATCAAAGATCCGCACATCAAAGATGCGGATCGGAATCCCCATCAGCGCGGCATTTTCGATGATTTTCTGCCGATTTCGCTCATTATAGCCCGGATCCATCACGATGTACTCCACCTCAAAGGGGAACTTGCTGTAGCGTTGCAGACGCTGCATGCACTTTGCCATCATCATGGAATCCTTGCCGCCCGAAATGCAAACAGCGATCCTGTCATGCTCCTGCACCAGGTCGTACTCCTTGATACCTTTGAGGAATCTGTGCCAGATGGGACGTGTGAACTTGCGGACGATGCTTTCTTCGATGGGATTTGGAATTTCCATCATTTCTCACCTTCTATGATCTCGGGTCAAAGCCCTAGTATTTTGCTCGGCTAACCTAATCATTATACCATGCTTTGTCCCTGCTGTCAAGAAATGCGGCTGCATTTACTAAAACAAAATTTTCCCATCGTTTCGGGGATTCTTTGTTTTTTCAAAAAAATCTGAAATTTTTTTGAAAAAACACTTGACAAACGCTTCCGATTGTGGTATAATGATAAAGTCGTCAGGGGGGGGGAACACCTCAGAGCGACAAACTGCGTGGGGGTTTAGCTCAGCTGGGAGAGCATCTGCCTTACAAGCAGAGGGTCACA
>CAZKHW010000093.1:0-9733 GCA_964552525.1 uncultured Ruminococcus sp. | reverse complement strand
TGGGGAGGGGGCAGGGGGTGGGGCAGCTCTTGCATGAAACTCACAATGAAAGGTAATAAAATTGATTTGCGTGAAAGTTCTTTGTCACATCTTGACGAATGCAGCATTGTGTGATATAATTAATGTCAGAAATGCTGCAAATGATTTGCAAAACGATAAGGAGTGATACCTATGGAGAAGATCCCATTCATCACCAAGGAGCAGGCGGAGGAGATCACCAAGACCTACCCCACACCGTTCCACATCTATGACGAAAAGGGCATCCGCGAGAATGCACGTCTGGTAAAGCAGGCGTTTTCGTGGAACAAGGGCTTTAAGGAGTATTTTGCGGTCAAGGCGACCCCGAACCCGTTTATCCTGAAAATTCTTCAGGAGGAGGGCTGCGGCGTGGACTGCTCGTCCTACACCGAGCTGCAAATGGCAGATGCCTGCGGTTTTTCCGGCAGCGATATCATGTTCTCCTCGAACGTGACTCCGGCACAGGATTACGAGCTAGCCTACAAGCTCGGTGCCTACATCAACCTGGATGACCTCACGCACGTGGAGTATCTCGATCAGCTCACCGGCATTCCGGAAACCATCTGCTGCCGATTCAATGCCGGCGGCAAGTTCACGATCTCCACGCAGATCATGGATTCCCCGGAGGATGCCAAGTACGGCTTTACACGCGAGCAGATGTTTGAGGGATTCCGCAAGCTCATGGAAAAGGGTGCGAAGCACTTTGGTATCCACGCGTTCCTCGCATCCAATACCGTGACGAACGACTACTATCCGACACTTGCCAAGCAGATGTTCCAGCTTGCCGCGGATCTCAAACAGGAGACCGGTGCGGACATCCGGTTCATCAACCTGTCCGGCGGTGTGGGCGTTGCCTATCGTCCGGAGCAGACCCCGAACGACATTCTTGCCATCGGCGAGGGTGTCCACAAGGTCTATGACGAGATCCTCGTTCCGGCAGGGCTGGGAGAGGTTGCCATCTTCACTGAGATGGGCAGATTCATGCTTGCTCCCTACGGTGCGCTTGTGTCGCGCGTGCTGCACAAGAAGCATATTTACAAGGAGTATGTCGGACTTGACGCATGTGCGGCGAATCTCATGCGTCCGGCGATGTATGGTGCATATCACCACATCACAGTGCTGGGCAAGGAGAATGAACCCTGTACCTACCTGTGTGACGTGACGGGCGGTCTGTGCGAGAATAACGACAAGTTTGCCATTGACCGGATGCTGCCGCCGACCGAGATCGGAGATCTGGTGTATATCCACGATGCCGGTGCGCACGGCTTTGCGATGGGGTATAATTACAATGGCAAGCTGCGTTCTGCCGAGCTTCTGCTCCAGGAGGACGGCAGCGTGAAGATGATCCGCCGTGCCGAGACCCCGGCAGATTATTTTGCGACCTTTGATTTTTGCGATATTATGGACAAGTATCTGAAATGAGACTGATGGAAATCCCCCGGTTCTGACCGGGGGATTATTTTGTAAGTTTTTTCAAAAATCACCATAAATTCCCCCCTCACCATTCGTATATAGAATAACAGCCAAATTGAAAGGAGACATCCCTATGAAACGAACACTGCCTATTTTGTTTGCCGCTGCCTGTCTGCTGTCCGGCTGCGGCTTGTCGCAGGAGCTGCATGTTTGGGAGGAACTTTCGGAGGAGATTTCCGAACCCCGGCTCGTTGCTCCGCAGCCCTATGTGCCGCCCACGCAATCTCCACAGATGCCATCAGACTTCCCGGCATTTGAGGACGTGAGCGATGACGAGATCCTGTCGCGCCTGCAAAGCGATCCCCACAATGCCCCGTATATCGAGGGCTACTACATTTCGGCGGCTGGTGAGGAGTATACCCTTGCCTTCCTTGAGGACGGCGAGACACTTGCGCAGTGTCTGGAACGCTATGCCGTCAACGAAACGCCTGAGCTGTTTGCCGGCGATTCCCTGACGGATGCCTTCCGCATCGGCAGGGAGACGTTTGTAGTCCCGAAGTATTTCCGGATGTCCGGCAACGGCTATGCCTACTATGACGGCGGTCTGGATGAGGAGAGCATTTTGGCAAATTTCGATCTTCTCGCCCATGACAAGCGCATTCTCTACAGGCGTTACCGGGATGATCCGGAGATCAAGTGCATTGCCTACGACTTCTACGCGGTGGAGGATCACGGGGATGGCACAGCGGCATTCGGGGAGTACTGCTATCTGATCGACAGGGAGGATCACCTCGTTTCGACCGTGCCGGAATGGAACCAGATGCGGTATGTACCGATTCCTGCACAGGAGGTTTCCGGGAACACACTGAGCGACCAGGAGATCGCGGACATGGAAGCGGTCAATTCCCAGATCAAGGAAGTGATTAATTCCACAGAATGGCAGAAACCCGTGCAGGAGGTTACCGAGGCAGCGCTGACTGACCAGGACATCGAGAACATGGAGGCGGTCAATTCCCAGATCAAGGAACTGCTTGATTCCGCAGAATGGCGGAAGTCTGACACGCAGGCGCGGCGCGAGCTGGTGATTTTACTGCTGGAGAGCCTGGCGCAGGAGGGGCTGATCGAGTATACAGCCCCCTCTGAGGATGAGGACGTGATCGGGTTTTCCTATGCCTGTGGTGTGTGGGGAGGGATCAAGCTCACTGATTTTGATGAGAGGAGGAATTAAGTGCAAGGGGGAAAGCGCAGCTTTCCCCCTTGCACTGTCTTTATGGCGTGTTCTTCGTCTTTGCTTATTGCCGAAAATTCGACACGATATTTGTGCGATTTTATCAAATTCCCCAAAGTTCGTTTTATGCATTGACAAACCGTGTCCGGATAGGGTATACTTAGAAATGTAGGGATAATTTCGCCTGAAAGGGAGCGTACATATGAATATCTGGCACAATATCAGCCCCAAGCGCATCAGCGCAGAGGATTTCGTTGCAGTCATCGAAATTCCCAAGGGCAGCAAGATCAAATACGAGCTGGACAAGGAGACGGGTTTCATGAAGCTCGACCGCATCCTGCATACCTCGACACACTATCCGGCGAACTATGGACTGATTCCGCGCACCTATGCGGACGATGAAGATCCGCTGGACGTGCTGGTGCTTTGCTCCGAGGCACTACTGCCCATGACCCTCGTGCGCTGCTACCCCATCGGCGTGATCCGCATGATCGATTCCGGCCGCCACGATGACAAGATCATCGCCATTCCGTTCGATGATCCTAATTACAATACCTACCAGTCCATTGACGAGCTGCCGCCGCATGTTTTTGCGGAGATGACTCACTTCTTCCGTGTGTATAAGGAGCTGGAGAACAAGACGACTGCGGTCAACGAGGTCGAGGATCTCGAAACTGCCAAGAACATCATCAAAGAGGATATTGAACGGTATATCGATAAATTCTGCAAATAAGCGTATATCCAGATGCTGGACATGTTACCAATCGACAGTCTGCACTGTCTTAAAAATTCATAAGCAAGGAGGGACCCGATGCCGCCTGCACGGCATACGGGGAGAGAAAAAATGAGTACCAACACTGAAGTTTTGTTCGACCACAAGACGAACGTTGCACCGCTGAGCCTGATCGCCATGAACAGCGCGGCTGAGCTTGGTGAGAAGATCAATGATTACTTGGTGAAGTGGGCGCACAGGGGCGGTTTCCAGACCGATTCATTCCTTGTGGAAAGCGAGTGTCCCCGTTTTTCCTCCGGTGACGGCAAGGGCATCATCAAGTCCACCATCCGCGGCAAGGATCTGTTCATCATCACCGACATGGGCAACTACAGTGTGACCTATGATTACTTCGGCATGCGCAATGCCATGAGCCCGGACGATCATTTCCAGGATCTCAAACGCATCATCCAGGCGGCATCCGGCAAGGCGCACCGCATCAACGTCATCATGCCGATCCTGTACGGCGGCAGACAGCATCGCCGCAATTACCGCGAGTCTCTCGACTGTGCAGTGGCATTGCAGGAACTCCAGGCGATGGGCGTTGCGAACATTGTGACTTTTGACGCGCACGATCCGCGTGTCTGCAATGCCGTACCGCTGATGGGCTTTGACAATGTGATACCGTCCTATCAGGTACTCAAATCGATGTATGAGAGCATCGAGGGATTCCATGCGACAAAGGACAATTTCATGGTCGTTTCGCCTGACGAGGGCGCACTCGGCCGCAACATGCTGTACGCATCGGAGCTGGGTGTGGACATGGGTATGTTCTACAAGCGCCGTGATTATTCCAGGATCGTAGGCGGCAGAAATCCCATCGTGGCGCACGAGTACCTTGGAAACGATGTAGCAGGCAAGGACGTATTCATTGCCGATGACATCATCTCCTCGGGCGAATCCATGCTGGACATTGCCTATGCGCTGAAAAACCGCGGTGCAAAGCGTATTTTCGCATATGCTACCTATTCCATCTTCACCAACGGTCTGGAGAAGTTCGACAAGGCGTATGCAGACGGCTACATCAGTGGTGTATTCGGCACGAACCTGACCTACAGAAGTCCGGAGCTGCTCAAGCGCGAGTGGTTCCACGAGGTCGATGTGTCCAAGTACGTGGCGTATTTCATCGCATCCATCAATCACGATGTTTCCATCAGCACGGTGATCGATCCGCATGAGCGCATCCGCCAGCTTCTGGAGATCAACAAGTAATACGAATCCCCTTCCCTTTGCAGGGAAGGGGATTTTCTGATAGCTGTGGTTCGTGGGGCGCGTAACGGAATTACTGATACTCCACAACATCGACCCACTTGAGGAGCAGCTCGCTCTCCTCCTCGTGACCCTTAACAGACTGCGATGCAGCCACGATCGGCATCCATGCCTGCACATACTGCTTTGCAGTATCGCTTTTCTTGCAGAACAGGTTCAGGTACTTGTTTGCACGCGCCTCCCCATAGGTCAGAGAGAACTTCAGGAAGGTACGCGCCGCATCCGCAGACGCATTTCCCTGGGTCGCATGCGCCCAGTCAATAATGAAGTACTTGCCATCGGGTGTGATGATGATATCGTCCAGTCCCAGATCGCCGTGACAGACCTTCTTGTGCTTGGGCATAGACTCCAGACGTGTGTGCAGCTCATAGCGCGTAGTCGCATCGAGCGAGGTTTCGGAGATCTTGCGCTGCATCTTATCCTTAAGCTTGTTCATGGTCGGCGGTGCAGGCGTTTTGTGGATGGAAAGCTGGATCTCCACAAAACGGTCGAGGATCTCGTCCTCACGTGAGGGATCTTCCTCCAGGATCTGCTTCATCGTCTTGCCGGGAATGTAGTCCATGACAATTTCCCATCTCTCACCGTTCTTGCGAACTTCGGTAAGCTTGGGGATGGGCAGACCGGTTTCCTCGACTCTTGCCTGGTTGAGGGCTTCGTTCAGCACCTCCGAGGTCGAGTAGTGCTCCGCAAACTGCTTGACGGCACGGTCACCGTCACGATAGATTTTCTTCTTCGGACGCTCTGACAGGATTTCCATGTGGGTTTCCTCCTTTATTATGAATGTCTGCTTTCGATTGCAGATTCGATTCGTGTCGTTAGCTCCTCCGGCGTGATGCCGAGAGCCTGGGCGGCATCAGGGAGCAGATCGGTGTCCCCGGATTCCGGTGATGCCGCGGCATCTGCCAGACAGGACAGAGCTGCCGCATGGAGCAGATCGCCGCCGTCCCAGATCAGCCGCATCGCCTGTACTGCCCATGCCAGCGTGTAATCCGAGGCGTTCTCCCCTTTCAGGCTGTGCCGCGCAGTGTCGAGGATTTGCCGTTTTTGCATGGGGAGCAGCGTACTGTCTGAGATCAGATCCTCATCAAGGATCACCATATCCGCACACAGCCAAGGTTCTGCATCCATCCCCTCAAAGGATGTCGGAATGATAACACAGGGCTTGTTCCCGGGCAGATATTGCCAAACATCCGAGCCGCCGCAGAACACTGCGCAGTCATAGGCATCATCCCTGCTGTTTACGGCATATGTCAGCCCCAGCTCATGCAGAACATTCGTCACAGGACTAAGTTTTCCGCTGCGGAGCAGCTCCTCATCTGTGACAACGAGTACACGGCTTGCGTGATAGACGTCAACGATCTCGCGCAGGGCAACCGGCAGGCAGCCCTGCCGGAAGTAGTGCTTCCCCGGAACGGGGAATGACTGTAATCCCATCGTACTCACTTCTCCTCGCCGTAGTATGCTCTAAGGTACATTGCCTTGATCTCGGAGATCAGCGGATATCTCGGATTCGCACCGGTGCACTGGTCATCGAATGCGTCCTCGGACATCTGGTCAAGGCTGTCGAGGAAGTCCTTCTCGTCAATGCCGTACTCGGCGATGGTCTTTTTGATGCCGATGGATGCCTTCAGCTCCTCAAGCTTGACGATGAAGTTCTCAAAGATCTCCGCATTGTCCTTGCCGGTCACACCGCATGCACGTGCGCACTCGCAGTAGCGATCCAGAGTGTGGGGGAACTGATACTGGGAGAATGTTCCCATCTTGCGCGGATTCTCAGATGCATTAAAGCGCATGACCTCGGTGATGAGCAGCGCATTGGCAACGCCGTGGGGCAGATGATGGTATGCGCCCAGCTTGTGCGCCATCGAGTGGCAGACACCCAGGAACGCATTGGCAAATGCCATACCAGCCATCGTGGAGGCGGTCGCCATCTTCTCACGGGCGATCACATTGCTGCCATCGTTGAAAGCGGTCGGCAGGTAGTCGAAGATGAGCTGTATTGCGCGGATGGCAAGACCATCGGTGTAGTCAGTCGCCATCATCGAGGCGTAAGCCTCGAGTGCGTGCGTCATGGCATCAATACCGGATGCAGAGGTCAGACCCTTGGGTGCGCTCATCATCAGGTCAGTGTCGATGATCGCCATATTCGGCAGGAGCTGGTAGTCCGCCAGCGGATACTTATGCCCTGTCTCCTGATCGGTGATAACGGCGAACGGTGTAACCTCAGAACCTGTACCGGACGAGGTCGGGATGGCGATGAAGTACGCCTTCTGCCCCATCTCCGGGAAAGTGTAGACCCTCTTGCGGATGTCGATAAAGCGCATTGCCATGTCGAGGAAGTCTGCATCCGGATGCTCATAGAGAACCCACATGATCTTGGCAGCATCCATTGCGGAGCCGCCGCCAAGTGCGATGATGCAGTCCGGCTCAAAGCTGCGCATCGCCTCTGCGCCGAGCTGTGCAGATCTCAGGGTCGGATCCGGCTCAACATCGGAGAATACGGTGAAAGTGATGCTCATCTCGGTGAGCTTATCGGTAATGACCTTGGTAAAGCCGTTCTTGTAGAGGAAGCTGTCGGTTACGAGGAATACGCGTTTCTTGTTCATGACGTTTTTCAGCTCGTCAAGCGCGACCGGCAGGCAGCCCTTCTTGAAGTACACCTTGGAGGGCGTGCGGAACCAGAGCATATTCTCACGGCGTTCTGCAACGGTCTTGATGTTGAGCAGATGCTTGACACCAACGTTCTCGGAAACCGAGTTGCCGCCCCAAGAGCCGCAGCCGAGGGTCAGGGAGGGAGCGAACTTGAAGTTGTACAGATCGCCGATACCGCCGAGAGAGGACGGCGTATTCACGAGAATACGGCAAGTTTTCATGCGCTCGGCATATGCCATGAGCTTTTCGCGCTCGTTCACATTGTCGATCCACAGCGAGGAGGTGTGACCCAGACCGCCAGCATTGTTCAGGAGCTGCTCCGCCTGATCCATTGCATCCTCAAAGCTCTCCGCCTTGTACATGGCAAGAATGGTGGTGAGCTTCTCATGGGCAAACGCCTCGTCCACGCTGGTGGACTCCACCTCGCCGACAATGACCTTGACATCCTCGGGAATGTCAAAGCCTGCAAGCTTGGCAACGGTCACCGGACGCTGACCAACGATCTTGGCATTGAGTGCGCCGTTGATGAGCATGGTCTTGCGGATGAGATCCTTCTCCTCATCGTTCAGGAAGTAGCAGCCGCGCTTCATCATTTCCGCCTTGACAGCGTCATATACGTCCTTGTGAGCGATGACGGTCTGCTCTGTTGCGCAGATCATGCCGTTATCAAAGGTCTTGGAATGGATGATGGAGTTGACGGCGTTGAGGATATCCGCGCTCTTGTCGATGACTGCGGAGGCATTGCCTGCGCCGACACCGATCGCCGGTGTTCCGGAGGAATAGGCAGCCTTGACCATGCCGGGACCGCCGGTTGCCAGGATGATGTCCGCCTCTTTCATGACGGTGTTCGTCAGCTCCAGAGAGGGCACGTCGATCCAGCCGAACAGCCCCTTGGGAGCGCCTGCCTTCTCAGCCGCCTCCATGATGAGCTTGGCAGCAGCGATGGTGGATTCCTTCGCTCTCGGATGGGGAGAGATGATGATGCCGTTGCGCGTTTTGAGGGCAAGCAGGCACTTGAAAATCGCGGTAGAGGTCGGGTTGGTGGTCGGGATGACCGCAGCGATCACGCCGATCGGCTCTGCGATCTTAACGATGCCGAACTCCTTATCCTCCTCGATGACACCGCAGGTTCTGACATTTTTGTACGCATTGTAGATATGCTCTGCGGCGTAGTTGTTCTTGATGACCTTATCCTCAACGATACCCATGCCGGTCTCAGCGACAGCCAGCTTTGCAAGCGGGATTCTGGCGTGATTCGCTGCAAGTGCGGCTGCCTTGAAGATGGCATCCACCTGCTCCTGGGTATAGGTAGCATACTGTGCCTGTGCCTCACGGATCTGGGCGAATTTCGCCATCAGAGAGTCAACACTGTCAATGAGTACGGTTTCAGAAGCCTGATTATCTTTGCTCATGTGTATTTCTCCTATCTAAGAGCCTGTTTCGTATCCTTAACAGTCTCTTGCTTGATTCTCCGGACAGCCGCCCTCCCGGTCTGGGAGAGAATGCCGCTTATCCGGGCATGGGGTGCAGATTCACTTCACCCGTTAGTTCTATTGTACCACATTGATAAATTTCTGTCAATGGGTTTGCAGGATTTCCAATATGAGAACAATGACAAGTTGGTCATGAACTTTTTGTGCAGTTTGCCGGAGTACACCAAGGAGACCGCCGTAAGCGCCGGCGATCTCCTCAATTTTTATTTCTTTTTATGCGTCTCTAGCGTACCCGTGCCATGACCTGACACCGACAGACGATTCAGCGCGCGCTGGAGTTTCAGATTCGCACGCTCCATCCGATCCGGCTCGTCCTTGGCGGCCTCGATCTTCGCCAAGGCATCCTGACGCGAACGCTCTGCCCAGTCCGGGTCGATCTCGTCCGCCCATTCAGCAGCAGTGGACATGACTGTCGTGCGCTCGTCAGACACCTTGATGACACCCTCGGCAACCGCAGCGCGGCGGTAATCGCCGTTCTCCATCTTCACCGTGAGTGCACCTGTCTTGAGGATCGCCGCATAGCGGACGTGCCCTGCCAGAATGCCGACATCGCCCTCGGTGGTACGCGCAATGACCTCCTGCACCTGTCCGTCAAACAGCGTGCGGTCGGGCGTTACGATCATAAAGCGGAATGTGTTCATAGCACCTTACTCCTGCATGCTCTTGGCCTTTTCGACTGCCTCGTCGATCGAGCCGACAAAGAGGAACGCGGACTCGGGCAGGTCGTCATGCTTGCCCTCGATGATCTCGCGGAATCCCCGGATCGTCTCCTTCAGCGGCACGTACTTGCCCTGCATACCGGTGAACTGCTCGGCAACCGTGAACGGCTGCGAGAGGAAACGCTGTACCTTACGCGCACGCTGTACGGTTTTCTTGTCCTCCTCGGAC
>CAZKHW010000092.1:0-9736 GCA_964552525.1 uncultured Ruminococcus sp. | reverse complement strand
TTTCGGTTGCGGAGATCACACGCACACCGAATTTTTTTAATTCTGCTTTGTGAACTGCACTGTCGTAGCGGTTACGAGCGAATCTGTCCAATTTCCAAACAATTATATATTGAAATTGTTTTTTTCGTGCGTCTGCAAGCATACGTTGAAAATCGGGTCTATCGTCATTGCGCCCCGTTAAAGCCCTGTCTATGTATTCGCCTATAATCATATAGCCTTGACGCTCCGCGAAAGTGTAACAATCGCGTAATTGTCCGTCAATGCTTTGTTCTTGCTGACCGTGCGAGGAATAGCGGGCATATATAACCGCTCTTGTTTGTTCGGTGTGACCATTTAAAGCCGTTGCCATTTTATATCACCGTCCTTCACTTGTTGGGCGAATATTCATTTACAAAGTAGCCATTAGAATTGGGACTTGTTGTCCACCGTGGCAAACTTGAATCAATGTCTGCATACAAGCAAACATCATTATAAAATTCATACATTATGTAAAAAGTATCGTGCAATTCATATTTTGAAACACTTGTAGTTTCTTGATTATATAAATATTTAACCACAATGTATTCACTTTTACTTTTATCATTTGGAATAAAAATTTCATAAGTTGGTTCGCTGTATTTTTTTGAAAGAGTATCAAGCGGCAAGAATAAATTCATTACATTTTCAGCTTCTTGAAAATTTAAAAAAACATCAGCATTTTTAAAATTAAATTCCACGCTGTCTATTTCATCATCACGCCCGTGACTACTTACGAATAGTATTGTTTTATCCATAACATATTGTGAATAACCGTCAAATGAAACAATTCCATTGTCAAACATCTTGCCAAATTTCTTTGCTTCTTTAAAACTACCGCAATATTGCGGCAAATTATCTGAATTAACTATTGTTTCAAAATTTGTACTTTCGGGTGGGAAATCGCTTGTTATGAGCGTTTCGCTTTCGAATTCGCTGCTTTGAGTTAAAGGCGTAGAATCTTGTGCGCTTAAATCGGGCTTTTCGCCTGAAGAATAAGCACAACCCGAAAGAAAGAGCACCGCCGCGCTTGTGAATATGAACAACTTTTTTTTCATACGAAAAACTTCCTTTGCAAAAGCCGCCCGCCATTCCGCGAGCGGCTATTTTTATTTGTCCGCCGTCAAGCGGTTTTGTTCGATAAACTTTTCAAACTGACTGTAAACCCGCCGTTCAAGCGGACTTGTTAAAAACATATTGCGCTTGTAAAGCTCCGCCATACGCTTTGCACGGATTTCCGCCGCTTCTTTTGATATTTCGCAAAGGCGCGATATTTCGGCTGCGGTGTGGGCGTTCAACCCCCATAGTACACAAGCGGGCGCAAGAAAACGGCTTGCAAATACATTAGCTTCGCTTTCGGTTTGCGGAAGCTCTCCGCCCGTGGTTCGTGCGTGAAACCCCGCAACAAGCGGGTGTCCCAAAAAGATATGTCCGAGTTCGTGTGCGACGGTGAATCGCTTTCGACCGAGCGGGAGCAAATCATCATAGACAATAAACCATTGCTTGCCGTCGAATACGCTTATTCCCGCTTCGCCTTGTCTTAATTCGTGCGCCTGACTGTTTTTTAATAGTAAAATCCCGTTGTTGTGTACGATCCGCACAATGTCAACGGGTAAGCTGTCCACCTTGTTATCAATCAAGGCTTGCCACGAAGCATTACGAGCTTTTTTATAAACGCCGTATATATTAGCCAACTCTACCACCCCGCAGATTATTGTTTCCACGGAGTGGGTAAATATTAGTTTAAAAATCTTCCTTATTGGTAACGGGCGGGATCTTGCTTAACTTATCAATCGTGCTTTTGCCGTCCTTTATTATTTCGTGTTCTGTATGATCCTCACTATCAGCAGCACGATATATTGACATCGTTTTGTCCAACGCTTCATCAACCGCACTTGCACCTTCGGAATCGGCGGGAGATTCAACGATTGATACCGCAATAGTCTTAATAAAGTCATCAACCGCTGTCCGCTGCTGTTCGTCAAGATTTAAGTACGATTCTATTATCTTTTGTGCTGTAAAGCTCAATCCGTATTCCTCGGAAAGCTTTTCAACAAAAGATTGCTTGGTTGTAACAAGCATTTCGCCTTCGCCCGAAGTCAGCCACTTATAATTGACGTGAAATGTTTCACAAATAAGTCTATATAAAGGCTCTTTTTGTTCGGGTTTAGCAAGTCTATTTCTTTCAATATTGTTTATAACATCTCGGTTCACGCCTAACATTTCCCCGAATCGTTCTTGCGATAGCTTTAAATGTTGCTTTCGTAATAGCTTTATACGTTCGTATATTTCCAACACTTTCACCTCCTGGTTATAGTATAGCATACGTTTTCGAGCCTGTCAACCCAAAAATATAAAAAATTTTTTAAATAGGGGTTGACATACCTAAAAACGTATGCTATAATGAGTACATCAACCAAATAGAGAAGAAAAAAACACGGAGGACAACACAATGACAAAATTTGAAGTCGGCAAAAAGTATGCTACACGGAGCGCTTGCAATTCGGAATGTGTTTGGAACTACACCGTAATTGCGAGAACGGAAAAGACCGTTACAATTTCGGACGGCGAGGAAACTAAAAAGTGCCGTATAAACGCAAGGCTTTCCGCATACCGCAACACTGAAACGATTCTCCCCAAAGGAAGTTATTCAATGTGTCCCGTGCTTGACGCAACCGAAACGGCGTAAATCCAACGGGCGGAATTCCGCCCCACATATCGCCCAAAGCCCGCACGAGGGCAGCGGGTGCACCATTACAACAAATTATAACGGAGGTTTACAAAATGAAATGGACTGATTTCCTTAATTCTAAAGTATCGGAGCGGTTAGGAAATTGCAGGAGCTTAAAAAGCGATCTTCCCGATTTAGTAAATGCAAAGTGGGCTTCGCTCAAACAAGCGGGAAAGGACAAAGAGGGATTTACAAAAGAGGACGCACTTGTAAGTGTTTTGGAATTACTTGATTGCAACGGACAAGACCTCGGTGCAGATCTTACCGTTGACGAATATAACGAATTATGTCGATAACACACAGATTAACGGGCGGCACGCCGCCCCACATATCGCCCAAAGCTTGCAGGAGGGCAGCGGGCGCACCTACAACGAATTTAACGGAGGATTTTATAATGAACATCAAGAGAAGAAAGAAAATTGCCTTAATTATTTCAGAAGTTACAAGCCTTTCGGAGAAAATGGAAAGCATTTTGGACGACCTTGAAACCATAAAGAGCGAGGAAGAGGAATGTTTTGAGAATATCCCCGAAAATCTGCAAGATTCCGAACGATACACCGCCGCAGAAGAAGCCGTTGAAAACCTTGACAGTGCTTATGACACATTGCAAGAAGCTATTGACAACCTTGCTGATGTCGTTTCCTCACTCGAGGAAGCAAGCAATTAAAGCGGATTAGTGAGCGGCACGCCGCCGAAATGATTATGCGGTAAGAAAGATATATCCATAAATGCAAATCAGGCAAATGTAAAAAGAAGTGCATATTAACGGGCGGCACACCCGCCGCCCATATATCGCCCCAAACTGCGCACAAGCGGGAACGGGCGCACCAAATATAATAATTTATGGAGGACGACACAATGCAAGTAGCAGAAGGAAACAAAATAGTTGAGTATGGTGGAAAACAATTAACTCTATATGTTTTTCACGCAAACTATGACCCGATTTACAATCAAGGTGAACCCGAATTAACAACAATAAAGATACCCGCTCCAAATGAAACTTATGCGTGGGATAGGTTAGCGTGGCTTTTAGGTAGCAAGGATAAGGTTAGGAATTTTAGAATTGATGATTTTTATCCGTATGAATGATAAAATCTGAAAGCCTCACCATAAAAACCACAATCGGGGCGACAAACCGCCGCCCCACATATCGCCCGAAGCCCGCACGAGGGCAGAGGGCGCACCATTACAACGAATTTTGACGGAGGTATACAAATGTATATTCTTTATCATAAAGAGAGGAAGAAAAACCGTTACAAGATTGGATTGATAAACAGTCAAAGCAGTACAGAGACCGATATTTTATCGAACCAAACGCAGAAACACAGAGCAAATTATTAAGCGAAAGGAGGTAAATTCTATGAATGCAAACATTGAAAAAATCACACAGCAGGACGAAAGCCGCAGCGAGAAAATTGCCCGTATAGTGTCGAGATTGCCCGAAAACGAGCAGGAAAAAATCTACTATATGATTAAGGGTATAGAGCTTGCGGGCGCAAATAGGAGCAATTCCGCAAGCCACACAGCGGCGGTTTAATAAATCTTATATGAAAGGAGGGTGAAGCGGCAATGACACTGAAAGAAAATCAAAGGCTTGTGTGTGCGGGGCAAATGCCGCTCCGCACTCCAGACGGGAAACAGCTTGCCTCCGTTCCCGTTTTCAAGATCGTTTCCGCTGAAGATGTTGGCGCAGATCACGCAGCGGAGCTTGCACCAAATGAGCGGCTTGTGCTTGTTGGCACGACCGAAAGCAAGGAAACGGCGGAAGAACGGTATAACGCACTTATGACGGGCGGATTTGCCCCTAAATCGTGTGCTACACCATTGTACATAAAAGATACCGCTAACAGCGCAGAACCCGACACGGGGCTTACAGAGAGCGAGAAACGGGCATTGAATCCGCTTGTTGCTGATATGCTTAAAGAGTTTTCAGCGGCTATGCGGGAAAAAGAAGCTTTGAAGCGGCAAAGAAATAGGAGACACAGTAAAGTTGGAAACGAATAACAGTACGATTGACGAAAATGTTATTTTAACACCTCCTGAATGTTGGAAAGACGCACCAACACAAACCATTATGGCGGCGTTCTGCAAAACAAATCGTTATTTGATTAACCCGCAAACAATCATTTGTGCAATTTCGGGCGGTGCGGATTCGGATATTATGTTGGATATGGTACATAAAATCGACAGATTGAAAAAAGTACAGTATGTATTTTATGACACAGGCTTGGAAATGCAAGCTACAAAAGACCATATCCGCTATCTTGAAAATAAGTATAACATTTCGATTGATATTGTTAGACCTCAAAAACCTATTCCAACAGCTTGTAAGGAATACGGACAACCTTTTTTCAGCAAGCAGATTTCCGAATATATAGAGCGGCTTCAGCGACACAATTTTCAATGGGAATTAGAACCGTTTGAAACATTGATGAAACGTTATCCGAAATGTAAAGCCGCCTTGCGGTGGTGGTGCAATGACTTCGGGAAAGAAAGCAGATTTAATATTGCAAAACAACCTTTTTTGAAAGAGTTTATGCACGAAAACCCGCCGAAATTTAAGATAAGCCCTAAATGCTGTAAATGTGCGAAAAAACAACCCGCCTTAGAATATGCAAAGCGCAGTAAAGCGGATTTAACGTGTTTAGGAATAAGAAAAGCAGAGGGCGGCGCAAGAAGCGTGGCTTATGATTCTTGTTTTTTTCAAAGCAGTAAATACGGAGATCAACACTTTCCTTTGTTTTGGTTTACCGATACTGATAAACGTGAATATGATGAATTTTATGGGATTAAACATAGTAAGGCGTATATGGTTTATGGCTGTAAAAGGACAGGCTGTTCAGCTTGCCCGTTTGGAAGTAGATTTGAGCAGGAACTCGTAATGCTTAAAAAGTATGAACCCAAATTATACACCGCCGCAATGAATATTTTCGGTGATAGTATAAATTATACAAGGGCTTATAGGACATTCAAAGCGGCAAGGCACAAAAATTCAATGTTAGACAGCCAACTTACACTTGATGATTTAATGAGGTGATAGAAATGGAAAACATTCAAACCAAATGCGGCATTTGCAGATACTACACGTATTCCCCCGTTTGCCACCCGAATTGCAGTGGGTGTGACGGAAAACGCAACTTTCAGCCAAAAACATTGAAAGTTTTTAACACGATCGCCGTTGACTTCGATGGTACGCTTTGTGAAAACAGTTTTCCCGAAATCGGAGAGCCGAAACCGCTTGTTATTGAGTACATAAAGCGGCAAGCGGCAGCGGGAGCGCATATTATCCTTTACACTTGCCGTGAGAACGGCACAAAAAGAAATTTGCTTGATGAAGCCTTGCAGTTTTGCGCCGAACAGGGTATTGAATTATACGCCGTCAACGAGAATCCCGACAATTCCTTCTCCGAGGAATACGGCACAAGCTTTGGCGGACGAAAGGTTTTTGCGGATATTTATATTGACGATAAGGCGGCTAATGTAAGTAACCTTGAAGCGGTAATGTCACAAGTGCTTCAGGGAGAGCAGGAAGAAGGCAACAGTAATGAAGATAATCCCAATAACGCTTAAAGCGGCAAACGAGTATGTGGCGCAAAATCACCGACATCATAAGCCCGTAGCGGGGTGTAAATTTTGTATAGGGTGCGAGGACGGCGGACAGCTTGTAGGGGTTGCGATATGCGGCAGACCTGTAAGCCGTCACTATGATGACGGCAAGACCCTTGAAATAAACAGATTATGCACAAACGGCGCAAGAAACGCTTGTTCTAAGCTATACGGGGCTTGTGTGCGAATTGCCCGCGAAATGGGCTATACAAAGGTTATTACATATATCCTTGCGAGTGAGGACGGCGCAAGCCTTAAAGCCGCAAATTTTGTTTGTGAGGGAGAAGCGGGCGGCATTATGTGGACAGGCTCACGGAAGCGAGACAACGGCGTGCCGCAGGAAAAGAAAAAGCGGTATGTATATTCTATCAAAAAGGCGGTAAGAAATGCTTAAAAAAGTAATCAAATATGTTATTATCACAATTTGCGGAGTGATCCTGTTTTTGGTTTTAAATCAAGCGGCAAATAAAGAACGTGTTGTTGCAAGCATTGGCGGCGAAGGTGTTTTTGTTATATTGCCGTTAATATGGTGGGTGGTTGAGAGGGTATTTAAAGACTTCATAAACGAGATAAAAAGGCTATGTACTAAAACAGAATCCGAGGAAAGCAACGAAAAATTACCCCCGCACAAGCCGCCTTAGCAATGAACTCTTTTGAAGCGGCAAAAGCCGCTTAACTTACCTAAAAATGAAAATGCCCGCACTTGAATAAATCAAGCACGGGCGAAGTGTCGAAGCTTATGCTACAACAAATTTTAACCATATTTATTATAGCATAAATTCGGCAAAAAGTCAATACATACTTTTTTAAAAAATGCCGTATTTAACGGCATTTGGGGCTTGTAATGGTGATTAACATTCAGACGAAAGCCCCGTTGTCGAAGGAGTAAAATGCTATGAATGAATATCAAAAAAATAATAATTGTGATGAAGAATCTATGTCCCGTCCTGTCACGTCCCGTCCGTCACTCTTTGAAGTGCTTAAAGATGTAAAAGTGCAAGTCGATTACACGGACTTTATTCAGACGCGCAAAAACGGCAGAACCTACATTGACCCGCTGATTGATGAAATTTGCCTTATAATTGCCGAAGTGCTTGTCAGATCGCCCGAAAGCATTATGCGGATTCGGGGTACTGAAATTGAAACAAGAATTGTACAAGAGGTATACGGCAGGTTGACGTATGATCACATTGAACTTGTATACAGCAATTTCAGACAGCAGACCCACATTATACGCAAAAAATCCGCATACCTCCAAACGGCGTTGTATAATTCCGTGTTTGAATTGGAAGCACACTGCACAAATCTTTATGTTAATGATCAATGTTGACAGGAGGCGCGGGCGTGCGAACATTTGTCACAGAAAAAAAGATATATTGCGGGCGTGATTTTCTTGAAGTGGATATTTACAACTACACCGCAACCGAACAGGAGGTTGCGGCGCGGGGACGGAGAAGCAAAAAGCAAGTCGAATCCACACAAAAGCAAATTGATTGGAACGACATCAACGCAAAGCGGCGTTTCATTCAGTTGGTGAACACAAATTTCACTGCAAACGATATTCACGTCACATTGACGTACAGCAGCGCAAATTTGCCGCCGACATTTGAAGCGGCGGAACACGAACTGCATAATTTCTTACGGCGTGTTGATTACCGCCGCAGGAAAAACGGATTGTCCCCGCTGAAATACATAATTATTCCCGTGTGCGTGTACAAGAAGGACGGAGTTACACCCGCCCGAATACACCACCACGTCATAATGAATGGCGGTTTATCCCGTGATGAAATAGAAAATGTATGGCGAAAACGCCGCAGGAAGGGACAGAAAAAGGGTGACAAAATCGGGTATGCCAACGCCGACAGACTTCAGCCCGAGGAAAACGGCTTTGTCGCCTTGTGTGAATACCTGTCAAAGCAGACAGGCGGGAAAAAGCGGTGGATTCCCTCAAAGAACCTTGACAAACCCGAAAAAGAGATCACAGACCCCGACAGCCCGCCGAAAACGGTTGTAAGCAGTTTTTCAGCTTCAGCAAATCTGCAAAAGCCGTGGAGCAGAACCAACGACCACAAATTCAGCAAAAAAGAGATCAGAAAAATTGCAACCGCTCCGCCCGATACGGCATATTGGGAAAAACGTTACCCCGGCTATACGCTGATAAGCGGTGATTATGGGTATCAGGCAATATACAGTGATGTTCGGGGGTGGTGTTTATATTTAAAATTGCGGCGGAAGGAATAAGCCAAAGGAAGGTGAAAATAGTTGCTTGAACTTGATAAACTGTACAACATTGATTGTATGCAGGGTATGAAAGAATTTCCCGCTAAATATTTTGACCTTGCGATTGTTGATCCGCCTTACGGTATAAACGCTACCAAAAAAGCATATTTGCGCAGCGGAAAGCAATACGGAAACGCTCTTGCGGCTTCGGCAAAATATACATACAAGGAATGGGACAAACAACCGCCGCCCGCTGAATATTTCACGGAGCTTATGCGGGTAAGCAAAAATCTAATTATATGGGGTGCAAATCATTTTATCAGTCGGATTCCCTTTGATTCCTCCTGTTGGATTGTATGGGATAAGGATAACGGTACCACCGACTTTGCGGATTGTGAACTTGCTTGGACATCATTCAATACAGCGGTTCGACGGTTTAAATATCGTTGGAACGGTATGCTTCAGGAAAATATGAAAGAAAAAGAAGTTCGCATACACCCAACACAAAAGCCCGTAGCCCTTTATGCTTGGTTGCTTGAAAAATACGCAAAGCACGGTGATATTATTCTTGATACTCACGTTGGCAGTGCGTCAAGTCTTATAGCGTGCTATCGGTGCGGATTCCATTTTGTAGGGTTTGAGATTGACCCCGAATATTATAAATCTGCTGATGAGCGACTTTCCGCCGAAATGGCACAAATGAGATTGTTTTAATTGGAGGTGGATTCTAATGCGATTAAGCATGAAACACGAACAGGGACTTGAAGCGGCTTGCGATATTCTTTCAGATGTAGCAAAGTGGGGATATGACGCAGAAAGCGAACGCCTTAACCTTGCTTATGACACATTGTCGGAATTGTTGGACAGTAGCCGTGAGCAGCGAGCGAAAGAGCGGCAAAAAAGAGCGTTTGAGCGGCGGGAAAAAGAACGTGCAAAGGAGCGTGAAACCCCTTGCTTGTAGGCTTGCACGACGCAGAAAAGGAGGAAGCACTGAGAAATGAAAATTGAAAACATAACTCCGAATATTATCCAGCTTAAATTTCACCAAGAAAAAACTGACAATAACTACGGCTCTTGTTTATGGGGAAATGTAGTTATCGACTGTGATAATTACACGCTTTTCATAGAAAGCGACTGCGGAAATTACTCCTATGGTTGGACACC
>CAZKHW010000091.1:0-9992 GCA_964552525.1 uncultured Ruminococcus sp. | reverse complement strand
CCGACATTTACGCATGCCGTCAGACCGGTTATGCAATGCTCTGCTCCACCAACCCTCAGGAGGTTATGGATCTGGGTGCCGTTGCACACATGGCTACCATCGAGGGCAGAGTACCGTTCCTGCACTTCTTCGACGGTTTCCGTACCTCTCACGAGATCCAGAAGATCGAGGTCTGGGATGATGCAGATCTGGCAGAGATGCTCAACTGGGAGGCTGCACAGCGCTTCCGTGACGATGCCCTCAACCCGAACCACCCGGTTCAGAGAGGCTCTGCACAGAACCCTGACATCTTCTTCCAGGCACGTGAGGCTTGCAACCAGTACTACGATGCACTGCCGGCAGTGGTTGAGAAGTACATGGACAAGGTCAATGCTAAGATCGGAACGAACTACAAGCTGTTCAACTACTACGGTGCAGAGGACGCTGAGCATGTCATCATCGCAATGGGTTCTGTAATGGATACCGTTGAGGAGACCATCGACTACCTGAACGCAAACGGCGGCAAGTACGGTATGGTACGTGTACGTCTGTACAGACCGTTCGTAGCTGAGAAGCTCATCGAGGCTCTGCCGGATTCCGTAAAGCAGATCTCCGTTCTCGACAGAACCAAGGAGCCGGGTTCTCTGGGCGAGCCGCTGTATCTGGATGTGGTAGCAGCACTCAAGGATACCAAGTTTGACGGCGTGAAGATCTACTCCGGCCGTTATGGTCTGGGCTCTAAGGACACCACCCCGAACCAGATCATCGCAGTGTTCAAGAATTCCGAGAAGAAGCGTTTCACCCTGGGTATCAACGACGATGTGACCAACCTGTCCCTGGATGCCTCCTTCAATCCGGATACTGCTCCGCAGGGCACGATCTCCTGCAAGTTCTGGGGTCTCGGCTCTGACGGTACGGTCGGCGCAAACAAGAACTCCATCAAGATCATCGGCGACCACACCGACATGTATGCACAGGCATACTTCGCATACGACTCCAAGAAGTCCGGCGGTGTCACCGTATCTCACCTGCGCTTCGGCAAGACTCCGATCAAGTCCACCTACCTCATCAACAAGGCAGACTTCGTTGCATGCCACAACCAGTCCTACATGGACAAGTATGATATCGTATCCGATATCAAGCCGGGCGGTACGTTCCTGCTCAACACCATCTGGGATGCAGAGGGTCTGGAGAAGAACCTGCCGGGTCAGGTAAAGCGTTACATCGCTGAGAATAACATCAAGTTCTACACCGTAAACGGTGTCAAGCTCGGTCAGGAGACCGGCATGGGCACTCGTATCAATACCATTCTCCAGTCTGCATTCTTCAAGCTGGCAGAGGTGATCCCGTTCGAGGATGCCCTCAAGTACATGAAGGACGCAGCAGAGATGTCCTACTCCAAGAAGGGTCAGGACGTTGTTGAGAAGAACTGGAACGCAATCGACGCAGGCTACAAGGGTCTGGTAGAGGTTGAGGTTCCGGAGTCCTGGAAGACCGCTGCTGATACCAAGATGGGTATGGACAAGGTGACCGCAGCAAACAAGGATCTGGAGGATTTCGTAAACAACATCCAGATTCCCTGCAACGCACAGAAGGGCGATACCCTGCCGGTTTCCACCTTTGTCAAGATCGCAGACGGTACTTCTCCGCTGGGTTCTGCTGCATTTGAGAAGCGCGGCATCGCAGTGACCGTTCCGACCTGGAATCCGGACACCTGCATCCAGTGTAACCAGTGCGCATATGTATGTCCTCATGCAGTTCTGCGTCCGGTAACGCTGACCGCTGAGGAAGCAGCAGCAGCTCCGGCATCCATGAAGCTCGCAGACATCAAGCCGGCGATCGGCGATCTGAAGTTCGGCATGACCGTATCGGTTCTGGACTGCACCGGCTGCGGCGTTTGTGCAAATGTCTGCCCGGCAAACAAGAAGGCAGAGACGCTGGTTATGAAGCCGCTGGATACCCAGCTTGACCAGCAGGCAGCATTCGACTACGGCACGACCACTGAGGTTAAGCCGGAGGTAACTGCAAAGTTCACCGAGGCAACCGTAAAGGGCTCTCAGTTCAGACAGCCGCTGCTCGAGTTCTCCGGCGCATGCGCAGGCTGCGGCGAGACACCGTATGCAAAGCTCATCACCCAGCTCTTTGGTGACAGAATGTACATCGCCAATGCAACCGGATGCTCCTCCATCTGGGGCAACTCCGCACCGTCCACTCCGTACACCGTGAACAAGAAGGGCTACGGTCCGGCTTGGTCCAACTCCCTGTTCGAGGACAATGCAGAGTTTGGTTACGGTATGTTCCTGGGTCAGGAGACACTGAGAAACCGCGTCATCGCAAAGGTCGAGGCTCTGGCAGAGACTGCAAAGCGTGACGACATCAAGGCAGCAGCCGTGAAGTTCCTGGAGACCAAGAACGACGGCGCAGCCAATACACCGGCAGCAGAGGAGCTGGTAGCACTTCTGGAGACCTGTGACTGCGATGCAGCAAAGGCGATCCTGGCAGAAAAGGATTACCTGCGCAAGAAGAGCCAGTGGATCTTCGGCGGCGACGGCTGGGCATATGATATCGGCTTCGGCGGTCTGGATCATGTTATCGCATCCGGCAGAAACGTAAACATCATGGTATTCGATACCGAGGTTTACTCCAATACCGGCGGTCAGGCATCCAAGGCAACTCCGACTGGTGCGATCGCACAGTTCGCAGCAGCAGGTAAGGCTGTGAAGAAGAAGGATCTGGCAGGCATTGCCATGAGCTACGGTTATGTATACGTTGCACATATCGCAATGGGTGCAGACCAGAACCAGTGCCTGAAGGCGATCCGTGAGGCTGAGGCATATGACGGCCCGTCCATCATCATCGCATACGCACCGTGTATCAACCACGGTATCAAGACCGGCATGTCCACTGCACAGGCAGAGGAGAAGAAGGCTGTACAGGCAGGCTACTGGCATCTGTACAGATACAATCCGGAGCTGAAGGCTGAGGGCAAGAATCCGTTCATCCTCGATTCCAAGGCACCGAACACCGACGAGTATCGTGACTTCCTGATGGGTGAGGTACGTTACAACCGTCTGGTTCGCGAGAATCCGGAGCGTGCAGAGCGTCTGTTTGCTGAGGCTCTGGAGAATGCAAAGGATCGTTACGACTATCTGACTCGTCTGAGCAGCATGTACAACGATTGATCCGTTATCCCGTAATACACACGAATCCCCCTCTCACGTCGACAAGTGAGAGGGGGATTCTTCTATTCTAAAAGCACCCCCGGCAGCCAGAGGTACTGTAATTATCATCAAGTCTGCGCTGAAGAGGGATAGAATCCATCCTCATACGTCCAGAGTGTGGTGCGCAGCCCCTGTGCGCCGAATACCGTGCGCACTCTGCAAATCGTGTCCGCCTGCAAATGCGTCCCATAGGTGACGGCATCGCCGGGCAGCTCGTTGTGAAATCCGGCATAGGTGACATAACGCGATTTGTCGCCGCGGCAGGAGAACAGATTCCGGAATGTCAGTGCGCTTGTGGGAGCGTAGAGAAATTCCCGGTCAAACGGGATCTGCTTGTGCCGCACGATCTGCGCATGCTGCGCCTCGGTGTTTTCCGCCTCGTAGGCATTCGGATTGTCCGAAATATCCGCCATGTGGTAGTGGCTGATGAGCCGTGTGGTGTCCAGACCGCGCCCCAGCTCCGTTACCGTTTCTGGTTCGGGCGTGTGCAGCAGGGGCGTTTCCGGAAAGGAAAAACGCACCTCATTGTTCACCACATACGGATATCCGCCGCACAGCTTGTAGACAAACGCGGCAACGCTGTCCCACAGCGAGGTGCGTTCACGCACGTAGATATAGCCGGTCTCCGTACTCTCCTCCGCTGTAACGTGGGGGATCGGGTAGAATTTTTTGACCAGATGCTCCAGGGTAATGTCGGGGTACAGTCCCGGCTCCAGCTCATTCTGTGTCAGAAGGGAGGTAAAGGTCTTGCTCCGGATGCGCAGAAACCACAGACCGCTGCGCTGAAAGGTCTCGACCTGATCGGCGATCCCCAGAAAGATGCTCTGCTCCTCCCAGAACAGCTCAAGCTGCGTGACCTGCGTCACATCGAAGTCCTCCTCGATGCGAAACAGCGCCGAGAGCGTCTCAAAAGGCGTGTAGATCTCACGTTCGAGAATCAGTGACAGGCACTGCTGTACCTCACAGTACGTCTCCCCCATCTGGACGCGCAGCACCAGCCCGCTCATTCTGCCGCCTCCGTTTCCAGAGGGGACTGCGTGCAGCAGACCAGCTTGACCTCAGCGGCAGTCTCCCCGGGTCTGAGCGTGTAGCCGATCAGCCGCATATCTGTGCAGACCATTGTACCGAGCGTCACGCTCAGCGCAGTTCCATTCCGGAGCGCGGCATCGAGTGCCGCGCCAGCCTGCGTAAGGATCTCCTGTGACGGCACGAGCCTTCCGGCAAGGGTAATGCGCGTATTCTTGGGGAACACCGCTGTCACTGCCGCCGTACCGTCCGAAGTCCCCTGCTCGCGCAGCAGGCATCCGCCTGTGATCTGGTAGTCGGACAGATGCAGCGTGATCTCCCCGAGTGTGACGGTAAAGTCGGGCATCTCTCTTACAAGGTACATGCAGCCGCCTCCTCTCCCAGATACACGCCGCGCAGCCGGAATCGTCCCTCCATCACCACGCGCCCCAGCTTAACATCCACATGTGCCGGTCTGACCTCGCACAGAACGCTCCCAAGATCCTCCATGCACGGCAGTGCCGTCGTGTAGAAGAAGTCCTCCGCCCGTGAAAGGGGCGAGGTCATCGGAACGAGCACCGAAACGGCATATACCGCCGAAAACGGGCATGCACCGCTGTTCCCATGGGGAAAGGGCGCATCGAGCTGCACGGATTCCGGACGGATGACCGTAAAGAGCGCATCCGACTTGCGCGAGATGGGGACGGCATCAAATGACGGATAGACCTCCCGAAGATCCTCCCCCCGAAAGCGGCGGAGGATCTCCTCAAACAACGCCTGCATAGGCAGCCCCCCCAATGCCGCAAAACACAAAGTCCGTATCGCGGATAAGATCCGCACAGAGACTGCGGTAGGAGTACACAAGCTGCTTGGCAAAGCGGAGCTGCTGGTCAGAATCGCTCTGCCGCGCGATCGTACCGGCATAGGTCGCCAGTGCCTTTTCCTGTGCGCCGTACATCTGGGTATAGCGCAGGTTCGCGATGGCAGCCGCCAGATAGCACAGACGCACCTCCGAGCCGTCCGCATCCTCGCGCAGCTCCTGCATGACCTCCTGCACAGCCGTCATCAGCAGCGGCAGGAACTTCTGCACATCCTGTTCACCGGAAAAGAGTGCGAACAGAGAACCGATCATCTGCATATTCATAGAGACATCCTCCTTTCACCACGGAAATCAATTGGTTGTGAATTTCACCTGTGAGCGCCCCACCCTCTGCCCCCTTTCCGGAGGGGGGGAGGGGCGGTGCTGCGCTCCGCGCCGCGGTCACCGCGCTCGCTGCACGAATTCGTCAAGCGTATCCGTCTGCACATCGCCGGCAAGCTGCACCACAGCCTCGCCGTGCTGTGCTTCGAGCAGTGCGCGTTTCATCGTCATCAGCTCGGAAATATCCATCTTTCCGGCAGCCAGGCGCATTGCCTGGGATTCGATGCCGTCCCTGCCGCACAGGGACAGCACCTCCGCACGGAGCATCTTTTCGACCTCCTGCATGACCTCGTTGTGTTCCATTGCCGCATCCTCCTTTGTCTGATAATGCTTTGTCACCCCGGCATTCACCTGTGCCGGAACGGCAACAAAGCTCCATTCATAGGCATCCTGAATATCCCCAAGCACTGTAAAGCACACCTTGTCGGCGTACTGCCTGCCCGGAACATGGACGCATGCTCCCTCCGCACGATCCGCACCGCACACGGAGCATACACGCCGTCCGGCACTGCATGAAACGCTGACCTCCTTCTTGATGCCGCCCTCAATCTCGCGGATGAGGTCGGCATTTGAGCCTGTGCGCACCATATACGCATTGGCTTTGAGGGAGATATACGGACGCCCGTCCCTTGTGGTACGGGACGCATCGCGGACAAGGGCGGTGTCATAGATGCGCGCCGTCTGCGAGCCGGATCTCAGGTCGTGATCGGAGATCCCGGTCTTGCCGACAAAGAGTGTCTGCATCTGGGCGAGTGCCTCCTCCGAGAACGCTTCCAGATCGCGGTCAATGTCGTTGTCGCACAGGGTCACGTCAAAGAGGTAGACCTCCTCCTCGGTGAACTCACGCCGGGTAAAGCGGTTGAGCTTTTCAATGGGATTCATTGCAAAAACCTCCTTTCAGGGAATAGGTACAGGAGCAGACCGCCCCTGCACCCGGCGCATCAAAATTAAGACAGCGCGAGCAGCTTGACCGCATCCGCCATCAGCTTGCGGAAACCAATGTTGACAGAAATGCTGATGCAGTCGAGCTGGCGGTCGATGAGCTTGTCCGTCTCCAGGACAACATCGCTGCTCTGGATCTGCTCCAGGGCAAAGTCGGTGTCCATACCGATGATGACATCGCTGTCGAGCTGCTTGCAGTTGATGAGCTTTGTGCCGAACGGCAGGCGGATCTCGGTGACATCCTGGGAGGATGCCTCCTGCATCTGCTGCATTGCCAGAATGTTCGCCATGACCGAGGGAGATGCCAGCATTGCAGTCATGTTGAAGCTGTCGAATCTGCCGTAAAGTGCTGCAAGATCCGCATATGCCAGAGTAGTGCCGCCGATCTTCTTGGAATCGGCACTGGTTGTGAGTACCGTAATGGCAGCGGAGACCACGGAGTTGGCAAGCTGCTTGCCGACTCTGCGCAGCATCAGTGCAAACACATCCAGTTTCTGCTGACGTACCGCCTCATAGGAGGCATTGACCGTTCTGCCGTACTTGGAGAGTGTCACCGCGCTCGCGCTCTCGTAGATCGTGGAGACCGGCAGCGCAGTACCCTGTGCAGTCGTGGAATACGTCGCCGAGTCGGTCAGCTCCACGCCCTGATAACGGTTGCTCTCGCAGTGTGTCACCACCGCCGTGAGCTGCGGCAGCACCGCCTCCTGCATCCCCTGCACCACAGCGCGGCGGATGAATTCCGGAAACAGCACCGCACTCTCGGTGGTGGCAAAGAACTTCTCCACACGGTCGCAGTGCGCACCGCTTACGCGGATGTCAAAACGCTTGAGCTGACGCTCATACGCATCCAGACGCGACAGCGGCGTGCTGGCGTACTGTGCGGACGGATCTGCCTCCTCAAGTGCCTGCAAAAAGCTCTTGCCTGCGAGGTGGTACATGCCCTTTTCCAGTTTGATCTCATTGTACATAGTGTGATCCTCCTTAAATTTCGTGATCGGATTCCTTCACGCCAAGGCGCGTTTCGATCTCCAGCGCCTGTGCGTTGTGAAGTCTTGCCTGTGCAAGCTCCACCTCATCCTGAAGATTGATATTGTCCCACACCACCCGGACAGAGGTGCAGGCACCGCAAAGCCGCAGATACGTCTGTGCAATGCGGCAGATGACGGGATCGAGCAGCCTGCGGTAATATTCCAGCTCGGACGTGAGAATATCCGCCTGCTGCGCGCTCATGCGCTCGGTGGATGACCAGTTCAGCCCCAGCAGGAACGGCGGCACGGAGAGCTTGGCAAGGAGCTGCTCCAGGAGCTGGCGGACAGGGATCTCCGTAGCCGGCATAGACCCTTCCGCACCGATGACCTTGATGTCCACATCGCCCACCGAAACGAAGTCCCGGATCTCGCCGTTTCTGGCAGCCTGCATGCCGTCAGCCCATTCCTTGGCGATCACCTTGGCACGTTCGCCGGCATACGCCATGTCCGCCGTGTCAGCGGTAGGACGGTACGTCACCGCGTAACGGATGTTGCCGGCGCGGTCAAAATTCTGTCCGATGCATTCGTAAACGCGCAGCAGCGTCTGTGCAAAGACGGGAAGTCCCTGCATGAGTGAAACACCGTAGATCTTGCCGTTGTGTGCTTTGAGCGCGGAGAACAGGATGCGCTCCGGATGCGGCAGCAGCATCTCGCCATCGGCAGTGCGCAGCACATACTGCCGTTCCATCGGGGTCGCACCGGCGCGAACGCCGATGTCCGTGACCTTTCCGTTCCAAAGCCCCTCTACCCGTGAGCCGGTGCGGTCAAGCACGATCTCCCCGACCGCATTGCCGTACACCAGCAGACTGTCGAAATAGCTGTCAATAAAGCTGTAGATCGACTGTCCCGTCAGCCCGACCGGCACTTCGCGGAGAAAGCGGTCAAGTGCCGCCTGCTCGGAGACATCGGCGCACTCGACACGGAATGTGCCGATCAGCCGCACCAGCTTGGAGATGGCAGCATCTACCAGAGGTACTGTACGTCTGACCTTCTCGAACAGCTCGTAGCTGTACAGCGGCGCCGGATAGTCCTGACAGGAGAGCTGACCGCGCGGGGCAGTCTGCATGGCAGGGAGATCGGGCGACTTTCGTTTTTTCCATAATTTCATGGACTTTCACCTCCTACCTTCTGATACTGAATGCAGCAAACTGCATGTCCTCGCTGCGGTGCATCGCCGTGGTGACGAAATAGCGCATGTCATCCATTGCGTGGTCATGCTCCTTGCGCGGCGTATCGCCGCTGCTCTGCTCGTTCCAGCAGTACTGCGTAAATTCCCGGAGAATGTCCTCACACGCACTGTGAAACCGCAGCCGCCCCTGCACCAGCATGTCGCTGACCTGCCGGATGCCGGAGATCACGTCATTCTTCGCCTTGCATACATGGAATTTTCCATGGGCGGCAATGCACGCGATAAAGCTCGCCGCCGACGGATCAACAACCACGCATTCGATGGGCAGATCGCCTGCAAGCTGTTCCAGAGCTGCATAATGCTCCTCGTCCGTGCGCGAGATGCCCTCCCGTCTGGCAGCGTAGTAATACTCCCGGATGCGGTACCAGATGCCGTCAGATTCCCCCCAAAGCCCCATCGAGGTGGGATTGACCGTTCCGTAATCGCACGAGATGACATACCGTGTGCAGACCGCAGGGAGCTCCTCCACGACCATCCATCCCCGGGAGAACATCGGGTACACCAGCCCCTCGGAGACCGTCCACTTGCCCAGAATAAAGCGGTCATAGAAGATGCCGCCGTACATCCGGCGGTAGCGTTCCTTGACGGACTCTGAAAGGGACGGGTTGTCCTCCATGGTAAAATGCAGATACAACGCCCGTTTCTCCTCATGCTTGCAGATCCACTCCCGGTAAAACCAGTGATACGGATGCTCGGGATTGCAGTTGAACCAGAGCTTGGCACGGGCAGCCGAGCATCTGGCAATTGCCTGCTCCACAAAGGAGCGCGGCATCAGCGCGACCTCATCGAACAGCACGCCGCACAGCGTCATGCCCTGAATGAGAGCCGCCGAGCCTTCATCCTTGCCGCCAAAGAGATAGAAACGGCAGGTGTGACCGAATGCCGTGATGTCGATGCAGTGCTTGGACAGCAGTTCCTTCACCGCAAAGCCGCCCTCACGCAGGATCGGCACAAGCGGCCGGATGACATTGCGTTCGAGGGAGGTGATGGTCTTGCCGCACATGGCAAAGCTGCCGTCCGGGAAGGATGCCATTGCCCAGAATACGAAGCCGATGGACATGGAGAGCGTCTTGCCCGAGCGCACCGCGCCGTCGCAGATGATGGCATCATAGCCGCGGCAGTCCGTGCGCGCCCACCATTGCAGGCTCATGCGCTGCTTGGGAGAGAACGGCTTAAACTCCATTGGCATCCGTCCCGGTAAGTGCCTCCAGCAAAGCAGCCGCGCTCTTGCCCTCGTGATCGAGCCTTGCGTACTCATAGAGTCGTTCCAGCGCCTTCTCCCGGTCAAAGAACTGCACCTCCACACCGCCGCCCTTGTCGCGTTTGACCGAGGAGACATTGAACAGGTTCATGCGTCCGAGCAGTCCCTGCGGCGGCACTTCCTCAGAAAAGGCAAGTACCACAGCGTCATTGACCTTGCCGAACGC
>CAZKHW010000090.1:0-10113 GCA_964552525.1 uncultured Ruminococcus sp. | reverse complement strand
TCAGCATTGCGCCCTTAAGCTCATCGCTGCCAGTCACTGCCTGCTTGCTGATGTTGATTGTAGGTTTTGGCTCGGTTGGGGTTTCACTCGAATCATTCTTAACAATCAGAGTATTGTCCTCACCCTCAACAAACTCAGCAATTTCATCAGCCTTATCCTCTTTGATCGCTGTGATATCGTCTACCTTGCCGTCAGTAACGGTAAACTGGAACGTAGAAATTCCCTCATAACCCTCCGGAGCCTTATCTTCTTTTAACGTATAAGTGCCGTTCTGGATGTTTCTGATCGTGAAACGAGAGCCGATAAGCTCAATGGTGGTGTCCTCTTCGGTCAGTGTTTTTGTGCCTACAGATACGCCCTCGAAATTGCCACCCTCTGGTGCTGTCAGAATGAACTTGGCATTATCAGTGGTAATTGTTTTACCGCTTGTATCAGTCTTTTTGATCATCAGAGTGGTTTCAAAATCCACAGGGTTATCCTGATAAACGAAGTGCCATTCGCCGTTATTCTCAAAATAACCATCGGTAATGAGCCATCCCGAACTTGCAGCGCCATTGGTCTTTACAACAGCATCTTCCCTGGGATACAGGAAAATTCCGGTTGCAGAGGTGAGCGTACTCTCCTTAACGGATGCCATGTTCCATACGAGATACTTTGTCAAATACTGATCCAGTGCATCATTCTGCTCGGTTTGACTTACATCCGTATCAGACTTGACTATGATTTCGTTTCCAGTCTCATCTACAATATGAACTGTAATCTGGTCAAATACAACTTCTTCTGTCTTATCAAAATTGAATACGATCATCTGGTTGGGGCGCTTGATGATTCGGAGATTCTGATCCTTGATAGTAGTACTACCATCTTCTCCAGATTTAAACAGCTCCAGCATTTCATCGCCATCAATATACAGTGTTGCACCATCTTCAAAGCCAGTGGTATTAATAAGAACCTTCTTACCAGTGAGAGCAGGAAAGACATTGGATTCATGGCTCAACAGTTCTTTGGAGACCTCTTGCATATTAGTAATGATCGGCTCGATCCGATTGTTGATGATAGCATCTGAGTCTTCCACAATTACGTCAACCCGATCCGGTTTACCGTCTTTGCTAAGTCGGTCTTTGGAATCTGTATAGAGCTTTACATTACCTGTGCCAGCAACGCTGTCAATTTTGATGCGTCCTTTCTCCGGTACGCTGCCATCTGCATTCAGCTCATATATTTCAGATACCTCTGTACCCTCAAACTCCACGTACTTGCCAATTGCGATCACACCGGGAGCATTACCGGAAAGATCAGGATTTATTGGACTATGGTCATCCTGCGAGTTATAATAGTTTGCTGCAAAGTTGGACTGAATATCCATCTCTGTCTGATTAAAACGATCTGCTGTAATACCAAAATACAAACCGTTTCCAAGGATATCCGTGTAATCATAGTCATGATTTACTGCTACCTTGTCAAGGTTCATTACATAGGTATAAGCACCGGTCTCTTTATCAAATGCTCCGCCTTCCTGTGTCAAACGGAAACCCTTCATCTGCTCAGTTTTCACTACAGTCTTTTCCGTTCCGCCCTCTTGGTATCTATCGAGTACCGTTGCAGCGGTCAGTTCTTCGCCATTCTCAGGATATCCCTTGATCAAAGAGACTTTCACATTCTCATCGCCCGTGAATCTGACATCCAAATTTGGATCCTTAATATGCCAAGGCGTTGTCTCATCCTTTTCCTGAACGCTGAGCGTATAGGTGTATACACTTCCATCTTGTACCAAGTCACCCTCGGTGATCTCAAGCTGCTTTACAAAGTAAGCAATCTTACCATCCTGACGCTCTGCTGCAATGTACACAAACAGATAATCCTCCGCGGTGATCTCTACTGGTTCGCCAAATGTCAGCTCTGCATCAAACGTAACATCACGCTTGGTGAGTGTGATCTCTGTGCTGTTATCGCTTACAACCGTTTTGCTGGTGTAGCAGCCCGGAAGTGTTTTTGATGCATGATTCTGAAAATACAGATAATTAAGATCATCATCCGGCACATATCCAAATACACGGTAAATTTCCGGAGGCGTCATAGAATACTTATCCGGATCGAACGAGATCGTCTCATTCTTGTCACCGTCTATTGCCTTGAAGTCCCAGAGATAAGCCATAGGGCTTGCTTCTGAAATATTCACAGCTGCATAGCCTGCAACATTTCCGCTTTTATCCATGAGTTCGGAATAGATATAGCAAGATACGCCATCACCGAACAATTCTGGATCACTGTTACTGTCTTTAATATTAACAGTAACAGTGTGACCGCCGGTAGCTTTCATTGGGATCGTGCCATCAGCATTTACCTTGATTTCTCCACCCCCATAAAGCGGAGCGATGGTGTGGCTGACAGGCATTCCCTTGATGGAATCAACTACCTTACAGCCTTCATGACTTTTCGCAGCCTCAGGAGTCAACTCCTTCCCGGAATCATCGTTCTTAACGAGCCATCCCTCGATCTTCTCGGCTGGATCAATCGTAAGTCCAAGACTGCCGTTCCACTTTGAGTCGGGAACGTCAACTGCAATGGGGATCAGATTGGTTTCCGATTTACCGCCTCCCTCAGCGGTCACCAACAGGTAGTAAGTGTTTTCCGGGAGGGTAACCTCTAATTTTGGAGCCGTCCCCCACGGGTCAACGTCCGCCTTCTTCTCAAAATCAATCCATGCTGATAGCTTGCTTGGACTAACTGTGACTGGAGTTGGCATCCACCCCTCGTAGCGAAAGGTGTTCAGATCATCTGATGTCAACGAGAATATCGGATCAACCGCATTCCCCTCACCCGCTGCCATCGAACCGAACGGTGTCGTTCCAACACTCATCACAGATAAGAGTGCTGCCGTAATACCGCTCAGCAGTCGTTTGCCTACTGGTTTTTTCATATGTATTATCCTTTCTTTATAAAATTGTCTAATAGCCGCCATGACACAGCTATACTATTTTATTATAGCATAGATGTATTCAGATTTCAAGACCATTTTGTAAATTATTTTAATATTATTTGTATAAATATATCTTTGAGATTGCATATCGTATAATGTGCCAATGCATGCAAGCAGACTCTGCTTCACTGATTCATGAGCGTTCCTGCCATTGCAGTCATGTATTGCCCAATTGTCAAATGCTCAATAGAGACAAGCATAGCCATTTTGAATAAAATTTGCAAAAAGCAGTTGAAAATCCGACTGATACGTGCTATAATTAATACCATAACATGAAATACCCAAGTTAATTGGTGCATATTCAGCAATCACAATGAAAGGAAGATGTCTATGCCAAAGAAACGCTTTGCCGCTGCAATGACCGCTGTTCTCATGAACGCAGCAGCAATTGCTCCGGCGATGCCGGCAGCAGGCGCAGGTGGAACGCTCCCCGGTGATGTCAATGCGGACAATGCTGTCAGCACAGCAGATATTGTCATGCTCCAGAAGTGGCTTCTGAACACGGGCGAAAAGCTGACCAGCTCCGCAAATGCCGACCTCGATCAAAACGGAGAGATCGACGTATTTGATCTTGCCCTCCTGAAACGTCAGCTCCTGAAAAAACCGGATGTCCAGCCCGGCAGCGGAGACTATGCTGCCCTGAAAATCAACGAGATCTGTACCTCCAACAAGAATTCTCTCAAGGATGAAAGCGGAGCATCCCCCGACTGGCTGGAGCTGTATAACGCTGGTACAGAAAGGATTGACCTTGGCGGAATCGGGTTGTCTGACGGCAAGAAGAACCGTTACAAGTTTACATTTCCGTCCGGTACAGCCCTCGCTCCCGGAGGGTATCTTGTCGTCCTGTGTGACAATACCGATAGCGTAACTGCCACCGAATATCATGCAGCCTTTAAGCTTTCCGCAGTAGGTGAGACGATCTACATGACTGCTCCTGCACTGGAGGACGGCTCGGCAGGTGCTGATATCGACATTGTGACCGTCCCCGAAATGGACACCGATATCACCTATGGACGCTATACTGACGGCACTGAGCATTTTGTCCGCCTCGTGCCGACCCCCAATGCAAGCAATGACACCTCACAGCCGGTTTACAAAGTCGAAAAGCCTGTATTTTCTGCGGAAGGCGGCTTTTACGATGCTGCTTTCGGTCTGTCGCTCTCCGATGATACCGGCAACACCATACTCTACACACTGGACGGCTCTGATCCCCGAACCTCTGGTACCGCAAAAACCTATACCGGTAGCATCGACATCCGCAATAATAGCAGTGATGCGAACGTCTGGAGTGCTGTGCGTGATATTTCTCTGTACGGGTACGATCCGCCATCCTCCTCCGCTGTGGATAAGGGCATCGTTGTCCGTGCCGTTTGCCGGGATGCTGACGGCGAATACAGTGATGTGGCTGCCAACAGCTATTTTGTTGGTAAAAACGCCGCCTACTATTCTAATATGAAAGTGGTTTCCCTTACCACCGACGGTGACAACCTGTTCAGCTCCGACAATGGCATTTACATGGTCGGCGATCAATACTATGAATGGCGCAGCAGTCCGTCTTTCAAGCAGCTTGACGCGTGGTCGACCGAAAATCCCACCAACTACAACCAGTCCGGCAGAACATGGGAGCGACCTGCCAATATTCAGGTATTTGAAGGAGGACAATCCGTCTATTCTGCCAATATTGGCGTGAGAATTGCCGGAAATGCCTCCAGAGCCACCGTCCAGAAAAGCCTGACATTCTATGCACGAGGCGACTACGGTTCCTCCAAGATGAATTACACGTGGGTAGACGGCTTAACGGATGTGAACGGAAATAAGATCAAGTCTTACGACAAGATCACCCTCCGCAACAGCTCCAACGACTGGAACGATCTGCACATGCGTGATACGCTCCTCCAGAGTCTGATCTATGACCGTGATCTCTGCTGTCAGGCACAGCAGCACTGCATCCTGTTCATCAACGGCGAATTCTGGGGCATGTACGAGATCACCGAAAAACTGGATGAGCATTATATCGAATCCCATTACGGTGTAGATTCCAACGACTGCACGATCATGAAGATCTGGTCAGATCCTACCGGTTCGCAGGCACTGGTCAATGACTATGAGCGCTTCTACAATTGGGCAGTCACCGCTGACATGACGGACGATGCAAACTATCAGAAGGTCTGCGATACGCTCGACATCCAGAACCTGATGGACTATATGACATTCCAGACCTACATCTGTGCAGGCGACTGGCTTTCCGGCACATCTAATAACAACTGGGCAATGTGGCGTTCTAATGCGATCGACCCTGCAAATCCTTATGCCGACGGCAAGTGGCGTTTCATGGTTTATGACACTGAATATTCCACCGGACTTTACGGCGCACAGAATACACAGGCTCGGTATGATATGCTCTCCAATCTGAATCGGAAAGCGGGCTATGAGAACATCTGTCCGCTGTTCTACAATTTGCTGAAAAATGAGACGTTCCGCACAGCATTTTCCAATACCTACCTTGAAATGATGGAGCAGAATTTCGCAGCCGATGATGTGAACAGAAAAGTAGACCAGATGGTTTCTGAGATCAAAGATGCGGTATTTGCGACCAATATCCGTTTCAACAACAAGCAGTCCAACGACAGCTATGACCGCAATCTGAACGAGTTCAAGAACTTCTTCCGGCAGCGTCCGAGCTATGCCAAGCAGCAGCTCGAATCCGTACTCACGAAAATCGAAAACGGAGAGACCGTAGAACCGACCCCAAATCCGGATTTCCCATGGGGCTGGTTCTGATCCCAATACAAATCTCCCGAAATCCAACACGTATCGGATTTTGGGGGGATTCGTATCATATGCATTCTCACCATGACGATTTTTCTCCACTATTTCACTGAAATGTGGGTTGTAAAACAGAAAAAACTATGTTATAATAGAGAGAGATACCGAATTTCAAGGTAACTGGCAGGGTAACCCGGTTTAAAGAAAGGATGATATTATGGCTGCAAAATCTAATCTGACAGAGACAGAATGCCTTGCTCTTATCAAATATACCTCTGATACACTTTTGTCAAAAAATATCGAAAGTGCTGTTGCAGCGATCGTTGAAAATTTAAGGGTGTCTTTTGACGTGTCCTGCATCAGTATCCGGGAAATTATCTCACGTCCCTACTCGCTCAGATACACATATGAATCTCTCAAAGATCCTACAAAGGTCAAGCGTATCAACGAGACGGTTACATTTGATGCGGATATCTGGCAGAAGGCGTTGGAAAAATTTTCCGAAGGCATCTTTATTTATAAGGCAGGCGGAGATCAGAGTGCTCCGCAGTTTATAGGACCTGTTCCCAATATGCCGATGTGTATGATGCAAGTACCAATGTACAGCGGAAGTCATTTTTTTGGTGTTCTGGATCTTGTGGATTTTGAGGAAATTCGGGAGTGGAGCGAGTGTGAGCTGTCCACATTGAAGATATGCGCAAATATGCTGTGTCAGTATCTGTACCGGCTTAATTTGTCGTTTATACAACTTCACGGTACGAACGATACCGATCCGCTTACGGGACTGATGAATTTCCACAGTTTCACTGAGAAGCTTGACGAAAAATTTTCCGATATGCTTACCGATGCTCCGATTGCCGTGGTCTATACGGATATCCACCACTTTAAATATATCAATGATACCTATGGCTATAAAAAAGGAGATGAGCTTCTCAAGCTCGCAGCGCAAGCTCTGGTAAAGGGCTCTGATGGCTATGACGTTATGATATGCCGTGCACATGCGGACAGCTTTGTGACTGCTGCTGCGATTTCGGAAGAAATGCTCTCGATCTTTGATACATTTATCCATGAACAGAATGCGCTGCTCAGCAAGCTGCTTCAGGATAACTGCCCGGATGTGAGGATCCGCATCGTCACCGGGATCTGTTATGCACGTGATTCTAATATGACTGCGGCGACAGCCATTGCCAATGCGAACCTTGCGAGAAAGGTCGCAAAAAGAGAGAATATCCACAAGCCTGTTATTTTTTCGGATGAGATGATGGAAGAGATCAAATATCAGGAATATCTGAACAATGAGCTGCCAAAGGCGATTCAAAACCATGATCTAAAGGTCTATTATCAGCCGAAGATCAACTGCTCGGATGACAGTCTCTATGGTGCTGAGGCACTTGTGCGCTGGCAGAAGCCGGACGGAACGTTTATCTATCCGGATAAATTCATTCCTGTTTTCGAGAAAAACGGAACAATCATGGACGTTGATTTCTACGTTTACCGGGAGGTGTTCCGCTATCTCCGGGGACGGCTTGATGCCGGACTTCCCGTATTCCCGATATCCATGAATGTTTCGAGGGTTCATTTCCGTGCCAACAAGATCATACCGTATATTGAGAATCTGCTGACAGCATACAAAATGCCGCCCGAACTTGTGGAGTTTGAACTGACAGAGAACATCTACATGAATAATTTCAGCAGGGCAGACGAGTTTATCAAGGCGTGCCGCAACCGGGGGATACAGGTATCGATGGACGACTTCGGTTCGGGCTATTCATCACTTAACGTGATCAGCACCCTTAGTATTGATACGCTGAAAATTGATAAGATCTTTCTGAAAAATGATACGCTCAATGAGAATGACAAGACCGTCATCGAGAGCATGATCTTAATGGCGAAACGGCTCGGAATGAAGGTCATCTGTGAAGGTGTTGAGACGGAATCGCAGACGATTTTCCTGAAAAACGCACACTGCGACCAGATACAGGGGTATTATTACGGCAAGCCTATGGACGAGGCAACCTTTAATCGATTTGTTGAAAGGCTGCTGCAATAGCATTATACCAAATGCGTGATCTAAAGCAGGCTCTTAATGAATGTCATGGGAGGATAATGCAATGAAATTAGCAAAACGTTTTATGATCTGGGCAGCTTTGATGCTTGCCGCCGCATTTTGTGTCAACCTGATCGGAACGATCATGGTCAAGTCCATTTTAAGTGATACGCTCACGCCCACGATGCTCGGTTATTCAGCAAAGGGAGAAAAGATACTTCATCCTACGCCAAAAGAACCCGATGAAAAGGATAAAACAAACGGTCTATCAGGACTTTTCATGCGCGCTCTCCTTGACGATCAGCGTCTGGTCTACAAAAGTTTTTGGGGGAATTTTCTTTTCTTGAATGTCACGATAGACCAGACCGTCATCCTGTTTGAGAAGGACGGCATGGGTGCGTTATCGAAGGGCGTCTTTGCTGATGTATACGAGGATACCGGCGAAAGTGTCGACCACATCAGACACACGGTCGGCTTGCTCTCTGTGCGTGATTTCTGTGAGCTGGACTGTGCGGAGGAAATTTACGAGACGCTAAACAATAATCCTCATGCTGTGCTGAAAGTCGACTCCTACAGCATCAGCGAATTTCTCATTCAGCCGGCTTCTGTTACGATCCTCAACGGTGACGGCAATGCGCTTGGCACCTTCGAGTGTCCATGCAGCGGCGAGATCATCCGTTCAGAGAATACTTACATTTATGATGATAATAGTTTTGAGTCCGAAAACGATCTCCACGGCTTCTGCAATAAGATGACAACCGCTTATCTTGGTGAACGAACTTCCGACAAGATCGCCGAAAAGCTCGTTGGTGATGTTGCATTTGAGAATGGCGACCATGATATGACCAAGTCAGGTTTCGGCTTCGGACATTATATCAGCAAAAGCTATGATGTGCATGGAAATTACGCAATGATCTATGTGTTTGATTTTAACTTTATCACCGGAGTTGTCATGTACATCATAATCGCATGTATCCCGATTACGCTCCTGACTTTCCTCATTGGACGCAAAAAGAAAAACGCCTTTTGATACGAATCCCCCAAAATCCGATAGACATCGGGTTTTGGGGGATTGCCATTTACGATTCGATCCGCGGATTGACATGTACCATGCAATGCTTGACTTCGGGAAAATGCTCCTCGATCCGGTCATGCACCTGCTCTGCTGTCTGATGCGCCTCGATCAGGGTGCAGCAGCCGTCCATCAGGATCTCCACCTCAACGTAGATCCTTGATCCGAACATTCTGGTGCGGAGCGCATCGATCGCCTCCACATCCGATACAGAACGGATCACTTGTTTCATCGCATCCTCGGTTTCGTCCGGACAGGATGTATCAATCATCTTATCGACTGCATCCTTGAAAATATCCAGAGCAGCTTTGCAGATAAATACACAGATGATGACGCTTGCAGCCGGATCAAGTATCGGAAATCCCAGTCTTGCGCCAAGAATACCCACAAAAGCGCCAACGGACGAAAGCGCATCCGAGCGGTGATGCCATGCATCTGCCATCAGTGCGCCGGAATTGATCTTTTTTGCAGCAGCTCTCGTATACCAGTACATTGCCTCCTTGACAGCCATCGAGATGACAGATGCGATCAATGCAGCAGTACCGGGAATCGCAAGCGTCTCAGACGTGCCGGAGATGATCGTATTCAGCCCCTTGATGCCGATACCGATACCTGTTGCGGCAAGTATCACGGCAAGGACGATGGATGCAACGCATTCCAGCCGTTCATGCCCGAACGGATGCTCTTTGTCTGCTGCCTTGCCGGAAACCGCCATGCCGATCATGACCACGAAGGTACTGAACACATCGGATGCGGAATGCACTGCATCCGATACCATTGCACCCGATCTTGCAGCAATTCCGGCAATGAGCTTATAGACGGAGAGCAGGAGATTGACAATAATGCTCACCACGGATACACGCATGGCGATGGCTTTGCCGCCCTCTGCGGCGGCGGTTCTGTTCTCTGATTCGTATGATTTCATGACGCTCGACCTCCTGTTATGGGAAATACTCCCGAAGATATAAAAAACACCTGCGGGGCGAAAGTGAAACTTCTGTCCCGCAGGTGATCTATTACCTGCTGCCATTACAGCCCGGCTGCCGGATGTCCGGTGCCTGTTCAGATTGGAAACGCTGCTTTTAGCAACGTTACTGTATTATAGCATATTCTATGTGATTTGTCAAGTGGTTATGCATCATTTCCACGCAAATCAATTTTGTTGCATTTCATTGTGAGTTTCATGCAAGAGTTGCCCCACCCCCTGCCCCCTCCCCAGAGGGGAGGGGGTGAGAATGGCGGTGCTGC
>CAZKHW010000089.1:0-10148 GCA_964552525.1 uncultured Ruminococcus sp. | reverse complement strand
GAAGTAAAAAGCACAGATGGAATGATTGATCTCTCGCCTTGCATTGGCATTTATCAGGAAGCTATGTTTTTTGATAATTATGAGATAGATAAAGCTATCGAAATGTATATTTCGCTTCATGATAATAAGGAAACGTTATGGACAAACAAAGTCAAGCAATCAAGCCTTGAACATAAAATTTTGTTTTTGGTATCTCTTGAAACCAATCAAGACCGATATCGGACACAGGTGGATTTGCCGTTTGTAAATGAGGAAGCGGCAAATCAGATAGCTGACCGTTTATTTACAAGACTTCATCATAATGAAAATGCGCAGGTAGGGTGTCGTATATCATTTTCAGATAAAAAAGACGGAAATCAGTTGTTTATTGCTGGTGGATTTGCAGATGTTGTGAAAGACGGTATCGTATATGAGCTGAAATTCGTATCCGAACTTTCCCATGAACATTTTCTTCAGTGTGCCTGCTATATTGTTGCTCTGAAGCTCGAAAAAGGGATTCTATGGAATACTCGTGATAATACGGCTTATGAAGTAAGAGTTCCAGATAAGAAGAAATTCCTCGATGCAGTAGCAAATGCGATAACAAAGAATAAAATCACCGCTTATTATGAACCATCCGCTATCACTCCAAAGCCAATAGTCATTCAGGCGAGTCATACAAGGCAAACAGCTGCATCTGTCAAATCTGACAAACTTGCAAAATACACTGTCGGAGCAAAAGTCAGCCATACAAGCTTTGGCGAAGGAACGATTTTGAAAATCAGTGCATTTAATGGTTCACATTTAATTGATGTCAAATTTGACAAAGGCGGTGTTAGTAAACTGCTCCTTGAGATGGTTTTGAGCAATAAAATGCTCCACCTTGTTTCTGATAGCACTGCAGAGCAAGTAGTTTCACATAAACCGAAGAAAGATACTAAGCAGGAACGGTATGAAATCGGATACGAAGATGTCAAGGATTTGTTCATCCAGCAGACTTGCATAATTCGTGACCGTTATAAGAACAGATGGATGAAGTGCGAGAGATGTGATGCCATAAAACAGGATGTAGAGTTTGCCTCATATGGAGGACAAGATCACGTGAATCTTGGCATATGCAGAGATTGCAGCAGAAAAAGTCAATGACATTCACTTTGTATGCCATGTTGTGCGTTTTTAATTGTAACATAAGAGGTACGATATATGTGGATATTTGATAGAATCAGAGAAAAGAAAAAGATTCGAGATGAGCGCTGTATTATGTTAATCAGTAAAATTGATGCAGCGGAAGAAGAACTGAACCAACTGTTTTCATGTTCTGACAGATTTATCACAGATGATGATATCTCTATTTGGAGAAAAAAGTATGGAGAACTAATTACAGTTTTGCATTTTGATACTAGTATTCCAAATCTTAAAAGAGCCAAAAGGTACCGAGAACTGTCAAGAAAGATTGAATCTTTGTTATTAGCAGAAAAAGAACTTGATAAAACTAGGGATTCTCATAATGAGGCAACTGCTAATGATAGAGCAGCTGAGGTATATTCGGTTGTTGGACAAGTCGAAGGAAAGCACTTGGATAAGCAGCAGCTTGTTGCTATATCAAAAGATGTCCATACGCATCTTGTTTTGGCTGGAGCCGGGACGGGAAAGACGACTACAATTGTTGGCTTGATTAAATATCTTTTGAAAACTGACAAGTACAAGCAAAATGAAATTCTTGTTCTCTCCTTCACAAATGCATCTGCTTCTGAAATGAAGGAAAGAATACACAGTGAAACAGGTTTGCCAATAGAAGCATCCACCTTCCACAAACTTGGAATGAACATCATCACCGAGGTAAATGGTGTAAAACCTAAAATCACTCAGTTGCAGCAACATCGTTTTATTAAGCAAGAACTTGAAACACTTATGCAAAACGATGAATACCTCAAAATGCTGAATATGTATCTGATAAGGAAACAATATCTCATCAGATCGGAATTTAATTTCAAATCAATGCAGGAATATCAAGATCATCTAAAAAAGAATCCTCCTGTTTCGCTGAAACACGAAACCATGAAAAGCTATGGCGAAGTTGAAATAGCAAATTTCTTGTATCTCAACGGAGTTGAGTATATATATGAAGCTCCGTACAGCATCGATACGAGAACAAAAGATTTCGGTCAATACAAGCCGGACTTTTATCTCCCCGAGTATGATATTTATATTGAGTATTTCGGAATCGACCGGAACGGGAATCCGCCGTCATATTTTCAAAATGATTATGTTGCATCTATCAAATGGAAGCGAGAACTTCATAAGAATAATGCAACAACAATGATTGAGTCATTTGCATATGAAAACTATGAGGGTGTGCTAACATCTGCACTTGAGGAAAAACTCAGAGAAAAATGTGTTACCTTTGCGTCCATATCGCAGGAAGATCTTTGGAAGAAGATAACCGATGATAATAAAAATGTTCTTGACGGACTTATTCAGCTTATTGAAACCGTGATTAATCTCATGAAAAGCAATCGATATGATATAGATATAATGCAAAGACGCAATGCTACCGCAATAGCATCGGCAGAGGTTTCACATCTTCTTGATCTTATATCACCAATTTGGAATAGCTATAACAATCAACTCCGAGAAAATGATGAAATAGATTTTAATGATATGATCAATACTGCAGCTGACTATGTTCGTGAAGGCAAATATGTGAACAGATACAAAGTCGTAATAGTAGATGAGTATCAGGATATTTCAAAATCAAGATATGAGCTGCTAAGTGCTATGAGGGAATCAGCAGATTTTAAACTTTTCTGCGTTGGAGATGACTGGCAGAGTATCTATCGTTTCAATGGAAGTGACATTGGTTATATTCAGCAGTTTAAGAAATACTGGGGCTCATCCGAAATAAGCCGAATTGAAACCACATATCGTTTCTCACAAAGAATGATCGATATCACCAGTTCTTTCATCATGCGTAACCCGCTACAACTTAGAAAATCCATCCGTGGAGCAACTTACGAGGAAAAGTATGTTCTGGGTGAAGTAGAAGGTTACACAGAAAAATACGCAATCGAATTTATGCTTAACAGGCTTGATGAATTACCACAAGGCAGCACGGTGTTTCTGATCGGACGATATACATTCGATATTAAAATTCTTGACCATAATAGTGCTTTAACTTATAAGTATGATAATCAAGAAGGTGTCACACGTGTATTCTATCACAATCGACGAGATTTGATAATCAAATTTTTAACCGCTCATAAGTCCAAGGGATTACAGGCGGATTACATTTTTATTCTGAATAATAAAAACGGAAAAATGGGGTTTCCTAGTAAAATTCAGGATTCTCCTATACTTAATTTGCTACTTGAAAATAGTGACCAATTCCCCGATGCAGAAGAACGGCGGCTATTTTATGTTGCTATGACCAGAGCAAAGAGGAAAGTAATCTTAGTAACACTAAAGGACAATAAATCCGACTTTGCCAATGAGCTGATTTCACAATACGCATCTGAAATAAAACAGGAAGCGTTTATTTGTCCACAGTGTGGAGGTAGACTCAAAAGAAGAAATGGAAGATTCGGTGAGTTTTATGGATGCGAAAACTATAGTGTTTCAGGTTGCAGATATACGAGGAATATCAGAAGGAACAACCAAAACTCGTGGCACTGATATTCTAATGTCTTTTATGTTATTTCTATTGTAAATCCACCCATTATATGCTGTAATGAACATATCTGGGGTGTGGTTTACATGTCTCAAAATGCAGGTTAAAAATATAACAGTTGTGTTATTGAAGATAATCATAACCACTACGAAAGGAGTAAAAATGAGTAATAACATCTCTCCTATAGAAACAGAATATGGTGGGCATAGATTTCGCAGCCGTTTAGAGGCGCGCTGGGCAATCTTTTTCGATCAAGTGGGTCTTGCTTACGAATATGAATATGAAGGATTTGAAATGGATGGAATAAGATATCTTCCTGATTTTTATATTCCAAGTTTAGACCGTTGGTTTGAAATCAAAGGGAAGTCACTTAGTAAAGAAGAACTAAAAAAATGTGAAGAATTCTGCCAGAGACTTGATAATGAAAACATCAAATTCTCCATATTAATCGGTTCGCCAGTTTTATGTGCTTCGAGAATTGGTGATTTCTATGGCATTTTAGAATATGTTTGGGAATGGCCATCGGAAAAATACCCTGATAATTTTAGATTTGAAACACCAAAAGAATTGGTTGATACTCTTGAATACTCCAGATTTGTAAAAGGACTATGGGTTGTACCAGACAAAACTGAAGAAGAGGTTGCCTATGCCGCAATAGTTGCAGGGAAAGCCAGATTTGAATTTGGTGAAACCCCAGCCAGAAAGGACAGATAACATGAGTTGGGATAGATTTGTTTATGATGAGTTTTCAAAGTGTAAATGTGGGCTAGGAAGCGTTGTTCGTCATATGTATGAAGAAGATGATGATTGGAACAGATCACGAGGTGGTTGCACAGGTGAAGAAATACTCTGTGATGAATGCAGGAAACATTATCGAATTGTTCATCTTCAAAACTACAGGCATGATGGAATAATCGAATACGAAAGAATCTTTTTAGCACCTAAAAATCTGCATTTTCCTCAACCAATTACTGAACGATCCTTTTATTTTTCGCACATAGAGGAGGAAATTGTCGCGAATTACTCTTTTCAGGATATAAGATCAGCTTTTGACGATATGGTTGCTAATAAATACACAACTAGACTACAGTTGAGTGTAAGCAGAGCGATTGTATCACTATATTACAGGAGGCACAAAAAGAAGAGTCTTTCACTTGTTTCAGCAATGCTTAATCAGATTATTAAAAAATATGATGATTATGAGTGAAATCCAGATACAATTACAGAATATCGTAAAAAAGAAAAAGAAGAGATACTTGAAAACATTCAAGCTATAGAAAAAGCCATATCATTATCGTTTGAATTAGATTTCAGTCGTCGATGAGAATATGTGAGAGGAGTGATACGATGCCTAATTTAGTTTCAATGGAGCGTGTTTCACTAAAAACTGCCAAAGATGTCAACGAAAAGATGATATAGGATTATATCTTTGAGAATCCGTCTTATCTTGGCCTTGGTGATCTTACAGCATTGACCAAAGAAAAAACACAACCTGCCGGTAGTCGTCTTGATTTACTTATGGCTGACGATAACAACACACGATATGAAATAGAGATTCAGTTGGGGGAGACTGATATATCCCATATTATTCGCACAATTGAATATTGGGATACTGAACGAAAGAGATATCAGAAGTATGACCATGTAGCGGTTATCATTGCAGAAGATATCACAGGTCGCTTCATGAATGTTATTCAACGGAAACATCCCGATTGTGGCACTACAGCTTGCTGCTTATAAGATGAATGATGGCGAACTTGCACTTGTGTTTACTAAAGTTTTGGATAAAATCAGTAGCTCAGATGATGATGAAGAGGAATACGAAGCAACAGATCGGAAGTATTGGGAAGCACACTCAACTAAAGAGCAGCTTAAACTTGTGGATTCGATTTTTGAACAGTGCGGACCTCTGAAGTGCTTTGAAATGAAGTACAACAAGTTTTATATTGGCCTGATTAGAAATGGCATTGCAACAAACCCTGTTATTTTCCGCCCCAGAAAGAATTATGTATATATGCAGTTCTATAGAATAAGAGAAGAAGAGCCATTTGGCATTAGGTTGGATGAAGCTGGTTTATCGTATGATTACGATACTCGCAGATGCTCTTTAAGAGTAAGAATAAATCCGCTTGAGGATTACTTGAAAAATAAGGAGTTAATAGATGAAATAGCCACTCTTGCTGTGGCTAATAAGACATAACGGGATTACAGATGGGCACCTATGTTGCACTATGGTTCAGTTTTGTGCTCTCTGCTGAACTGTTCACGACTGCGTGGGAATTGCTGCAAGCTTAGAATAAGATGGAGAAAACATATATGATAGTATCTGAATTGAAACTTTACGATTTTAGAAAATTTCATCAGGAAAATGGTCAACCTGGATTAGCAATATCTTTTCATAGGGGGCTAAATGCACTCATTGGTGAGAATGATGCTGGCAAAACAGCGATTATCGATGCTTTGAAGCTGGTCCTTCTCACACAAAGTAATGATTATGTGCGGCCATCCGAAGAGGATTTCTATTTTGGTTCCGATAATAAATACGCAGATGAATTCAGAATAGAGTGCGTTATCTCAGAGTTTACACCTAATGAAGCAAAGAATTTTATAGAATATCTTGAATTTAAAAAGGATGCCAATGGTTTGCATTATCATTTACATCTGTACTACCGAGCGTGGAAGGAAAAGAATAATAGAATTTTTACTGATCTTCGAGTGAATGATCCAGATGATGGATTATCTTTGGACAGTAGAGCAAAAGAATTACTGAAAGCGGTATATCTTCGTCCTCTTAGGGATGCTGAACGAGAAATGCATTCGGGTAGGAATTCCAGACTTTCACAAATACTTTTGAGTCATAAGGTATTCCAAAGTCAAGATAATCATGCGTTAATTCAAATTCTAAAGAACGCAAATCAGGACATCGAGACGTATTTTACACAGCAGGAAGGACAGGAGGTTCTCCAGATTATCAGAGATAATCTCACAGAGTTCCACGATAGCACATTGAACGGTGATGCAACTTTGACAACATCTAATGTACAGTTGAAATCCATATTAGAGAGCCTTTCGCTAAACGCACCAGAGATGCATCCAGGATTGGGCGAATTAAACTTGGTATTTATCGCCGCAGAATTATTGCTTTTGAAACATGACGATAACGGTGGACTGAAACTTGCTCTAATTGAGGAATTGGAAGCACACTTGCATCCGCAGGCTCAGTTAAGATTGATCAGCTATCTTCAAAAGGAATATGATAAATCCGGAGCTCAGATTATTATTTCGACACACAGTACAATCCTAGCATCAAAAATCAACATTAAAAATATTGTTCTTCTGAAGGGCGGATGTGGTTATGACCTCTCTGAAGGAAATACAGGTCTTGAAAAGGGAGATTATCTTTTCCTTCAAAGATTTCTTGATGCCACAAAATCCAACCTATTTTTTGCGAAAGGAGTTATCATGGTCGAAGGCGATGCCGAGAATCTTCTGATTCCAATCATCGCTGAAATAATCGGATATCCGTTGGAAAAGTACGGTGTATCTGTTGTTAACGTCGGCAGTACCGCATTTCTACGTTATTCACGTATTTTTGTTAGAGGAGACATGAATCATACAATAGATATACCTGTTTCCGTGATTACAGATTGTGATGTTCATCCATGGAATGAATCTGAAAACGAAAATGGGCGCAAGATTAAAGTTATATGCGATAAACCCTCTGAATCTGATGCTGCAAAAGTAACAAAGAAGGACAAGTATGATAAAGGTTCTATTCAGAGTTTCATATCACCCAGATGGACTTTGGAGTATTGCATTGCGTTAAGTTTCCTTAAGACTGAATTTCATCGCGCAATCAATTACGGTAAGAAAATAAAAAATAGTGATAAATACACGCTAACCGCTGAAAAGATCACTGCCGCAGATCAGGAGACAGAAAAACAACTATCACAATGGAATGCTTGCAGTGAGGTTGAACTTGCATATAACATATACAGTTTGATGTTGGATGGAAACGGTAAGAGTGGACTTAAGGCGATTGTTGCACAGTGCCTTTCATCCATGCTACGAATGGCCATTATCAATGGGGAGTTTGATCAGGAAAGAATGTTTGATCTTGATCTTTACCAACATACTGTTGATGAAGGAAAACGTACTGAACTAAAGCAGAAATTTGAAAAAGATCCCTATTTGAAATATCTCGTAGATGCAATAAAACATGCTGTTGGTGCAGATTGCAAGCTTGTCCAGATTGAGGAGAATACTTATGCTTCAAATAATTGATGAAGAAATATCTGCAGTTGAACAATTGCTCCTTCCAGACGGTTGCCAGTTTCCAGAAGATGCAAGAACAGTTATACGGTGTTGGAAATCCAAAGATGTAGCAGCATGTCCGGGAAGTGGCAAAACAACAGTTCTCTTAGCAAAACTGAAATTGCTTGCGGATAGAATGCCGCTTGATAATGGTGCAGGTATCTGTGTACTCTCACATACAAACGTTGCAGTGAATGAGATCAAAGACAAAATGTCAGACTATGCTGGAAAGTTGATGAACTATCCAAATTTTGTTGGCACAATACAGTCGTTTATTGACAGGTTTGTTACAATGCCCTATTTGAAACGAAGGTTTAGAAAATCAATCCAGCCAGTTGATAATCGGACATATGCAGAACATCTATGTCGAATCATTTACTCGCAGAAATATCCTCAAATAAAACGACTTGTGATAAGAGACTATAATAATGGGTCAGCTCCATTTGCGGATGAAGCAGACTATGTTGGCGCCCTTTACATACGTGCTGATGGTGCTCTTTGCATTGGCAATCGAAAAACGCCTCTCGCTAAATCAGATCGTCAATCTACACAACAGTTTCGTTTTGCACAACATGATATGCTGACTGAGGAAGGTTTGATAAAATATTCCGATGCTTTTCAGTATGCAGTGGAGGCAGTCAGGGAATTGACGGCGGAATATACAGACTTGTTTAGTAGCCGATTCAAATATGTGTTTATTGACGAATATCAGGACTGTAAAGAGACTCAGAGAGAAGCACTGGCAAAGCTTTTTTGTCCTGTAAAATGTTGTGTATTTCATATCGGGGACTCAGATCAAGCAATTTATGGATCTGATAAAGATACAGAACAAGATTGGCAACCCCAAGGGGATTATCTTGTTCTAGGACAATCAAATCGGTATGGACAGGAGATTGCGAATGTACTTCGTCCATTAAGAACTAGCCAGCAAGCAATTAAAGCGGCGCATGGTGTCAAAAGTTATAAACCCGTATTATTAGTTTATGATATTAATACGATTTCTTCGGTTAAGGATCACTTTATTCTACAATTAGAGGCACATGGCTTGACTGACGATAAAGGAATTTACAAAGCGATTGGGCACATACGCAGTAATGATGCAGCAGGCATCAAAATTGGCAGCTATTTTGATGGCTTTGATGGAAGCAGAAGGATAGCCAGTTCGTTTCGGTATTGGGGAGCTATAGACGAAATTTGTAACGAGTTAAGAGAAGGACGAATGGATCGAGCAGAACCGATAATCAGAAAACTAATTTGCCGGATCTTTCATTATTCACAGATTACAAATGCTAATACCGGCAAGGAACATACATTAATGACTTTGAGGAACACGTTGGATGACAGGTATTTTGACGAATATCGAGATAATCTTATTACAATGACAGAACTTTCTGAATATTCCAGAACTACAGTATCGAATGCAATCATCAAGTTGCTCGAAACTCTTTTCAGGCATTCACAATTGACAGGGCAAGAAGTTATGAGTAAGCTCCCTTCACATTTTATGGAGGAACCATTGGACGACCATGTCCAAGAGAATGAACGAAATGTTTATATAGATCCTATTCGAGGCCACCGCATTCAGTTTGATACCATTCATGGTGTGAAAGGCGAAACACACGATGCTACGCTCTATCTGGAGACGGAAATGAAAAATTCATCTGATATTGTTCGCATCCTTCCATATCTTGGAGTTGGAAAAGCTGGTTCCTCTTCATTGTTTGATTATAGTCGAAAGTTGGTATATGTTGGCATGAGTCGCCCAAGAAAGCTGCTTTGTTTAGCGATTCAAGAATCAACTTATGACAAAAGTAAAAATGCATTCCAAGATTGGGATATTATCGATATCAGAAAAAAGTCTTGATTATCGCTTAATTTGCGGGTTAAGGTGTTGTAAGAGGTATAATATAACCGAAAAGATTTATTAAGAAGGTGGAGCCATGCCATTCCAGATTATGCAGCGAACCCATTGACTTGTTTAAGAACAGCGAAAATCATCTCATCAAAAACGACAGCAATTCTATAAAGCTGAAAAGTGCCGTAAAATTGGCACTTTTCTTATATCTACTTTTCCACCCTCGGAGTCTGAATAATAAACCATGTAAATGCCAATATCATCAACAAATAAAATTGGAGGAAAAAGGCATGAAAACAAGGAAACAAGGATTAATCGATAAGGAAATGGAGC
>CAZKHW010000088.1:0-10187 GCA_964552525.1 uncultured Ruminococcus sp. | reverse complement strand
CACGGATCTCCGGAATATTGGTATTCTGCTGAATTGCCATAAGATCGTCCTCCGTGTTAAAGATGTTGATGCAGATCGTCTGTTTCAATTCGCCATACATAATTTAACCTTCTGACAGTCTCACGAATTAAATGCAATATCGCAACGCAGCCAAAATCTAAAGTGTCAGTCAATTTTACTGCAAGCATAGCTTTTAAAAAAACTTATAATTGTTTAAAGTATGCCTTTAATTCTGATTTACGAGCATTATCCAATTGCTTTATATCAACTCCACGAATAGCAGCTTCTAAATAATAAAGAATAACAACACAAGTACTTGGATATTTGGCTTTGAGGCGGAATACTGCTTGCTTACTTCCAATATCGATTAATTCTTCAGCACAATGAATATCAACTGAATGAAGCTTCTTTTCCATTGTTTTACCGAAACCCAATGTTCTAAGTGATGCCATTTTTGCTCCTATCAATGTCAGATTAATTCCAAAGCTCTTTTATACAATGGATCTAAATCACAACCGCAGCTTCCGCATTCAGCATCTGCTTGCCTAATTGCCGCTATTAAAGTATCCTCATCCGCTTTCCCGTCTAACCATTGTTGTGCAGGGATGGATATTAACTCCCAACCAGATGCTGCAAACTTCTCCATAATTGATTTCAATTCTTCCATAAAGCACTCCCTTTGATCAATAAAGCCTGATGTTATCGCTTGATTTCCATCTGTCGTCCATAACACCAATTCCATCACAAGTACGGCAATGATATTATAACATGGTTTTGCATTTCTGTCAAGGAAGTTAAAAAATATACATGGGAATCATTTTTCTGAACTTGCATTGTGTGTTTCATGCAAGCGTTATCTCCCCCCCTGACCCTTCTCCAAAGGCGAGAGGGGAGTGGCGGTGCTGCCTTTGGAATCAGATATGCATCCAAGGATCAAATGATTATCCGCAAGAGGTGTTATGTCAGATCTACCACCACAAGCTCGGGACGGTCGTAGATGCGCGGTACTCTGGTGGATTCACGTGCAAGCCCCCGGCTAACGATCATGACCGTGCCGTCCTGCTCGTAGCGTCCCCCGGCAAGGGATGGGAAGAATCCCTGATCCGGTGCCCAAAGACCATTAAGAATGCCCGGAATGCGCCATTGTCCGCCGTGTGCGTGACCGCACAGTGCCATATCAAATCCGTATTCAACATAATCCGCGAATCGTTCCGGTCGATGGGACAGCAAAATACGGTAGCCTTCCTGCGCTGCGGCAGCCTCCGCAAGCTGCTCCTCAAATCCATGTGATGCGTCAATATAGGCTGTCTCCGGGTCATCTACGCCGCAGATGGTCAGAGTTTCTCCGTTTATGGTGACAGTCTCAGCAGCTCCGGCAAGGCGTGTGATCTCGTATCTGGCAAGGATCTCCATTTTTGTTGCGTAGGCGGCGTTGCCTGCCCAGTATTCATGGTTTCCCGTCACGTAGTATACCGGATATCTGCCGGAGATGCCGGACAGGAATGCCTCGGTGTTGTCATCGGGCAGCGTGTCATCGAAGATATCGCCGCCCAGCATCAGCAGATCCGGTGCAAGCTCGTCAATGGCATCTACCAGCTCCTGCTCGTCCGTCCCGTACTGACATGAGTGCAGATCCGTTACAAGGACGATGCGAACCGGGTGCGTGACGGCGGCTGCATCCTCTGTGTAGCGGCGCACGATCATCCGCTGATCCAGACCGGGCGCAATACACACGGCGAGAATGCCCAGCACGATGAGCAGGGCTGTGAGCTTTTTGGACTTGCGTTTTTTTTCTTTCATGCGATTACCTCGAAAAAAATCCCCTGTCCGTTGAGGAAAGGGGGGGTAAAAAGTGCGGATAAAAGGACTTGAACCTTCACCGGGTTGCCCCGACTAGCACCTGAAGCTAGCGCGTCTGCCAATTCCGCCATATCCGCAGCGTATGAAATTATATGTAAAGCACCATGAAGGCTTATGGTGCGGATAAAAGGACTTGAACCTTCACCGGGTTGCCCCGACTAGCACCTGAAGCTAGCGCGTCTGCCAATTCCGCCATATCCGCATATAAGCTGTTGATTTTTCTGAACTCAACAGTATGTATTATAGCACAGATAAGCGTATTTGTCAAGGGTTTTTTCAAAAAAATTTGAGAGAAGCAGAAAATTTAGAAAAAGACTGGAAAAATGAACGGGAATGTGTTATAATAGAAATGAATGTAAAGAGATGCCTCGTATGGAGGATACGAAACAGGACCTAAGAAAGGAAGTGAGTGCGTGGCGATTTATCTGGATCATGCCGCCACCACAAGGCCATGTGAGCCTGTGATTGCAGCCATTACGGACTGCCTGACACATCATTATGCAAATCCCTCCTCGCTGCATCGCGCCGGACTGGATGCACAGCTTGCGATGGATGATGCGCGAAAGACCATCGCGCTCGCGCTGGGTGCACAGCCCCAGAATCTTCTCTTTACCTCCGGTGCGACCGAGGCGAGCAACCTCGCGCTCAGGGGGGCATGCGCTGCCTATGGGAAACGGCGGCGGCATATCGTGACCTCTGCGGTCGAGCATGCCAGCGTGCGCAGTACGGTCGATGCGCTTGAAGCACAGGGGTTTTCCGTGACACGGGTGTTCCCGGATGCTGATGGCAGCTTTCACGCACAGGATTTTATGGATGCTGTGACGGAGGATACGTGCCTGATCTCCATGATGCTTGTGGAGAATGAGACAGGACGCATCCTTCCTGTGGAACGCGTGTTTCGCTATGTCAAGCGGAAATTCCCCCAGACTGTCACCCACTGCGATGCCGTGCAGGCGTTTATGAAGCTGCCGGTCAATGTCGAGGATCTCCGCGCCGACCTCTTGTCGGTCAGTGCACATAAAATTCACGGTCCCAAGGGCTGCGGCGCACTGTATGTCCGCCGGGGCATCCGCCTGATCCCCATTGTGACGGGCGGCAAGCAGGAGCAGGGACTGCGCCCGGGAACGGAGGCATCCCCTCTGATCGCAGGCTTCGGGGCAGCGGTCAGGTACATGCAGCCCACGATGCATGAGCGCTTTCAGGCAGTGCAGCAGCTCCGCGGTCAGCTCCTTGCCATGATCGTGGAGAATGAGGGACTGCTTCTCAACAGTGACCCGGAGGGTTCGCCGTACATCGTCAATTTTTCCGTGAAGGGCATCCGCTCCGAGACGATGCTGCATTTTCTGGAGAGCCGGGATATCTTTGTTTCAAGCGGCTCGGCATGCTCCAAGGGCGCGAAAAGCGGTGTGCTCAGTGCCTATGGCATTCCGGACGACCGCGCCGACAGTGCCATCCGCGTGAGCTTTTCCGAGGAAACGACACTCACCGATCTCGAACGGCTGATCGCTGCCGTCCGTGAGGGGCAGAACAGTCTCATCCATAAGTAGATTCGTCACATTCCGGGCGTAATTTACGTCTTTACATATAGAAAGGAACTTGTTGCAATGAAAGAGGTAATTCTGGTAAAATACGGCGAAATGGCTCTGAAAGGGCTGAATAAGGGTAGCTTTGAGGACATTCTGTTCAAGCAGATCAAGTACCGTCTGCGGCCGCTGGGACGTTTTGGATACAGCGCGGCGCAGTCCACGATCTATATCGAGCCGCAGGAGGACACCATCCGCATGGAGGAGGTCATCTCGCGACTCCAGAAGGTGTTCGGCATTGCGACGATCTGCCGTGCCTGCGTGTGCGAAAAGCAATTTGACAGCATCCGTGACAAGGCGGTCGAGTATCTTCGTGAAACGCTTGAGGATGCCGACAGCTTTAAGGTCGAGGCGAAACGCGCGGACAAGTCCTTCCCGATGAAGTCACCGGAGATCTGCCGTGAGCTGGGCGGTGAGCTTTGTGAGGCATTCCCGAGCCTGCGTGTAGATGTTCACACCCCCGATGTCACGGTCATGGTCGATATTCGTGACACGCATGCGTATGTCTATGCCAACAAGCTGCGCGGTGCAGGCGGTCTGCCTCTGGGCAGCAGCGGCAGGGCGATGCTCCTGCTTTCCGGCGGCATCGACAGTCCGGTGGCTGGTTATATGATGGCAAAGCGCGGGATCAAATGCTCGTGCATCCACTTTGTCAGCCCCCCGTATACCTCTGACCGCGCACGTCTGAAGGTGGAGCAGCTTTGCGAAAAAATGACCGACTACTGTGGCGATATGAAGTTCTACTGCGTGCCGTTCACCGAGATCCAGGAGGAGCTGAAACGCCGCTGTCCGGAGGAGTATTTTACCATCCTGATGCGCCGCCTGATGATGCTGATCGCACAGGAGATCGCCAAGCAGGATGAATGCCTTGCCCTCATCACCGGCGAGAGCGTGGGACAGGTGGCATCCCAGACCATTCAGGCGATGGTCTGCACCGATGCGGTGTGCCGCGTTCCCGTATTTCGCCCGTGCATTGGTATGGATAAGACCGAGATCATCGAAATTGCCCGAAAGATCGACACATTTGACATTTCCATCCAGCCCTACGAGGACTGCTGCACGGTATTCACACCGCGTCACCCGAAGATCCGTCCGCAGCTCGATCTGATCGAGCAGGCGCAGGAAAAAGGACAGTTTGAGGACATGATCCGCAAGGCGGTCGAGGGAACTGAGGTCAAGACGTTTCGGGTGAACCGATAAGCAGTTTGGGTAAAAAGCGACACATGTCGCACATTCTGCGAAATGTCCTGTTGCCCGGATGCACAAAAAACGGGCAGAGAACCGTGGAAAGTTGTCAGAATGGCAGAATGCCTGACATTTTTCTTGACAAATCGTGGATGGATGTAGTAAAATAATACTGTACAGGTATGTCCTGTACTTTGGTCGGCACAATGCAGCAAGCCGCACGCTGCTGCCGTGCAGGAAATGTCCCCCGAGGGTAACGGGAGATGGTTCAGGATCAAAATTGATGGAGGAAGCCACATGAGTGAAAAACCGGAAGAGTCGTTCGGAACACAGTCCCCTGTACACAAGGACAAATATCTTGCGATCAAGAATGCTGTTCAACAGCATACCGCCGAGAGCGATGCTGCTGATGGGCAGCAGGAAATGGCAGATCGCATCCGGCGGATGAAGCTCGCCAAGGAACATCCGGAGGAAGCTCCCTATGAGCGGGAGCAGCGCCGTTCGCAGGCGGCTGCACCTGCCAAAAAACGAAAGCCTGCGAAATCCCAGCCGAAGTCCAAGCGCAAAAAGCGCAGGGGACTCAACCTGTTTCCCCGTAAGGGGGACAGTGCGTTCGAGGTCGTTCGCAAGACGATCTTTCTGATGTCCTCGACCATTTTCATGGTCTGTCTGGTTCTGATCGGCAAGTATTTCTGGGAGAACTACCAGAATCAGCAGAAGAATGATGTGATCCGTCGGGTGTATCAGGAGGCAGAGGAAACGCCACTGGAGGTTGATGATTCCTATCGCTACTACTCGCTGCTGCCGGCTGCCAAAGAGCTTTTGGAGATCAATCCGGACGTTGTGGGCTGGATCAGAGTGCCGACAGAGGATTCCGAGAAGAAATCCCCAATTAATTACCCTGTGCTCCAGCACCGTGATGATGCGGACGGCAATTCCTATTATCTGGACAAGGATCTCTACGGCAATTATGAGAAGGCTGGCTCGATCTTCATGGATTATCGGGATTATTTCGACTATGTGGAGAATGGCAGACGGGTATTTCTCAATTCCCAGAATCTCATTATTTATGGTCATAATATGCACGATTATTGCATGTTCGGAAGCCTGAAGTATTATATCAATGATGCCACGTATTATGATTCCCACCCGATCATTGAGCTGAATTCCAACTATCGCAAGTACAAGTACAAGATTTTTGGCATGATCATCGTGGACATTGATGATACGACGGAGACCGCATTCGATTACTGGAATGTCCTCAATTTTGAGGGCGAGGAGGATTTCTACGAGTATGTCAACGAGGTCAAGCGCCGTACCGTGCGCCTGACGGATGTCGATGTCACCTACGGAGATCAGCTCCTGACGCTGTCCACCTGCAACAGCACGTTCTCGCAGGGACGGCTGGTGGTCTTTGCACGTCTGCTGCGTGACGGCGAGGATCTGATGGAGGGCTGTACCAGCACGGAAAATCCGAATATCAAATGGCCTAACAGCTACTACAAATGGCGCAAGAATACGTATGATCCCGATGCGGAGTTTGTACCCTATGGCTAAGAGATCTCCGCACAAGCTTTGTTTAACTCTGTGAAAGGGATGATACGATATGTCTGAAAAAAAACCGAAAATGAGCCGGAAAAAGCTCACGCCCCTTATTGCCGGCGCGGCTTGCCTGCTTATGATTGGAGGAGCAGCCGCCGGCATCTGCCTGCGTTCGCCCAAGCCGCCTGTACCGGAAGAACCGGTCAGTTCCGCACCGACTGAAAGTACGGCATCATCCGAGACGGTGTTTGACCCCTCGACAGTCGTTGCCGGACCTGTCAACGGCATGACCGGAAAGGCAAGAATGCTGACAGAGCACTGCAACGCCGACACGGTCGGCTGGATCACCGTCCCGGAGACGAAGGTCGATAATCCCATCGTGCAGGTGTCAAACAACGAGTATTACCTCGATCACGGCTACGATCACAAGCCGTTCCGCGCCGGAACAGTGTTCATGGATTACCGCAACGATTTCGGCTTTGATGAGAAAACACAGTCTGACAACATTCTCCTGTATGGGCATAATATGGCGAACAACACGATGTTCGGGTCACTTCGCCGCTATCGTCAGGATCTGACATTCTACCAGAAAGCACCCTACATTGAGCTGGAATCGAATTTCCAGCACTACACCTACGTAATCGTGGCACTGACCATCACAGACGGCAGTCCGTCGGCATCATGGCGGTATTGGGATATGGAGGAGTTCCCCAATCAGGAGTCCTTCGATGCCTACATTGAAACAGCACGTCAGAAAAGCCTGGTGCAGATTCCGGTGGATGTGCAGTACGGCGACAAGCTGCTGACCCTTTCCACCTGCTATTCGGATGCAGATGATTCGCGTTTCCTGGTGATTGCACGCAGGGTCAGACCCGGAGAGACCGCAGAGACGTTCCAGGATATCTTTGCACAGGAATAAATCGGAGATGTTCCGGCGAAATGGAGAACTTTTATGATTTTGCAACATATCGGGCAGCGGCTGACAGCTCTGACAGCGGCTGCAATCATTACGGCGGCTATGCTGCCTGTACATGCCATTGCGGAAGCTGGCGGAGATGATGCGCTTGAGGATCTCGTGGTCATCACAGAGCCTGCGACCGAGGCGGAAACAGAGCCGGAAACGGAAGAATCGACAGGTCTGAGCAGTGTTACCATCGTTCACAGCACCAAGGTGGACGAGGAATATGATCCGGTTTCCTGGTGGAAAGCAGATCTGACGGAATACAGTGATATGTCTCTGGTTTCCTACGAGACGGTGGATGCTGCGCAGGCAGCAGCGACAATGGTCATTGCCGAGGGACATGATGATTCGATCGTGTCGAATTCGCCGACACCGTCCGCAGTTTCCACAACCGATGCCGGAACGTTTGCGTTTACGACCTATGGCTGGGGACATTGCGTTGGTCTGAGCCAGAATGGTGCGAATTTCTATGCGAAGTATGCCGGATGGAACTATCAGGATATTCTGTTCCACTACTATCCTGGCACGACCCTCAAAAATACCGGCACAGCACAGTCGGAGACGGTCACAGTTCAGGGCGTTCCCGGAAGTGTTCTCCAGCAGGTCGCGGAGATCGTGAATGTTGAGATCGGACCTTCCTTTGAGCCGGAGTGCATCAAGGCGCAGGCAGTCGCGATCTACACCTACATGAAGTACCATAACAATGATGCGCATGATCTCAAGGGCAAGCCCAATCCATCACAGAAAATTGTGGAGCTGTGCGCGTCGGTACTGGGGGAGGCACTGTTTTATAAAGACGATTACTGTCTGACGATGTTTTACGCATCCTGCGGCGGCATCACTGCGAACTGCTACGACATATTCAGCGATGACATGCCGTATCTGCGCAGCGTTTCCAGCGAGTATGATTCCCAGTATGATCCGCATTGGGGCAGTGTGACATACTACACGATCGGTGAGGTGCGCCAGCGCATTGAGAGTGCCTACCAGATCACGCTGTCGGATAATCCCAAGAACTGGATTCAGATTTTCGAGGGCAACGGCGGTTACGTCAACCGCGTTGTGATTGACGGACAGATCACCGTGCGCGGCTATCCGTTCTCGCATGTGATGGATCTCAAATCCCCGAAGTTTACCTATATTTGTTCTGCCGGAGGGGAAGAAGCAACGGCGGCAATTCCGCAGACAGCAGCACCTGCGCAGGAGTCTGTACAGAATAATGATGCAGCCGAGATCGAACCGCCTGCGCTGGAGGATGTCCAGGCAGCCGAGGAACTCATCCCTGCGCCTGACAATATCGGATAATACGAGAGCCTGCCTGGCAATCCGGGCAGGCTCTTATACTGTCCTCTAATGCAATCCGCACATATCTTCCGGCAGAAATTCCGTCAGAGCTGCGTCGCAAATCCTCGATGGGCGACAGCCCATCTTGCGGTTTGCTCCTTGTCTGCCGAAATTTCTGCTCGGAATCTATTGTGTGTCTTACAATAGAGGGCAGTATAGCATTTTCCACTTGCATTCTCCCGGAAACAGATGCAAAAAATGATTAAACAGGTATAAAAACATAAAAAAAACATATGAGCATGGTATGATAACAGTAAGAAAGGAGGAGACCATGAAAAAGATACTTGTAATCGAAGATGCAAGGCAGATTTGTGATGTGATACGGATCTATTTCAACAACGAGGGTACAGAAACTGTTATCCTACAGGACGGACAGAAGGCTCTTGATGTGATTGAGGAAGGATTGGATGGGATCGGACTGATTCTGCTCGATATTATGCTCCCGAATGCAGACGGTTTCACGATATGCAAAAAAATTCGCCAGACAAGTGATATTCCCATACTGTTTATTACCGCAAGAGGACGTGAGGAAGATATTCTGTACGGCTATACCCTCGGCTGTGATGACTACATCGTAAAGCCGTTTTCACTTGCGGAGCTGTATGCAAAGTGTATGGCATTTATGAGACGTGCAGAGGGCAGGGTAGTATCCGATATTCTGAAATGCGGCAGCATTGAGATCAATCCGAATACATTGCAATGCTTTGTGGACGGCAGTGAAACGGAACTCACTCCAAAGGCATTTGCGATCCTGCATTATCTCATGAAGCACATTGACTGGACTGTTGACCGTGATACACTCCTGAATCATATCTGGGGGTACGATTATTTCGGGAATGACAGAGTTGTGGATAATCATATCCGCCTGCTGAGAAAGGCTCTCGGAAAATCCGGTAAGCAAATCAAAACGATCGTTGGCAGAGGCTACAAATTGACAGATGAATAAGGGAGGTTTTTTATGAAATCAAAAATCAGAAGAAAAAAACGTGTTACGTTTCTGAGACTTTTTGTGTCATCCGTTCTGCTTGCAGCTATGGCATCACTTGCTTTTGCATTCGGATTCCGTGAGTATCTCCGTGTAGATATACACAATAAAGCGCGAGCTGAAGCAAGTAGTAAAGTTTCAAATACAATGTCGATCATCAACAGATATAATGCCGAACGTGAATATCCTCTTGGACAAATCGGCGCATACTTATCACCATACACACATTATTGGATTGAGCTCATTGATTTTTCTTCGGACAATTATTCAGCACTGGGATCTAATTATACTGAAAACTGCTATGCTGTTTCTGCGATTATTGACAGTGATAATAATATAGTTGCTTCCAATAAAGAAAAGCTTGAGGCAGTTATTATGTTTGAAGACAGCAAACATAACGGATGGTATGTGTGTGACAGAGAAAGTTTCAACATACCGCAATTGAACGAACTTTTTGAATGTTATTCAGAAACTGGTGATTATCAGATGATACTTGACAGTGTATATGTCAATCCGTCTGATGATTCATTTGTTCCGCATAAGGGAAGGATCGAAGTGCAGAAAGCGACGGATACTGATAACAGTATTCTCCATGGATATGTAACGATTGATACAAAAGAAATCAGTATAGAATTAAATGATGAAAACTATGAACTGATTACTTTGAATCAGCCGCCGTCAATGGAAGCACCGCGTGCATTTGCCTGTGGATTTTATGGTGTTGAAA
>CAZKHW010000087.1:0-10217 GCA_964552525.1 uncultured Ruminococcus sp. | reverse complement strand
ATCCTTGCAATACATACAGTATTCCTGCGGATCTCGTGCTTTGCCACAGGAAAAAATCTGCTCAAAAATCCGGCTATCTCCAGATTTTAAACAGGCTCTGAGGATCTGGGGATTACCATTTGCGTAAATGGTGTTTACTACGTTAATTACTAGCATAACACAAATGCGTAAAAAAATCAAGCCCTTTCTGCAAAATATTTTCAAAAAAAGAAAGTTTCATTTACTTTTCACGAAAGTGCACGAAAAAATTATCAGATTTGTGAAACGTTCCAAAAATGATAGGCGTGAGTTGTACGGAAAATAAAAATAAATTCCTGAAAACCTATTGACAAATGCGCCGGGATGCGGTATAATGATTTCAGTAAATAAAATTTACATGTCTGATGCGTTCGCTGAAAGGGGGCATTTTTATGCAGGCATGGTGGGAAACTCTGACCCCGATCCTACGGATCTTATATTGTATCGCGATTCCGGCATCGCTGATTCTGGTGTTACAGCTTTTGCTGACAATGCTTGGCGGACACGGCGACAGCGGTGTGGATGTTTCAGATACCTCCGGACTGGATCTGGACGTTGACACGAATCTGGATCTGGATCTTGACGGCAACGGCATTCCGGATGCGCTGGAGGTCAATGTCACTGACGGCGGCAATCCGGCGGATTTCGGCAATCTGCGGTTTTTGACGCTCCAGACCATCGTCACGTTTCTGGCGGTATTCGGGTGGGTGTCGATCATCTCGGTCAGCTCGGGGCTGCCGGCGGCACTGGGGCTTGGCATCGGCGCGGTGTGCGGTATCCTGATGATGCTGGTCGTGGCAAAGCTCGTTCAGATGTCGCGTAAGCTCGCAGAAAACGGCGCGATCGACCTCAAAAGAGCTATCGGCGAGACGGCTACGGTCTATCTGAGCGTTCCGCCGAAGAATGACGGCACCGGAAAGATCACGATGCAGCTCCAGGGGCGTTTCTGCGAATTTGACGCGGTAAATGCCGGCAATGCGGCGCTTGCGACAGGCTCGCAGGTTCTTGTGACCGATGTGCTGGGGGATACGCTGGTCGTTGAAGCATCCGAGTGATGCTTGCGATAACAAACATTTTACAATAAAGGAGAACAGCTATGGAAAATTTCGGCATTCTGATCGCCATTTGTGTGATCGTCATTATCCTCTTTGCGACAATGATCGCGATCCTCTCCCGGTACAGAAAGTGTCCCTCGGATAAGATCCTCGTTGTTTACGGTAAGGTCGGAACTGACGAATTCGGCAATCCGCGTTCGGCAAAGTGCATTCACGGCGGTGCGGCGTTCATTGTGCCGGTCATCCAGTCGTACCAGTACCTCGACCTGACACCGATTTCGATGAACGTAGATCTCCGCAATGCACTGTCCAAGCAGAATATCCGTATTAACGTACCGTCCCGGTTCACGGTCGGCATTTCCACAGAGCCGGGCGTAATGCAGAATGCAGCGGAGCGTCTGCTGGGTCTGAAGCTCGTGGAGATCCAGGAGCTTGCCAAGGACATCATCTTCGGTCAGCTTCGTCTGATCATCGCCACGATGGACATCGAGGAGATCAATGCAGACCGCGACAAGTTCCTGGTAGCGGTTTCCAAGAACGTAGAGATCGAGCTGAAGAAGATCGGTCTGCGTCTGATCAACGTCAATGTAACGGATATCACCGATGAATCCGGCTACCTCAATGCCCTTGGTAAGGAGGCGGCTGCAAAGGCTGTCAACGATGCAAAGCGCAGCGTTGCCGAGCAGAACCGTGACGGTGAGATCGGTCAGGCAAATGCACAGCAGGCACAGCGTGTTCAGGTCGCTGCTGCGAATGCCGCTGCGATCGAGGGTGAGAACGAGGCAAGAGTTGCTGTTGCAGAATCCGAGGCAAGCCGCCGTGAGCGTGAGGCAGAATCCCTGCGCCGCGCGACCGCAGCCGAGGCAGTTCAGCAGGCAAAGGCAAAGCAGGAGGCGTACCTTGCACAGCAGGAGGCTGAGCAGACCCGTGCGGCTCTGGAGAAGGCGACCCAGAAGGCAGATGTCATCGTCAAGAGTGAGATCGAGAAGGAAAAGGCTGAGATCAGTGCCGAGGCAGAGGCGGAGGTCATCCGCCGCAAGGCACGAGGTGAGGCAGATGCGATCTTTGCCCGCATGGAGGCAGAGGCAAAGGGTCAGCAGGAGATCCTCACCCGTCAGGCAGAGGGTATGCGTGCCATCGTGGAGGCTGCCGGCGGCGATGCCAATGCGGCGGTCAAGCTGCTGATTGCGGAGAAGCTGGAGGATCTGGTGGCGATCCAGGTCGAGGCGATCAAGAACATCAAGATCGACAAGGTCACTGTCTGGGACAGCGGCGCCAACGGCAACGGTCAGACCTCTACCGCAGGCTTTCTCTCCGGCATGATGAAGTCCGTGCCGCCGCTGAACGAGCTGTTCCAGCAGGCAGGTATGGAGCTTCCGGATTTCCTTGGCAAGGAGATCGCGGAGGCTGCCGAGCAGCGTGCAGCCCAGCTTGCAGCGGATGCAGAGCAGGATGCGCCGCATGTGGACACGGAGATCGTGGAATAATAGACCGCCTCGGAAACTTCCGAAGCACCATCTTCCTTGTCTCTTTCGCATCTGGCTTTGTGCCTCGCCCTTGCAATACATCAAGTATTCCTGCGTTCGAGTCACTTTGCTATATGTGAAAGAGCCTGCGGAATCTGGCACTTCTCCAGTTCTCGAGGAGGTCTGATGCCTGATTCGATGCGCTGTGCGTGATGCACAGCGCATTTTTTTGCCCGGCAGCGCATAGATTGGGAAAAGAAAAAGTTTTTTTTCACAAGGTCTTGCAGTTTGGCAGAAAATATGGTAAAATAAAAGTAAGTATCCTGCTCCGGAGGGAATGTGCGTCCCGGGGATCAGGTATCTTACAGGTAAGGAGCGAATTTGTTATGTCAAAGATCAGAGTAGCAGTGTTGTTCGGCGGCGCGTCCAGTGAGCATGATATTTCACTGAAATCCGCGGCGTTTGTCATTGAAAGCATCCCGAAGGATAAGTACGAGGTGACCTGTATCGGTATCACCAAGAAGGGTAGATGGCTGTATTATCCGGGCGGTGTGGCATCCATTCCGAACGGCGAGTGGGAGCGCGACCCGGACTGCGCATCGGCGATCCTGTCCCCCGATCCGATCCATCGCGGCATCATTACCACCGAAAACGGCGCTGCGACCGTCAAGAAGATCGACGTGGTGTTCCCCGTTCTGCACGGCAGAAACGGCGAGGACGGTACGATTCAGGGACTGCTGGAGATGGCGCGCATCCCGTATGTGGGCTGCGGCGTTCTGGCATCGGCTGCCTGCATGGACAAGGCAACTACACACACGATTTTGGATTACAACGGCATCCGCACGGCAAAGTGGCGCATGATCCTTGAGCATGAGATGAACCGCATACAGGAGAAGGCGAAGGAAATTGCCGCAGATCTGGGCTATCCGGTGTTTGTCAAGCCGGCAAATGCAGGATCTTCCATCGGCGTGAGCCGTGCAGAGAACGAGGCGCAGCTCATCGAGGGCATCAAGCATGCCTTTGCCCATGACGAGAAAGTCATCATCGAGGAGGAGATCGTAGGCAGAGAGCTGGAGGTAGCGGTATTTGGCTATGATGCGCCGTTTGCATCATTTGTCGGCGAGATCGCGTCCTGCAAGCAGTTCTATGACTTTGATGCAAAGTATGTGCTGGCAGATTCCAAGCTGTCGATTCCGGCGGAGCTTCCGGTAGAGACCGGACGTGCCATCCAGGAGACGGCTGTCAAGGCGTATAAGGCGATGGGCTGCAAGGGGCTGAGCCGCGTGGATTTCTTCCTCTCCGACAAGGGTGAGATCATCCTCAACGAGATCAACACCATGCCGGGCTTTACGTCCATCAGCATGTATCCGAAGCTCATGGACCATCTGGGCATGGCTCCGGCGTATCTGATCGACAAGCTCATTCAGCAGGCCATTGACAGCAATGACCGTGCCGTCTGAGGAGGCTGTGCTATGAATCGTGACGCGATCGGCGTGTTCGATTCGGGTATGGGCGGCTTGACGGCTGTCAAGGTACTCAACCAGATCATGCCAAATGAAAGCATTATCTATTTCGGCGATACTGCGCGGATTCCGTATGGTACGCGCAGCCGGCAGACCATTATGCGCTATACGAAAGAGGACATCGCATTCCTGCGCCGCCATCCGGTGAAGATGATCATTGCAGCATGCGGAACGGTCAGCTCCATGCTCGGTGCAGATGCACCGGTCGATGACATTCCCTTTACCGGGGTGGTGTATCCTGCGGCGTATGCGGCATGTGAGGCGACACAGAACGGCAGGGTCGGCATCATCGGTACGCCTGCTACGGTCGCAAGCGGCAGCTATGAGCAGGCGATCCACTTTGTAGATCCGAATGTTGCCGTCACGGCAATGGCGTGTCCTTTGTTCGTGCATCTGGTCGAATACGGCTACACAGACCGCAACGATCCTATCACGCGCCTTGCGGCGGAGGAGTACCTACAGCCCATCCGGGATGCCGGAGTGGATACGCTGATTTTGGGATGCACGCATTACCCGGTGATCGCGCCTGCCATTGCGGATATCATGGGGGAGGGCGTCAAGCTCATCTCTGCCAGCGAGGCAGCCGCGATCTATACGCGCAAGTGTCTGGAGGAGCATGATCTCCTCACGGACAGCACCGAGCGTGGGCACAATACCTATTATGTATCCGACAGCGTATCGATGTTCCGTGACAATGCAAAGAATTTTCTGGCAGATGCTGTGAACGGACAGGTGTTCAGCAGCAGGATCTGATGGAATGGACAACATAAGACCTGTTCAATCACCTCCAAAACGCTGCCTGACTTGTCCTTTTTGCATCATACTTTTCCTGTTTTCCTTGCAATACATACAGTATTCCTGCGGAAAACGTGCTTTGTCTGATGCAAAAAATCCTGCGTCATTCAGCATTTTTCCGGTTATGAAACAGGTCTATAGAAACAGGAGAGACAATTTGAAAGAACAATGGGTTATGACGCTGAAAAGCATTCAGCGTGAGGAGGACGGCAATTCCGAGTCGATTCTGGACACGGAGATCCTCTACGATCAGAATCCGGACGGCGAACGGATCATCTCCTACGAGGAATCCGAGACCACGGGCATGGAAGGCTCGAACATGCAGCTTCGCATTGCGAAAGACGGCATGGTCTCCATTGTCCGCACGGGGAGCTACCAGACACATCTGGTCGTGCAGAAGGGGAAGAAGCACTTCTGCCATTATGAGACACCGTTCGGAGAATTTGCGGTGGGCGTTGCGGCAAAGTGGATTCGCAATGAGCTGACCGATGAGGGCGGCACACTTGCCATGCGCTACACAGTTGATGCCAATACCACGCTGCTTTCGGACAACGAGATCCATCTCACTGTACGGAAACTGACACGATAAATGGCAGGAAGCATCAGAGTGCCGGTGACAGCTCCCGGTTTGGGGGAGATGCCGCGCACTTTACGAAACAGGAGGTTTACACACACATGACCAATATGATGGAAACCGCACAGGTGCAGCTCCGGGAGCTGCTGATGAATGCACTGGGGGCACTGACCGCCGAGGGGAAGATCCCGGCTGAGGCGCTGCCCGCTTTTAAGATCGAGATTCCGGCGGACAAGAGCCACGGCGACTTCGCCTCGAATATTGCAATGGCATCTGCCAAGGCACTGCACATGGCGCCGCGTGCCATTGCCGAGCTGCTGATGGGTGCGATCGGCTTTGAGGGCACTTACTTCGAGGAGGCTGAGATCGCAGGACCGGGCTTTATGAATTTCTTCCTGCGCAGGACATGGTTCTCCGACACCGTGCAGGCGGTTCTGGAGGAACGGGACGAGTACGGCAAATCTGAGGGCGGCAAGGGTAAAAAGGCACTGGTCGAGTTCGTATCGGCAAATCCCACAGGTCCGATGCACGTCGGCAATGCCAGAGGTGCTGCCCTGGGTGACGGCATTGCGTCACTTCTGGAGTGGACAGGCTGGCACACCGAGCGCGAGTTCTACGTCAACGATGCCGGCAATCAGATCGAGAAATTCGGCAAGTCCCTGTCCCTACGCTACATGCAGCTCTGCTCGGAGCAGGGTAAGGCGGTATTTGCAGCCAACAGCGAGGATTCTGAGAAGATCGCTGAGCTGATCTATGGCGAGGACGGCAATCATCCGGACTTTCCCATGCCGGAGGATGTTTATCTCGGCAAGGATATCATCATCCATGCGGCGGATTACTATCGCCAGAACGGCGATGCGCTGGCGGATTCCTCCGAGGAGGCGCGCCGGAGCACGCTGGTCGGCTACGCACTTCCCCTCAATGTAGAGGGATTGGAGCGCGATCTGGGGAGCTACCGCGTGGTGTATGACAACTGGTACCGCGAAAGCACGCTCCACGCGGACGGCAGTGTTGACCGCGTGATCGAGGAGCTGACAAAGCGCGGCTATACCTACGAGCAGGAGGGGGCAGTCTGGTTCAAGGCGGAGCAGTTCGGTGCGGACAAGGACTTCGTACTGCGCCGCGCCAACGGCATTCCCACCTACATTGTGCCGGATATCGCCTACCATATGGACAAGCTCGAAACGCGCGGATTTGACAAGGCGATCAACGTGCTTGGTGCGGATCACCACGGCTACGTGCCGCGCCTGAAAGCGGCACTCAAGGCGCTCGATGTGAATACTGACCGTCTGGACGTGGTACTCATGCAGATGGTCATGCTGTTCCGCAACGGTCAGCCTGCCAAGCTCTCCAAGCGCAGCGGCAAGGCGATCGGTCTGGTGACGCTCCTGGAGGATATTCCGCTGGATGCAGCGCGCTTCTTCTTTAATATGCGTGAGGCGAACTCTCACTTTGAATTTGATCTGGATCTTGCTGTGGAGAAATCCTCCCAGAATCCGGTGTACTATGTGCAGTATGCACATGCGAGAATTTGCAGCATCCTGCGCAATCTCCAGGCGGAGGGGCTGTACAGCGAGGATAAGGCAATGTCCGAGCTTCCCCTGGGTGACAGCGTGCAGGAGACGGAGCTGATCCGCCATATCGCGGCATTCCCGGCGGAAATTGCGGCGGCGGCAAGGGTCTATGACCCTTCGCGCGTGACAAAATATGCGATGGAGCTTGCCACACTGTTCCACAAGTTCTATGATGCATGCAGCGTCAAGAATGCCGAAACACCGGAGCTGCGCGAGTCCCGCACTGGCATCTGCCGTGCAGCCGCACAGACCCTGCGCAATGCGATGGCGATCCTCAAGATCGGCTGTCCCGAGAAAATGTAAGAAGCCGGCTGCGGCGTTTTGGGCAGATTTCACAGGAATTCAGCTTAAAAATTACGATTCGGTTACAAATATGCGCTGGATTTTGTGATGATTTGACAAACACTTTTCAAAATATTCGCCGTTTTAACGAAAAGTAATAGAAAATTAATCGAATATTCATATCGTGTCCACAATTTTGTGTTACTATTTGTAATATGTAAGAGCAGCAAACCGAGTGTATAAAAATTTTCAATAGAGAGGAAGTTAGCTTATGTCCAACAGACTGTTCCAGGGGCTGGTACATCAGATGCGCGATACGATGGATGCCACCATTGGTGTTGTAGATGAAAACGCAACGATCATCGCTTGCAGCGACCTGACCAAGGTAGGTACGACCAATGAGTTTGTATCTCTGGATCTGAGCGATACCCATGACATCTTTATCCGTGACGGCTACACCTACAAACCGTTTGGTTCGCACCAGAAGCCCGATTATGCGGTATTTGTAGAGGGTGCGGATGAGACGGCATCCAAGTATGCCAGCATTCTGGCGATCACTCTGTCCAATATTAAGCAGTATTATGACGAGAAGTACGACCGCAATAACTTCATCAAGAATGTTGTGCTGGACAATGTACTTCCCGGTGATATCGTCATCAAGGCAAGAGAGCTGCATTTTAATGCGGAGATCAGCCGCGTCGTCCTGCTTATCCGCATCGTTTCGAGCAATGACATCTCTGCATATGATGTCATCCAGAACCTGTTCCCGGACAAGAACAAGGACTTTGTGTTCAACATTACCGAGAGCGATATCGTGCTTGTCAAGGAGATCAAGTCCAGCGTGGATTCCAAGGATCTGGAGAAGCTGGCGCGTTCCATCGCCGATACCCTGTCCAGCGAGTTCTACACCCGCGTGAATGTCGGCATCGGTACGGCTGTGACCAGTGTCAAGGATCTGGCGCGTTCCTTTAAGGAGGCACAGACGGCACTGGAGGTCGGCAAGGTATTCGACACGGATAAGATCATTGTCAGCTATGATAATCTGGGCATTGCCCGTCTGATCTATCATCTGCCGACGACCCTGTGCGAGACCTTCCTGCATGAGGTGTTCAAGCGCGGCAGCATCGAGTCACTCGACCATGAGACGCTCTTTACCATCCAGCGTTTCTTCGAGAACAATCTGAACGTTTCCGAAACGTCCAGAAAGCTGTTTGTACACAGAAATACACTGGTTTACAGACTTGAGAAGATCAAAAAGCTGACAGGTCTTGACCTGCGTGAGTTCGATCATGCGATCATCTTCAAGATCGCGCTCATGGTAAAGAAATACTTGCAGGCAAATCCTACCAAATTCTAATCGAACGTATTCTTATGCGAAATCCTGCCTGATGCTCTGCTCCGTTCCGGGGCGGAGCGCAGGCTATCATTTTGCGCGGCAGCTTTGGGCGGCTTTTGCATGAAACGCACAATTTAAGTTCACAAAACAGATTCCCGTGAAATTTTGGAGGCGATTGCCCCAAAAACCAGAACGTACCGGCTGCTCCCCATTGCAAACCATGTACAGAAAGATAGGTGACAACTTTTTTATGGTAGAACTGCAAGACGTATCCGTGACCTATTCCAGCGGTGTGGATGCGCTCAATCATGTGAGCCTGAAGATCAATGACGGCGACTTTGCCTTTGTGGTAGGCTCATCGGGTGCAGGCAAAAGCACGATGATCAAGCTGCTCCTGAAAGAGATCGACGCAACAGAGGGCAAGGTCATCGTCAACGGCTACAATCTCTCCAAGCTGCGCAGCCGCAAGATCCCGGAGCTTCGCCGTACCATCGGCATTGTGTTTCAGGATTTCAGGCTCATCCCGTCCATGACGGTGTATGAGAATATTGCATTCGTACTGCGCGTGATCGATGCGCCTGCAAAGTATATCCGCAAGCGCGTTCCGTATGTGATAAGCCTTGTCGGTTTGCAGGCAAAGACCCATTCCTACCCCAACGAGCTGTCGGGCGGTGAAAAGCAGCGTGTCGCCATTGCGCGTGCGCTGGTGAACGATCCCAAGCTCATTATTGCCGACGAGCCGACCGGAAATATTGACCCGGAGCTGTCCTACGAGATCGTGGATCTCCTCCGGGGCATCAATTCCTGCGGCACAACGATTCTGATGGTCACCCATGAGCACGATTTGGTGCGTCACTTCGGAGGAAGGATCATCAACATCAACAATGGCGAGATCGTCTATGATGAGATCATAGGAGGTGTCGAGGATGAAGGCTAGCGGTGTCAAATACCTCGTGGGGCAGGGAATTGACAATGTATGGAAAAACCGGATGATGGCGTTTGCCTCATTCTGTGTGCTGCTGGTGTCGCTGCTGCTGGTAGGCATCTCGGTGCTGGCATACTTCAATGTCAACTCGATCATCGGCGGCATTGAGCAGAAAAACGAAGTCATCGTTTACCTTGATGATGATACCGATCAGGCGGCACTTGAGCAGATCGGCAGCAATCTGCGCGGTATGCCCAATGTGACCGAGGTGAGCTTCTACAGCAAAGAGGAGGCATACGAGTCCCTCAAAGCCAGCATGGCAGAGTATGAGGTGCTGTTCGAGTCGCTGGGGGAGGACAACCCCCTGGTGGATGCCTACCGCATCAAGGTGGCGGAAATCAGCAAGATCAGCGCGACGTTAGCGCAGATCCGGACGCTCGATCATATCTACTCGATCCGTGCGCCGTATGATTTTGTCAACATTCTGGTGCAGCTCCGGCGTATCCTGACTTTGGTGATGGGCGCGATCATCCTTGCCATGATCATTGTTTCGATGGTGATTATTTCCAATACCACCAAGACCTCAGTCTACGCGCGGCGTGAGGAGATCCAGATCATGAAATATGTCGGTGCGACGGATTCGTTCATCCGATTCCCGTTTTTCATTGA
>CAZKHW010000086.1:0-10222 GCA_964552525.1 uncultured Ruminococcus sp. | reverse complement strand
CGCCTGTCAGCCCCTTCTTCGCATAGCTGCCGGACAGCTTGCCGTACAGCTCGGTAAACGCTGCCGGAGAAAGCAGGGAAAGCGTTTTCTTCGAGGTATCCTGCACGCCGTAGGAGAGGTTGTAGTTCATCTGGCGCGAGTAGGAATTGGAAATACGGATGGTGGTATCCAAAAAACTGTAATAGCCGTTGCCGTTTCGGAACACCTTGTTGTTGACCGAGGGGTAGAAGTCGATCTCCTGCTGTGCAAGGTAGTCGGTAAGTTTCTTGAAATCGCCGCTGCCGCCGAGGATGCCTGCCGGCTTTGCCTTGTGATCGACCTTGCCGGAGATGCCTGCATCCGTCCAGTTATTGTAGACAACGACCATATCCTCCACGCCGGATTCGGTCAGACCGGAAACGATCTCGCGTGCCTGCGAGAAATCGGTCATGGCGGTTTTCATCCTGACCGGAATGCCCAACACGGAACGGTTCTTCATTGCGCCGCCGTAGAGATCAAGGTACAGCTCGGTGGTATCCGCCTGCGCCTTTCGCGTCACACCGCCGTCCTCGAGCAGGTAGTTCCGGTAGGTCTCGGCGATGTCCATGTACCCGGTTTCCTCGCCGGAGATCGGATAGTAGCGCACGCAGATCTCCTCCTGCTTGATCGGCCCCTCCTCAAAAACCGTGATCGTTCCGTATTCACCCGACATATAAAAGGTATCCGAGCCGCGGAGCATAAAGTTGAATGAGCAGATGTTATAGCTGCTCAGCGACTGACCGCTGACACTCGCATTCAGGCTGACGCTGCCGTCACCCTGTTCGACAATGACTGCCATCGCATTGCCGTCATCGCGGACGATACCGTAGACGGGCATATAGATCTCCTCGGTGACTGCCGGCTTTGTGGTCGGCACCATCGTAATGTCTCTGCCATAGACCTTGGCAGTGTAGCTCTTTGTACCCGTCTTGCCATTGTTGAAACGGATCAGAGCACCGCAGCCATCCGGAATGACAAAATAGCCGTCCTCGTCATTGCCAGCCGCACCAAAGCTGCCAAGCATGGTGAGCTGTGTAGCGACCTTGCCCTCCTCGGTCTTAGTTTCCTTGATGTCCGCAGTCACAACACTTGCGGACATGTAGTCGTCCTTGAGGGTATAGCGGACGGGGAGACTGACACCGCATTTGTCAAAATCATACGTGACCATGATGCCGTCCTTGTTCTCCTTGATCTTCAGAGCAGCCTCACTGCGCGAACGCAGATTGGTCACGCCGCGCGTCTTACTGTCACCGTAGGTCAGCACCGCCGAGGATTGCAGATCGGTCACCAGGAGCTTGGTCGCCCGGGTATCGCGGCTGCATCCGATGGGCGATGACCACCAGATATAGCCGTTCGCCTTGTTTTCAAGCCCGATCATGGCGGTGTCCTCGTCATAATACATCCGAAAACGCTCGTTCTCGCAGGAAAATTTCACGCACCACAGCACCTGCTCCTTATTGTCCGCAAGGGCAGCGGAATAGATCTGATCGTCCGATCGGTAAAAGCTCCTGTCCCCCTCCTCGGAGGTAAGCCGCAGCGTCGCGCGGATCTCCTTGTAGTCTGTACTGTAGTATTCCAGCGTTTTCTGATCCTTGGTCAGGAACACATACTCGCTGTCAAGGGTCGATACGCGGTAGCGGATGCGGTTGATCCGGTTTGTCTCCTGATCGAGGAACACCAGGAAGTTGCCAGCCTCGCTGAAATAGATCAGCTCCGTCTTGGACTTGCCGATCTGCTCAAGCTGCGCCGCCATGCTGCCTGTCTGCGCATCTATTAAGGCAAGCTCCACATGCTTTAGGTGCTTTTCCGCCTCCTTGACGGCTTTTTCTGCCTCGTCCTCGTCAGGCTGCTCTGCGTTGATCTTCGCCTCGATGGCATCCTTGTATTTCTTGGGACGCAGGTACACCTCGTAGCCGTCCTCCTCGCCGAGCAATTCCAGGTATTCGCGCACCTCGTCCGGCGAGGCATCAAATTCCTCCGTCTCCTCCTCGACTGTCATGGTCTCACCGGCAGGCTCTGCCTCATCCGGAGCAGTCTCCTGCGGCTCGGCAGATTCTGCGGCAGCGTCATCCGTGTCTGCAAGGGCGGTCACTGTTCCCATGGGGAGCATCATGGCAACGGCAAGGAGCGATGCCAGAACGCGGTTCATTCGTTTCATCTTCATCTTGTCACCACCTTACACTTTCAGTCGATATGCGATCTCGGTGTACAGCGAATAGAAGAACACATACACCTGCTGGAAGAGCGAGAGCAGCAGCACCAGCAGGAACAGCATGACCAGCATGGCTGCGATGGTCAGCAAAATCGCGAGGATCGTTTTCCCGAACGTGTACTGATGGACGGACTTGATCGCCGAGAACACCAGCACCGCACTCCACAGTGTTCCGATGACCGATACCGCCTGGATAAAGACATACTCGTCACGGATGAGGATGTGGGAGAGCAGCACCTCGATGTAGATGCTTGTCACATACGGAATGAGCGCATAGGCACTGTAGATGTAAATGTTGCGGATCGTCCCCTCTCCGTCAAGGAGCGTACAAATCGCCCAGTTGCCGATCACCCACGTCAGGAACAGCACGATCGTCTGGACAATATACGGGATGATGTTGAACATCTTGTCAGGCTCGACATAGAACTGAAAGCCGTACAGACGGTTATAGAAAATAGAGGCAATGAACCACAAAAGGATGATGGCGGTCGCGATTTTCACCGTGCCTGCCTTCTTCCAGCGCATGTCCTCGAATCCCTCCATGGGATGTGTGACAGCGTGCTTGACCCACTGCCGGTTGGTCAGATCCATCATAGCGTGTTCATTCCTCCTCTCTGACAGCGCCGGCATGGGTGATGTCGTACTCGGCGCTGCGCTTGTAGTGCTTCTTGAACCAGATGTGCAGGGCAACGGCTGCCGCGGCGATCAGAAATACCACAACTGCCACGAGCGTTGCATGCTCATTGAGCCATTCCTGGCGGTAGCCCTTGAATGCGCGGTTGTAGCGGTAGGGCGAATCGGCAAGCTTGGCATATTCCATTGATCCTTTGTAATTCCCCTGCACCAGATACGCCGCCGAAATACCTAAGAACGCACGGCGGTAGTTGCCGTCATACTGGAGCACCTGAAACCACGGCGCAAGTGCCTCCTCGTAATAGCCGTCATTATAGAGGACGGTCGCCTCATGGACGATAGAGCCGAAATCCGTCTCCTCAAAGATGGTGACGGTGTTCTTGCGCGTGTCCAGCACAAGGATCTGGCTGCCGCACGATTCGAGCGCAGTAACCTCGGTAAAGCCGCCGAGCTGATCGGAGCTGGAACCGAAAATGAACAGCAGATTCCCCATCTCGTCGTACTGGAACACCCTGCCCGAGGTCAGGTCAAGGCAGTTGATATTGCCGTCATCCGAGATCTCGATGTCGCAGATCATGGACTGGTAATTTTTGTTGGTATTGGTATCGTAGACCGTCTGGACATCACCCCACTGCACACCGCCGCCGGCGAACAGGTTCTTGCCGGCAGGATTGAGCTTCTTGACGGTATCCTGCACCTGCGAGGTGGACTGCGTGCAGGTGTAGATAAAGCCCTCGTCATCCAGGTCAAAGCTCGTGATGCCGGAGGGGACGGTTCTCGCCTGACGCGAGCGCATCTCCTCGGTGGAGATCAGCTTCCAGAAGTAGTTGGCAATGACCTGCGAGGTCGCCTCCACGGTATTCGCGCCGTAGTAGCCCTGAAACTCGCCCTCGGGGCTGAACATGGCAGCACCGGTGGTGATATTGCCCAGCACGATGTAGACATTGCCTGCCTTGTCAGCAAGCACACGCTGCGGCAGGAACGTCAGCTCCTGCGAAAACAGCTCGGAATCGGGCTTGGTGATCTCCATCTGCACATTGCCGTCCCAGTCGCTCACCAGCACCCGGGAATTGCCGTAATCGGCGATGTAGATCAGATCCGTCTCCGGCGAGACATAGATGCCCTCCGGGGTCTTGAGGGTCGTGGATGAGCCGTCCGGCATGGTAAAGCGTTCCATGATCTGCACGACCTCATCGACCTCGGTATTGGTGACAACGATGCGGTTGTTCTTGGTATCCACGATGAAGAAACGGTCGTAGGCATCACGGAAGATATCGGACGGTTCTGAAAAGCTCCCGATGCCCAGGTCATCGCCGCTGACCGTGCGCGATGCCAGATAGCCTGCCTGCGAGGGGATGGCCTCGTCCCAGCGGTCGTAGTTGTACACATCATAATGCTCCTCGGCAAAGGCGCTCACGCTCACGAGCGAGCCTGCCGCCAGCATCGCTGCCGCAGCGGCGGATGCGATGCGTGTAAAGATTCTCATAGCCACACCCCCTTAATCCTTGATGCCGGAGTGCGCCATCGTCTCGATGACGTTCTTCTGGGCAAGCATGAAAATGATGATCGGCGGTACCAGCATGAACACAGTGCCTGCCATGGTGACACCCGTCCGGGCAAGACCTGCGGTCGCCGCCTGATTGACAACAGTCGGCAGGGTCTTGAGTGCCTCGTTGTAAACAAGCGTGCCGCCTTGGATGTTCCATGCCGCCTGAAATGCGAAGATGATCATCGTCATCAGTGCAGGCTTCTGGTTCGGCATGACGATTTTCCAGCAGATGGTGAACATATTCGCACCGTCCACCTTGGCTGCCTCGATCATCGCGTCCGGCACGGTAGACATGGACTGGCGCATCAGGAACAGGCACATGGGAGATGCCACCGCCGGCAGGATCAGTGCCCAGTAGGTGTTTATCATGTGCAGACGTGCCATGACGATGTACTGCATGATATAGATGACATTCGACTGGTACAGCAGCGAGGTGACGATCAGCTTGTTGAGGAAATTGCCGCCCGGTATCTTACACTTTGCCAGCACGAACGCCGCCATAGAGGCAAACACACACTGCGCCACTGTCACGCACACCGTGACAAACACGGAGTTGAACACATAACGGGAGAACGGCACCCACATCTCCGACAAGGTTTCAAACATATCCCGATAGTTGTCCAGCGTCGGGTCGATGACGTAGAACTTCGGCGGAAAGACGAACAGCTCATGCACGGGCTTGATGGACATGATGACCGCCAGATAGATCGGCAGTGCCATGAAAATGCCCAGAATCAGCAGAAATGCGAAGATACCGACCGTGCCTGCCAGACGGTTGCCGACGACCTTGTTAGAGCCTTTTACGGCTTCGATGGTTCTTGCCATGTAAAAGCCTCCTTAATCCATGAAGTTGCTCAGCAGCTTGCTGATGAGCTTATTGCACAAAAGCATCGCAATGAACAGGATCATACAGATCGCGGATGCGTAGCCCATCTCGTAGCGCACCCAGCCGTAGTCGTAGGCGTGGGTCATGATGGTATGTGCCTTGTAATCGGTACTCGGAAATCCCACGAGCGACTGTGCCACCGTTCCTGCAGTGAACGAGCCGACGATCTGCATCACGGCAGCAAACATGAGCTGCGGTCCCATGGACGGAATGGTGATGTAGATCAGCTCCTGCCAGCGGTTCTTGATGCCCTCGATCGCGCCTGCCTCATACTGGGTGCGGTCGATGTTCTGGAAGCCTGCACGCAGTGCGAGGAATCCGGCACCCAGCGAGATCCAGAGCTGCACCACGATGACCGATCCCAGCACATAGGAGCTGTCTGTCAGCCACTGGATCGGCGCGGTGATCAGCCCCAGGCTCATCAGCTTGGAATTGAGATAGCCGTAGGAATCACCCGAAAAGATGAGCTGCCACACGTTGTAGACATTCGCCATAGACGGCGCATAGATGATCAGTGTGATAATGGTCTTGAGCTTAGGATGCAGCTCGTTGATGAGCCATGCGAGCAGAAAGCACAGCACATAGCTCAAAGGTCCTGTAAAGATCGCGAACACCAGTGTGACGCGGATCGACTGGATGAAAATGGTGTCATTCAAAAACAGCGTGGTATAGTTCGACAGCCCGATAAATTTCGGGAGCTGTACCATATCGAAGTCAGTAAAGCCCATTGGCAGTGACATACATACCGGTATGATCGTGAACACGAGGAATACCAGCATAAAGGGTGCCATCATCAGATAGCATTCCTTATTCTGTTTCACTTGCAGCCAGAGCATCCGTCTCTCCTCCTGCTTGGAGCGTTTGCCGATCTCAGCATGATCCAAATGAAACCCCTCCTTAATTGTATTGTATCTTCGGATCACTCGGCAGTCAGCCCGAGATTCTCACGCTTTCTGGTGATCTCTGTGTTGATGTCACGGTTGTACCACAGGAGCGTATCACGGGGATTCTCCCCGTTATTGACCGTCTCGCGGAATGCATTCATGACATTTCGGGTCACGGCATAGGATGCCGGGATGATCGGGATCTCCTCCAGTTGGCTCTGTGCCTCCAGGAGCGATGCCTGCTCCTCTTTCGACCAAGCGAGCTGCGTGAGTGCCTCGGTATTTGCCGGCGCAAAGCGGCCGAGCTGTCCGAGCAGACCCTCGATCTGCGTGCCGTACTCCGCCTGTACCTCAGCCGAGGTGAACCACTTGATAAATTCCCACGCACCGTCAATGTCCTTGCACTGGTTGAAAATGACCGCGCCGGACGAGGTGGAGTTGACTGCATGCGAGATGCTGCCGTCCTCCTGCACTGTGCCGGGTACCATCGTAAAGTCCCACAGCCCCTTGATCTCCGGCGATGCCACCGTAAGCTGGTTGAAGAAGTTGTAGTCCGAGATGACGATCGGTGCTTCGCCGTTGCGGAAGCGCGTAAAGGCGTCATAGGTCTGCTCAAAGCCGTACTTTGTATAGAAATCCGTCCACTGCTCGAACGCCTTGACCGCCACGATGTCATCAAAGTTCGTTGCTGTCTGCGCCTCATTATAATAGTTCATACCGTTCTGGAGCATGAGCATGGCAAAAGTGTGACCAGACTCGGTCGCCGCCGAGATGGTCGCATTCGTACCGGAAACGACCGGCAGGACAAGTCCTACGTACATATAGTTTCTTTGCAGACCGGGGAGCATGTCGATGATGTCATCCCATGTCTGCGGCGGCTGCGTGTAGCCCATCTCGGAGAGGATGTCCTTGCGGTAGAACATCATTGCCCAGCTCTGGGAGATCGGCAGACCGTAACAGCCCTCATCATACGTATAAGGTACGGTCGCATACTGGTGGAAACGCCCCGTGACCTCCTGATAATCCGGGAACTGCGTCAGATCCACGAGCAGTCCTCTTGCGGCAAGGTTGACAGGAAATTCACCGCCCAGAAACAGGGCAACATCCGGTCCCTTGCCTGCCAGCGTTGCCTCGACAACGCCGCCGACCACGAGATTGACGGCAATGTCAGTGTCGTACTGTGCGGCGAACTCGCTCTCCACGAGGGATTTGACCACCAGTGCCTGATCGCGTCCAAGGGACACCCAGACATTGATGGTATCCTCGCCGTCATCGTCCGAGAGCGTGGTATAATCCTCAAAGAACGAGCTGCAAAACCGATTCCAGCCAAAGCTCGCCTGCTTGAACGGATTCTCCTTGACGGTAGAAAACGGCATGTCGGGCGAGGCGATCTCGATGTAATCCACCTCGAGGGGCTGTCCCCTATAGTCGAACATCCATGCGGACAGCGCGGTAATATTGTCCTTGATCTGCTTGAGGTAATCGGGAATGCGCAGAGGACGCTCGATGCACGAATCCAGAATGATGTACATACGCTCCAGTGCCGCCGCCTCCGACCCTTCCGAGCCTGCCAGCGTCTCGATGTTGTTCTTGATCTCTTTGAGGTCGCGCGAAAGACGCTCGAAGTTCTCCAGCAGATCCGGGATCCTCTCATGGACATAGTAGTCCGTGTACTGATCCGGGGACGGTCCTGTGATCATCAGGATCTTGCGGTAGTAGGTGTTGATGTCGAGTACAGCGGCATCCAGCACGCGCATGGACTCGCCGATCTCACCCGGAATGACCTGCATCGAGATGGTATGATCCTCACCGCCGGTCAGGTACACCATCAGCTCCTCGCCGTTCTCGTCCGTAGGCACCACATTCTGCCACTTGTTGTCATAGTAGAATTTGACCTGCCCCAGCTCCTCGCAGGGCACCTGCCCATCTATGTAGATGCGGCGGTTGGAGTAGAAACCGCGCATCTGATTCTGCCTTGCCTTGATACCCAGCTTGTACCAGCCGTCCTGGGTAAGCTCCTCACCGGGGATCGTCCAGGTGATGGTCTGCATCGCCTTGCTCCAGTTGCCTGCGCCGATGGTGTTGTACACAGTCTTGGCGGCATTGGAGGGAGATGCCAGATAGCTGTTGTTGTCCGTGGTCGGATAGAGCGTCGAATCGCTCTTGTACACGGCATTCTCACCCTCGATGCGGATCAGCGTACCGCTTGCCTCAGCTGTCTTGCCATTCGCCCGGTACTCGGCATAGCCCGGCAGTGCCTCCGGGGTGTAGAGCCGGAAGGAATCGAGCGCGAAATAGCCTTTTTTGATCTCAAAGGTCACCTCGTGCTCCCCTTGCTCAAAATAGAAGATCAAGGGATCGTTGAACAGTCCGTCCCCATCCAGCAGCGGCGCATCCATCCACATACCGACCTGACTCTGGGAGGGACGCACCTGGTTGCCGCGCGAATCAAGCGTGATCTCACCGTCGTTTTCATATACCTTATTTAATGTCGCGCGGCTCGCGGTATCATAGGGAGACTCCCCGTCAATCAAGATGGAGAACTCGATGTTCATCATGTTGGACGGGATCGGCAGATACGAAAATCCCATACAATAAATTCCCGTTTCGGGGATGCTCACCTCGTAGGTGAGCGTTCCGTCCGCTGCATCCCAGACAAGGACATTATCCCTTGCCTCGCCGTATTCACTGCCAAAACTGCCGACAGAAATGCCGTGCTCGTCCGGAGCATACCGGGACTTATAGTCCTTTCCCGACACCAGTACCTCGGCATCGGGACGATGCTCGCCCGAATACTCGTCATAATAGCTGCTGTACGTACGCTGCTCGACATACAGCATCTCCTCCTGCGCTGCCAGTGTCAGCTCCGGTGCATCGTCCTCCTCGAGCGTATCCGCCGTTGTGACCAGCGGTACTGCCGCCTGCGCCGCCAGCAATGCAGCAAGCAGCGTGCTTACCAGACATCCGGATCGTTTCTTGCTGTTCAGGATCATCTCCGCCTTTCTGTATCAAATCGTGTTCATTATCTTCACAAAGGGCAATTTTCACAAATTTCCTCTGAATCTGTGCATACCAATACAATTATCATTATACCAGCAAACGACCTGATTTGTCAAGGTTTTTTCCCATATTATCACCAAAAACTTTATACACCTATGACACTATATGCACAATTCTGTGAGATTCACAACAGTTATAGAATTTGTTAATTATGTTATCTTTTGTAAAACTCCCGACATTCCGGACTATTTTACGTAAATACACTGACAAATCTCCTTCTGCTTCGCTGTGAACAGTGCAGAAAATGCAATATGCAGCACAGTGTGAGCCGTTCCCTGTTATATGAAATTATTTTCCGTAATTTTTTTAGAAAAAGGACTTGATTTTTTCTGAAAATATGTTACAATAGATATAGTGATTACTGCACGGGTCTTGTGCGGTGATGACAGCAGCAGAGCGTGGTTCGCTCTCAGACTACATTCCAAACGGAGGTGTAATGTTATGGCATATCAGATCACTGACGCTTGCATCAGCTGTGGTGCATGTGCAGACGAGTGTCCGGTAAGTGCAATTTCTCAGGGCGATGACAAGTACGTTATCGATGCTGATGCATGTCTGGATTGCGGCGCCTGCGCAGGCGTATGTCCCGTAGAGGCTCCGCAGGCAGGCTAAGTCCTCCCCTTTTTCAGGAGTCATACATGACAAACAACACAGAGCAGCCATTCCCAATGATGCGGAATGGCTGCTCTGTCTTTATAATAGACCCCCTCATATCCGAAAAACAAAACTCCCAATTCGTTTTCGTGTTCCCGATGTCTCTAAGTCAAAGACTTTTGAATATTTATAAATCTTTGTTCCCAGAATAGTTTGTAGATTTACTCCACAAACTGGAATTTTATGAATTAGTAAACGGTATCTAAAATCTCTTTTGCTCTTTGCAAAATGGGTAATTCTCTGTTGGCGATAAGTCTTCCGAGTTTTGTACTTGAGCATTTTTCATATTCTTTGACGGCTTCTTCAAAAGTCATCTTCAATGTTGA
>CAZKHW010000085.1:0-10318 GCA_964552525.1 uncultured Ruminococcus sp. | reverse complement strand
ACGTTGACTGCCCCGGCCATGCTGACTATGTAAAGAACATGATCACCGGTGCTGCGCAGATGGACGGTGCGATCCTGGTAGTAGCTGCATCTGACGGTCCGATGGCTCAGACCAAGGAGCACATTCTGCTGGCTCGTCAGGTAGGCGTACCGGCAATCGTTGTATTCATGAACAAGGCTGATCAGGTTGATGACGAAGAGCTGCTCGAGCTGGTAGAGATGGATATCCGTGATACTCTGTCCTCCTACGAGTTCCCTGGCGATGATATTCCGATTGTTAAGGGTTCTGCTCTGAAGGCTCTCGAGGCTCCGGATGATCTGTCTGACCCGGCATATGCTCCGATCATTGAGCTGATGGACGCTGTTGACAGCTACATCCCGACTCCTGAGCGTGACGATGCTAAGCCGTTCCTGATGCCGATCGAGGATACTATGACCATCTCTGGTCGTGGTACTGTTGTTACCGGTCGTGTAGAGCGCGGAAAGCTGAATGTCGGCGAGGAAGTTGAGATCGTTGGTCTGACTGAGGAGTCCTCCAAGACTGTTGTTACCGGTCTTGAGATGTTCCGTAAGCAGCTCGACTATGCTGAAGCAGGCGATAACGTTGGTGCTCTGCTCCGTGGTGTTCAGAGAAAGGACGTTGAGAGAGGTCAGGTTCTTTGCAAGCCCGGCTCTATCAAGCCTCACACCAAGTTCACCGGTCAGGTTTACGTACTGAAGAAGGAAGAGGGCGGTCGTCATACTCCGTTCTTCAACAAGTACAAGCCGCAGTTCTATTTCAGAACAACCGATGTTACCGGTTCCATCACTCTGCCTGAGGGCGTTGAGATGTGCCGTCCTGGCGATAACGTAGAGATGGCTGTTGAGCTGATCACTCCTATCGCTATCGAGCAGAATCTGCGTTTCGCGATCCGTGAGGGTGGCAGAACTGTAGGTTCCGGCGTTGTTATCTCCATCGCTGAGTAATTCCTTTTTGGAATCCAAAAGCGTACAGGCGTAAGAACAACACTCATATAGAAATTTTTAGCCATAGTATTTTTGATGATAAGTCTAAAATACTATGGCGTTTCTATTGACGTATTGTGCCTCTTGATGCATTATTTTAGTATGATAAATCTGAAATTGGAGAGGAAAATGATTGATATTACAACATGGATCGAAGGATTTGCGAAGGCTTTGCAGGAAACATTTCCGAATCGAGTATGTTTCATAGGATTACAAGGAAGCTACGGGCGAGGTGAAGCAACAGATACAAGCGATATTGACATGGTCGTTATTCTTGATAAACTTTTTTTGGAAGATATTCAATGCTACAGTTCTTTGCTTGATACACTTCCAAACAGAGAGCTGACTTGTGGTTTTCTATCAGACAAAGATGATTTAATGAATTGGGAGGTATCAGATCTTTTTCAATTTTATCATGATACAAAGCCCATTAAAGGAAACCTGGATGATTTATTGCCCAAAATTGATGAAAACGCAATAAACAGGGCAATAAAAAGCGGTGTATGCAATATTTATCACGCTTGTGTCCATAACTTGATATATGAAAAAGATGAAAACATTCTAAGGGAATTGTATAAATCCGCATCATTTGTTGTACAGGCCATCTGGTATAGACAAGCTGGAGAATATGTCGAACATCAACAGGACTTACTTGATAAGGTGAATGATGAAGAAAAGAGGATAGTTTCTGCCTTTCTTCAAATTAAGAAGGGTGAAAAGATTGATTTTGAATTGTTATCGAATACGCTTTTCCAATGGTCAAAATATTGGATAAACAGACTCAGCAAATATGAGTAAATTTTGATTTATGTGAATAAGCCAATCACTAAAATAAGCCCGAAAGCAGTTCTACAAACTTCTTTCGGGCATTACTTCCATGTGCGTATTCATCTTAAGGATGCACCCTTTTGATGCATAAATTGTGCAAAATCGCCGAAAAAGTCTGTGGTTTTGCATAAAATGACAAGTCCCTACTTGCACCCCGAATGACTCTGTGGTATAATTAGATTTGCGCCTATTATATGGGAAGGAGGGAGTGCGTATGCCAACAGAGGCTGAATTGATCGGGAAATTGCCAACGACCAAGGGCGAGGCGAAACGGGAATTGCTGCTGTCGCTGTGCGAATTTCGATCTGCGGCTGCTGATGTATTCTGGGAGCAGAGGCTGAAACGTCCGCTAAATGGCTATCTGCCGTATCTTTGCTACAGTCGGAGCGACGCGGTGTCCGATTATGCCGCCGATGCGCTTGAGCATGTCGTCAATAAGATGGTCATTACCAAAAATCAGTTTTCGGCAGAGCTGACCGAGGACGCATGGCGTGCGCTCAATCTCTGCGTGTTCAAGGAATCCTCCAGAATACTCGAGGTATTGCGAAAAATTGGAAAATACGCCGAGATTCTGCGGTCAATGGAGCTGAACATGCACGCGCTCCTGTACAGCGAGACGCTGCCGCCATTCCTGCGCAGACAGGCAAATCTCGCCTATGCTCACCGCTGTGAGACGAATTTTCTCCGGCTGCTCAACGATCTGCTCATCTGCACCTATGTGCGCTCAGGAAAGGCGTTTCATGATGCGCTCCTAAGCCTTGTGGAGGCGTACCCGGACACGTTCGGATATGCTGGATTTTTTGCGGCTTTTGTGACAGATCAGTCTGCTGCCTTCAAGCAATACGGAACGCCGACACGCTTTGACCAGGTGATCGGAACGCTTACCGGGCTTGATTATAACGAGAGCACCGGCAATTGCAGTCAGTACTCGCCGCTGTGGTTTTACGGCGTGAAAAACCGCATCTGGCACAAAAAATACGACATTCCCGTGCCTGACGGTCGCTGGATCTCATGGCTGTGCAGAGCCTACTGCTTTGCGGACGAGGGGCAAAGGCGCAAGCTCTCCTCGCTGCTGTTCCGTTTTACGTGGATGGAGGAGATGCACGAGCAGCTCCGGGAATATTTCTTTCACGCCGCGCTTGAGGATACCTCGGAATGCAACCTCATCGGGATGATGCGCTGCGGCGGCTATCCCATGACCGAGGCACTCATTCAGGGGATTTGCGAGAAGATCTGCAAGGGTCGTAACCATTATCACGCGCTGTTTGCAGTGTTTGACCTGTTGGATCTGAAAAAAGCCGAAAAACTCCGTCTTTTGAGCGAGGCGCGGGCGTTGATCGAATCCTCCGATCACCGCGAGAGCTGGTATGCTCAGCGCAATCACTTTCTTCATGCGGTCAAGCTGTATCAGACCGGAAAGCATCCAAGACTCGACTAATACGGATCATTATAAAAACCAGCCCGAAGCAGTTGCTTTCGGGCTGGTTTTGTTTTGATATGTACTGCTCGGATCAGGAAGTTAGCGTAAAAACCTTGTTTCGTATTTTCCAATAGTTATCCTTCCACCCTTACTTATACTAATTCTGCCGTAATTCTTTCACAGAAGATCATAAATTCAATATCTTGTTCAAAAGAAGTGATGCAGAATCTGCAATGTCTTTCGTACCCCGAGGAAGAACGGTCATCTATTGTAAATCCGCTATAAAATCCATTGACCATATCAAATGTCAATTCTCCGCTTACATTGAAAAGAGATAGCCTTATTCTATATCGGTATTGATGTTCTGTAAGTACCAGTACAATGCATGGGATATCATTGCAGTATTCCTCATCAAAAATGCGTTTGTAATGCAGCTCGGATATATTACCAAATTTATGCCAATATTGCAGTTCATCAGGGAGTTTCTTGCGGAGAGTGTCAATTCCCTCAATATGATCTTCTCTGAACACGTTATCACCTGTATTTCAAATCAAAATGCCATGTACCGTGGTCAGTCCAGAAAATCCTTGACCTTCTTGCTTCTGCTCGGATGGCGGAGCTTGCGCAGTGCCTTTGCCTCGATCTGGCGGATGCGCTCACGGGTCACGTTGAACTGCGCGCCGACCTCCTCAAGGGTACGGGATCTGCCGTCCACCAGACCAAAACGTAGACGCAGGACATTCGCCTCACGATCGGTCAGGGTCGAGAGCACCTCCTCAAGCTGCTCCTTGAGCAGAGTGTGCGATGCGGCATCCGCCGGAGCCGGTGCGTCATCGTCCGGGATGAAGTCACCCAGATGCGAATCCTCCTCCTCGCCGATGGGCGTTTCGAGGGAAACCGGATCTTGCGCAATGCGCATGATCTCGCGGACACGTTCTACCGGAAGCTCCAGACGCTCTGCGATCTCCTCGGGGGAGGGATCGTGGCCGTTCTCGTGAAGAAGCTGGCTGGAAACCTTCTTGACCTTGGTGATGGTCTCCACCATATGCACCGGAATACGGATCGTTCTCGCCTGATCGGCAATGGCACGTGTGATCGCCTGACGGATCCACCATGTTGCGTAGGTGGAGAACTTGAAGCCCTTGGTGTAATCGAACTTCTCCACCGCCTTGATCAGACCCAGATTGCCCTCCTGGATGAGGTCGAGGAACTGCATCCCTCTGCCCACGTACTTTTTCGCGATGGATACGACCAGTCGAAGATTTGCCTCGGAAAGCCGCTGCTTGGCGCGTTTTGCCTGGAGAGGCGTTCCCTCTACCATGACACGGGCAAGCTCAATTTCCTCATCGCCGGAGAGCAGCGGCACGCGGCCGATCTCCTTGAGGTAGATCTTGACCGGATCGTCTACGGCAAGCCCCTCGGTAGACAGGGCACTGTCAAGATCCTCGTCCGGATTTTCACTGATTTCGATGTGGTTCAGATCGAAATTATCGTCCACCACGTTGTTGTCAATGATCTCGATGTTGAGCTGTTCACAGCTGTCGTAAAAAGAATTGAGCTGATCGGCATCAAAGTCCATTTCCTCCAGCGCATCAGAGATCTGTTTGGTGGTGAGCTTTCCGGCAGCCTTGCCGCGCTCAAGTAATGCTTCAATGGTAGACTTCTTGTCCATGTTGTTTCCTCCTCATTCTCACTTCTGATTCTTCTTGGCTTGTATCAAATGTAACAAATCATCGTCTGTCATGTCCATGCTGGGCAGAATGCGGTTCTTGGCGGCTTTGAGCACTTTGGCGCATTCCTCCAGAACATCGCGGTCAATGGTATGGTCACGATACTTGGCGGAAATTTCCATAATTCTGCTCATCTCCCCAACGCTCAGATCCTCGCCGAGCAGAGAGAGACTGAAATGCGCCTGTTCCTGACAAAGTGTGCAAATGGCAGTGAACACCTTGCGGTGGAACGCGGTTACAAAATCGTCCGGTGTGACAAGCTGCCAGACCATTTCATAGTCCTCGGGAAAGTGCAGCAGATAGGCAAGGATCTGCTGCTCCGCCTTGCTTTCCTTGGGGAACTGCTGCGCCTCGGGATTGATCTCGTCACGCTGGAGCGACTGCGCCTCGATGCCGCGAAACTGCATGCGTGCGGCACTGCGCTTTTCCGATGCAATGGCGCGATCAACCTGCGATTGCAGAGTAGAGGCGCGGATCTCCTGCTCGTGCGAGATCCGCGAAATATAGACCTCGCGCTGTAAGGGATTGGAAATGTCTGCCAGCACTCGCACCACGCGCCGGAGATATTCGGTCTTGCCGATCTCTGTGTCGAGATCAAGCCCCTGCCGGCATCGTGTAAGCTGAAACAGATTCGCATCGTCCGCCTTTTCGATGAGAAGCCGGAATCGCTCCGCCCCAAACGTCTTGATGTATTCATCCGGATCTTTCGCACCGTCCATTTTGAGAATGCGTGCCGGAAGTCCGACATCCGAAAAATGATTGAGCGCACGCTGCGTCGCAGCTTGTCCGGCACCGTCGCTGTCGTAGGAGATGACAACCTCCTTGGCGTACTGCGCAATGAGCCGCGCCTGATCGGGCGTGATCGCCGTTCCGAGCGTGGCGACCACATTCTCAAATCCAGCCTGGTGGATGGAGATGACATCCATGTACCCCTCGGCAAGAATGAATGTTGTGGATGGCGCATTCTTGGCGAAATTAAGGGAAAACAGGCTGCGTCCCTTATGAAAGACCGGGGTATCGTTGGTGTTGAGGTACTTGGGCTTGCTGTCGTCAAGTACTCTGCCGCCAAAGGCGATGACCGATCCCTTCAGATCAACGATGGGGAACATCACGCGGTTTCGGAAATAATCGTACACCGCGCCCTTTTCCGAACGGCGGCAAACGCCTGCTGCCACCAGCTCGTCCTCGTAGTAGCCCAGCAACTTTAAATGGTCGCGGAGCTGATGCCAGTCATCGGGCGCAAAGCCAAGCCCGTACTTCTTGATGATATCCGGCCGCAGCTTTCGCTGATGGAAGTATTGCAGTCCGCGCTTGTCCGGTCCGGAGACGAGCTGTCGGAAATAGAAATTTGCCGTCTCGCGGTTGATCTCCAGACACCGACGCCGCAGATTGGCGGTGCGCTGCTCCTCGGGGGAACGCTGAGGCAGCTCCAGTCCGACACGTTGTGCCAATATCTGGACAGCATCCAGATAGCCTACATTGTCCATCTTCCGGACAAATGTGATGGCATCGCCGCCCACACCGCAGCCGTAGCAGTAGAATGACTGGTTCTCGGGGTAGATGGTGCATGACGGCGTTTTCTCCGAGTGGAACGGACAGCAGCACACATAGGTGCGACCGCGTTTTTTGACCTCGGCGTAGGAACGGAAGATCTCTACAATGTCGTTGGAATCGCGCAGCCGCTGGATGAACTCCTCCGGCAGTCTTGCCATGCACTCACCTCCATGATTTTGGAATGAACAGCTCGGTGTACAGATCGACCGCATAGCCGTCGCTCATGCCGGAAATATAATCGCACACCGCGCGGTCGGTATCAAATTTTCTGGCGATCTCCTGATAGAGCGCCGGGAGCTGCTCCGGCGACCGCCGGAAATATTGATACAGCTTTTCCACGAGCACCTTTGCCTTTGCCTCCTCGTGCTTGGCGAGGGGGTTGTAGTAAACGTTCTCGAACATGAATGCGCGCAGTTCGTCCTTGGCATGCTGGATCTCAGGTGCCATGCCGATGGATGCCGTACCATGCGCGACCACCGCAGAGATCAGGGTCGTGATGCGCTCGGTGCGGGTCTCTCCCAGTACAGCAACCGCATGCTGCGGAAGATCTCCGGGATGCAGGATCCCGGCACGCATGGCATCCTCGATGTCATGGTTGATGTAAGCGATGCGGTCAGAGACACGCACGATGTTGCCCTCCAGGGTATCCGCGTGCTTATTGGTGTGACAGAGGATGCCGTTGCGGACGGCTTGTGTCAGATTCAGCCCCCTGCCGCTTTTTTCGATGTAATCGACCACCCGGACGCTCTGCTCATAGTGCTTGTAGCCGTGAGGGCAGATCTGGTCGAGGAGCATCTCCCCGGCATGTCCGAACGGCGAATGTCCCAGATCATGACCAAGTGCGATGGCTTCGGTCAGATCCTCGTTGAGAAACAGGGCACGCGCGATCGTCCGTGCGACCTGTGCCACCTCCAGCGTATGGGTCAGCCGGGTGCGGTAGTGATCGCCCACGGGGGAAAGAAAGACCTGTGTCTTTCGTTTGAGCCGCCGGAAGGAATTGCAGTGCAGGATGCGGTCGCGGTCGCGCTGAAACGCCGTCCGGTAGGGACACGGCTCTTCGCGGCGAAGGCGGATGGTCGCTCCGGTGTCGGTGCTTTTGCAGGCGGCATCGCAGAGAATATGGCTCTCGTTTGACTCGATCTGTTCGCGTATCGTCATTGCCAGCACCTCCTCCGGAAATAGTCTCTACTAATATATACGTAATCAAACTGGAAAAATCCTCTTTTTTCACCCAAAAATTTTAAAACGCAGTTACATCAGCACAGATGCAAAATCTGCAAAGCCGGGCTGCCCCATCTCCATCATGATACGCCCTGCGGACAACTCGGTCAGCTCGCTTTGGAGCGCAGGGAGCACCTCCTCGCGTACCAGCAGCTCGACCATCACGTCCGTCCCGAAATCGCTGGAGACCTCAAGGACACCATACTTGGGCAGGACGTTGGTGACCTTGCCGTAGAGCGTGTAATCCATCTGGAGCGTCACGGGTGTGCAGCCGCACATGTGCTGGATCTGTGCAGCATCGCAGGTGAGGGAGGCACTGTGGGAATACGCGCGCACCAGTCCGCCGCCGCCCAGGAGAATGCCTCCGAAATAGCGCACCACGACGCAGCAAAGATCAGTGAGCTGACGTTTTTGGAGAACCTCCAGTACAGGGACACCGGCAGTACCCTGCGGCTCACCGTCATCAGAATAGCGCGTGATATTGGAATCTCGAAGGATATAGGCATAGACATGGTGCTTTGCCTTGCGGTGATCCGCCTTGACGGACTGGATGAAGGCAACGGCATCGTCATTGGTTTTCACCGGGCACAAATACCCGATGAATTCGGAACGCTTTTCGGTAAATGTGGTCTGTGCAGGGGATGCAATGGTAAAATACTCCATAGAAACCTCCGTAGATAAAAAGCGGACGGGAAAACCGTCCGCTTTTTGCATTACTTATCGAGATTGAAACGCTTCTTGAAACGGTCAACACGTCCGCCGGTATCAACGAGCTTCTGCTTACCGGTGTAGAACGGATGGCACTTGGAGCAAATTTCCACCTTGATGTTCTCCTTGGTAGACTGTGTTTCGATCACATTACCGCAGTGGCAGGTGATTGTGGTCTTGAACAGTACGGGATGGATGTCCTTTTTCACAGTGATTCACCTCATTTTCTGTAATATCCTCTGCTCGCAGACATTTTTCGGGTAGGAATGCCGAAACATCCCCACCATAGCAGTCTACGTCAGGCCGTTTACAGTAGCCCATCAGTTCTCTTAGACAGTAGTACTATATAACTATAATAGTATAGCATATCGTGCGGAAAAAGTCAAGAGGTTTTGGAAAAAATTTTTCAAATGGCATATTTGAAACATACGTTTTTCGTCAAAATGCCAAAAAAACGTATCATTGCAGACCAAGCTGCGCACAATAACACTGTTGAAAAAGGTGGAAAGTGAGAAAAAAGTCAAAATCCGACCAAAATCATCCGGCTTTCTTGACATTCACCGGAAAATGCTGTATAATGAACAATGAGTCATCATAATGATACTGCTTGATGCCGGTTTCCGGAGATGGTATAGGAGATTGGCATGCAGATGGAAAACTACCGGAGGTGTGTTAGTTTGTCAAGTACACGCACAAAGAAGCGTCAGCTCTCGCAGAAGGGTGCGCTTTTGCTGCTGATTGTAATGTTCGCGGTGATCGCCGTGACCACGTTTGTTCTGGTCATGATTTTTGGAGCACCCAAGTCCAAATACCCTAAGCACGATTCGCTCCAAAGCGAAACGATGGCAACGACCGAAGTGCCGACCCAGCCGACAACGGAAGCGCCGACTGACCCGCCGCCGCTGGTATCCTATCCGGATCAGGCGGAGACGTTCCAGCAGCTTGATGTGCAGCTCGACTGCGAGCATGCGTTCCTGCTCGACTGTGAAACGAACGAGATACTCGCCTGCAAGGGTGAAGCGGATGAGAGGATTTATCCGGCGTCCATGACCAAGATCATGACCGTTGCAGTGGCAGCGGAGCATATTGAGAACTGGGACGATACTTTCACCATCACCAACGAAATGCTCGCACCGCTCGTGGAAGCTGGGGCTTCGAGAGCAGGATTTTCTGCCGGCGAGGAAGTGACGATGCGCGACCTGTTGTACGGTGCGGCACTCCCCTCGGGTGCGGATGCAACCGTTGCGCTGGCACTTGTGACCGCAGGCTCTGAGGAGGAATTCGTGCAGTGGATGAACGACAAGGTGGAGGAGCTGGGGCTTGTGAACACGCACTTTGTCAACACCAGCGGTTTGCATGATGAGCAGCATTACAGCACGGTGACGGACATTGCGCTGATTATGGAGTACGCCCTCATGAATGACATGGCACGTGAGGTACTCTCAACGGCGGAGTACATGACCGAAAAGACCGAGCAGCATCCTGACGGCATTTTGCTGACCAGCACCATGTTTAACAAGATGTATGGCAATGAGGTACAGGGAATCACCATTCTGGGCGGCAAGACCGGCTTTACTGATGAGGCGGGACAGTGCCTTGCCAGCTATGCAGAGCTTCCGAACGGTCACCGCTATATTGCGGTCACATCTTTTGGCGGAACCAAATGGCATCCGGTATTTGACAGCTTCAAGCTGTATGGAATTGTAACAGGAACCTATCCGATGGAAGATGCAGGCGGAACAGGAGACAATGCCGCAGAGCCGGCAGCGTAAGCGAATTTCCGGAGACAGCAGGTGTCCTTAATAGACCTGTTTAATAACCGGAAAAATGCTGAATGACGCAGGATTTTTTGC
>CAZKHW010000084.1:0-10364 GCA_964552525.1 uncultured Ruminococcus sp. | reverse complement strand
TCTTTGTGCCGAAATAGCTGTCCACCATTCTGCCGTCCGCAGTCTGTCCTGTCTTAGGATGGATGCATTGACCGGTTCTGGGATCGATCTCCAGAGAGAAAATACCACCCGACCACGATCCGTAGGTCATGTACATCTTACCGTCCGTTCCGTAGTAGATGGTCGGATCGATGGCATTGGGATAGAGCTGATTGTTGAAGTCGTGATTGCTAAACCACGCATTGTTGTATGTCACCTGACCAGCAGCGATCAGCTCATCGACATTGGTAGATTTGTAATTGCGGTTGACCTTCTTCTTTCCATCCTTGCTGCTGACCCAGCTGTCATTGTCGTAAAATCCGGAATAGATCAGTGTATCACCAAAGGTGTACGGTCCCTGAATCTTCTTGGAATAACCGTAACAGATCACAGAACGCTTGTAGGTCGAGGTAGTGCAAAAATACATCATGTACGCACCTGTCGAGCCGTCCGGGCATTGAAAATCAGGATTCCAGATAACATCCGGTGCCCATACGGAAAAGCCGCTGGAATTCGGATTCTGCTTATCGCAGTCCTCCAGATTCTCACCAGCCCACTCAAATGCTTTTTTCAGATTCTGGGACAGGTCGCCAAATTCGACATTGTTCGGTGTCGCATAGCCGTTGGTAAACCGATCCCAGTCGATGAGATTGTTCGATCGGGCAGCCTCGATGTGCGAACCGAACACATAGTAGGTACTGCCGTCCTTGACGATGGACGGATCGTGAACGGATACTCTGCGTCCGCCGGCACTGGCAAGGATACTGCTCATGCCGGAAACTGCCATTCCGATCGCCATCAGAACAGCGGTGATTCTGTGTTTCTTCATATGGATTCCCCCTTGACGTTTTTCTAAATATGTCAAAACTGTGTACTGTAATTATAGTATAGCAAATCAGAAAAAACTTTACAATGATTTATTCAATCATTTTAATTACTTTTTCCATCATCTTTAGAAAAAACCCCCTTCCAGACCATTATTGAGAGGGCGTGAAATGATGGGCGCACAGATGTGCAAATCCTCAGACGGTCAGGGAGCTGTTCCGTGCCGTCTCAGCAGCAATTGACAGAACCCGCATTGTTAAGTTTGTTCTCTGAACTGTGTCGGCGTCATATTTTTTCGCTTTTTGAACTGCCGCATAAAATGTGTCTCACTATGATAACCGCATTCCACTGCGATTTCCGTGACACGCAGGTCGGTATGCATCAGCAGGTATTCTGCCATCTGGATGCGGGCGGAGATCAGATCCTCCATCAGGCTCGTACCGAACAGTTCGCGGTACAGTCTTTGCAAATGACTCTGGCTGATGCCGATCTCTTTTGCGATCTCCTCAGTCGTCCAGTTTCGCTGCGGCTGATCGATGATCCGCAGACGCATCCGACGGAGCGCATCACGATAATTGGAAAAATGGCTTGCATGGAACTTGATCTGCTTTTGAAGATCTTCTATCAGGATCTGGATCTCGATGATCTGTTCGCTCAGAACATCGCTGCGGATCGTCCCGGAGACCGTGAGCAGCTCCGGCGGTCTGAGCTGTCTGCCGAGCAGATCTGCCATTGTGCAGACAGCATCCTCTTTCAAAGAGGCAAGCGGTTCTGCTGCCAGCACCAGAAATACCTGCTCCTCTTCACGACAGAGGATCGCTGTTTCTGGTACGATGCTGCGCAGACTGTTGGCAAGCAGGAGTGCTGTATCATAACCGGCAGCATCACTTGTTCCGCAGCCCAGAACGGTGACATAGGCGGTCTGCCTCTGTTTTCGGCATTCCGACATGAAATCCGGCAGAGCCTCCGCAAATCCACGACGGTTGAGAAATCCGGTTACAGGGTCACGGACTGCCAGATGCTCTATGCGTTCACGCTGATAGTGCTGATATTGCTTGTTCTGTAGGACGTTCAGACCGTTTGCGGCAGCATCACACCAATTGACGTAGGAATTATCAAGCCGGATATCCTCCGCATTCTCATAATAGCTGGCAGCATAGCCCATGATCTGTGTGCCAAATGACAAGGAGGTGATCACAGCCAGCAGCGGTTCATGCGGCACTGTCAGAGCCGGGAGTATATCCCGTGTGGGAAACCTGTACTGATCCCTTGCGTTTTTTCCGGGACGCTTTGACAGCGCAAGCAGCATGGTGTCAGAATAGCCGTACTGCCGGAATGTCTCAGGATTATCAAAGTCTATTTTCCAGTCGGTACAGAGGCAAAGATCCAGCCCCTGCACCCCGTTGAGGATGTGTACAGACTGATCCGCCTGCACAATCCAGTCCTCCAGCGACTCGACCGCCGTGAAACATTTCACAAGATTGGATACAAGAAACTCCTGTTTATACATGAGGTGGGTGATCTTTCGCTCAAAATGCTGTTTGATTGAAAAGCCGGATCTCCATTTCAGTTTCTGCGATGAACAGCCGCAGCTTGTGCGTAGATTCAGTGCTTGCGAGAACTCCGATCGTTCCGGTAATGACATACCCATCATTTGACACAGACGGCAGACAGCATCTGCACCAAGCTGCTGATCTCTTCCGGAGATTGTTGTCAGATCTCTGAACAGTGCATGCCATCCATCGTCATAGCCCGTCACAGCAATATCCTCCGGCACATGAATGCCTCCGGCTTCGAGCGATTCGATCAAGGCAACCGCCATCACATCACTTGCACACACAACGGCATCCGGTCGCTCCAGCTCACCTGATGCGATCCTTGATCCAATCTGTGCAGGGACATCCTTCCAGAAATTTCCGTGAAAAATGCGATCCTCATGAATCATGAGACCGGCATCCCTCATCGCTCGTCTGAAACCTTCGGTGCGCTCTGCCGAGGCATGACTGCCGGCTGTGCCGGTGATACACCAGAGCTTGCGGCATCCGTGAGCTTCGATCAGGTGTTTTGTCATACGGTACATGCCTTCCTGTTGCTTGGCGTGGAGAGTGGGAAGGACGCCGTTATTGTCACCGAGAGCAAGAACGGGCGCTTTCTGCTTTTCCAGATGCCCACAGATGCGCCGGATCAGCGGCTGATTCCGGAAACGATCAGAGGCGAGAAGGATGCCGTCAAGCTCTGCGTCTGCGATGAGCGTATAGATATTTTCAAGTGCATGGATATAATCGTCCTGTTGCAATTCGATCTGTGAATTAAAAATACCGGTGATGATGAGGACATCCATTCCAAAATGCTGTGCCTGTGAATGAACTCCCTGTATCAGCTCATAATCAGACGGATCAATGATCTCCGGCATGATAAGTACAATGCGTTTTCGCCTGTCCATTAGGATTCCCCCAGTACTTCCGTTTCTATTATTATACCTGATAGATGCAGGATTGTCAAGCAAGAATGATTGAAAAGATAAGCAGAATGATTGGAAAATGCATTGCAATCCGCATGTGATTTCTATATAATAGAAAATGTAACCACACAGGGAGTGCAGATGCAGTTTCATTTCCTGCTGTGTGAGCCTCATCTTCGGATATCCCCCTTTTATCAATATGTTCGTTTATTGAAAAGGAACTGTTCTGACCGATCTGTGCAGCATCTGGCATGGATCGGGTTTTTTTTATAAAAACTGCCTGTATTCCGCAAGAAATACAGGCAGCAGCAAGGGAGATATGAGTAATCTATGTTGAATGCGCATGGGAAGAACGTCAGGAATGTTCTCCCTCATGCAGAACCAGACGTTTAAGCAGTGCCAGATCAAAGATATCCCAGACATCATCGTGCGCGTGAAGTCGATCTTCTGGCATTCACATCAAAGAGTTGTACGCAGTTCCTATTCGATTTCTTGCTCCAAATCCCGAAAAACAGCTGCATCAAAGAAGTCGGTTAAGGATATATCCAGCCCATCACAAAGTATCTTTATGGTCGTAATTCTGGGATTCTTGCTGACACCGTAGATGATATTCTTGACTGTTGATGGAGGAATGGCAGAAATATGGGCTAATCCGTTAATTGTAAGCTCGCGTTCCTTGCAAAGTTCCTGAATTCTGACAGCAACTGCTTCATATGCTTTCATTTTCTTCCTCCGACTATATAAAGACTCTATAATCAGTATATAGTTTTTGAAAAGAACATGAAGACTTTATATAGACTTTTTGAAAAATATGATTTGATGGTCTATATAAAGTCTGCTTGCAATTACGAAATGGTATATCACCATATTGAAAAAGTGTTCGGGGATGATTATAATTATCTAATACTAATCCCCAAAAATCCGATAGACACCGTTTTGGGGGAACGCCTGCTGCGCAGGCTACAATCATCTTAATTCAGATGATTAGTATAAAATGGCTGAGAACCCGTCTTCACAAGATGCCGTTGCAGCTTTTCGGCAGCTTTGCACCGTATCTTAGTCCGAAATCCTTGCAATACATACAGTATTCCTGCGGATTTCGTCCGTTGATACGGCGCAAATCTGCTCGAAAATCTGCTCACGACCCTTGTGAAGACGGGTTCTGAAAAATCATCAGGAGGAGCAGCCCACCAATTGAACGGAGGAGATGCGCGACCACTATTTCTCCGTCCACGAACGTGCTGATAGTGTGGAGATGACTTGTACGCAGTATCAGGAGGACTGCTGCCGGATCGCGGCGGCTTCCTGTTTTGTTATTTTCCGAGCCTGTTATGCTCTCTTGTTTGTAGATGATGTGTGTCATTCCAGAGGTTGATGCGGAAATTGGTGACCGCACCATATCGGTCATCGGTGATCAGTTCTGTTACGGCGGTGAAGTCTGCGTTGCAACCCTGCCACAGAATCATCGGGGAGATGTTCAGCAGATGCGCCGTCACTGCACACATCGCACCGAAGTGGCAGAACAATGCGATTGTACCGCTGAACGGCGTTACGATACGGTAATGGCTGCTCTCCCGTACCAGACCATAGCGTAGCAGGAGTGCATCCATTCCGGCATCGACCGCCTTGATCCGCAGCTCCATTCCGGCAGCTTGCATGGCGGGATGCCTGTACCAACCGTCGCGCTCGTATAATATGGGGAGTTCCGTCCAGTCATCCGGTGCAATGTCCCAGACAGACTCCGGTTTGCCAGTGTTCGGGTTGTTCCACATCAGGTCGAATTCGTGCAGCCAGTCGCAGACCACAACCTTTTTATCGGGAAATTTCCGCATCGTTGCCGCGCATGTCTCCTGCGCCCTGCCCATCGGCGAAGTGAAGAAATCCCGGATGGGCTCATCTGACAGACGGTCAGCAAGAATTTTTGCCTGTTCGATTCCCTTTTCAGTCAGGCGGTCTCGGTCATAGTCAGGCTCACCGTGTCTCAGAATCAGTATTCTCATATGTTTCCTCCTGTTCATCGGGATGATCCTGCGAAATATGCCTGTCGATCACCGCCATGCTCTCATTCAGCCGCGTCGATGCCTTGATCTGTGTCATAGTCCACAGCATGGGTCGCGGCATCATGCTTGCCGGATTCGTAAATGTACGGGATAAGTCCCTGCATGGTGTCCTTATCCATTTGCTTGGTTTCGTTGCGGTCGAGCAGCCGTTCCATTTTCAAATCCGACGAAATGTGACAGTTTTATTATACCATACCGGAACCCTTTTTTCAATAGCCAATTTTCAGCCATCCCCGGCTGATTTTTTATATCTTCCTCCTCTCGCAGAAGGAGTGCCGCTGGCAGAAAGGAGACCATTCATAAAAACGAAAAATACTACCCAAAAGCTCATTGGATTCGAGAAATTTACCCGATACGGGGTGACCGACCGGTGCAAATTCGTATTTTATCATGTTGAGCCGATGAATCTGTTAGTCCTGTCGGTGGCGGATGTGGCAATGAAATTTCAGAATCTGAATATGCTCCTGTCTGATTTGCCGGAACTTGAGATCATTGCACTTGATCAAAAAGGCTATGCCCCCCGAGTATTTTTCGGAGAGCATGGCTCTATTTTTCTTTTCAGAAGCTCTATTCAGTTTTCCGCTGCTACATTCACTATCTTCTTGCCTTGTTTCTTGGTATGCTGTACCATCTTGTATGCTCCGTCGCGAAAAATCTTATGCTTAATGCAAAACATTATGAAAAAGTGGGACAACTGAAAAATCTGCTCCGCTTTACTAAATCTTAACTACTTTTCCTTGAAATGCTGTCCTTGATATGCTATAATAATATAGAAACAAAACAGGGCAAACAGAGAGGTGACGAATTATGCCCAATATACTGATAATTGATGATGATGTGCATATCAGTACACTACTGGAAGAAACATTGATAAATGAGGGATATACCATACACAAAGCCTTTTCGGGAACAGAAGCATTGCTTGTTCTGACGCAAAATAAACCCGATCTGATACTGCTTGACCTTATGCTCCCCGGTCTTAGCGGTGAGGAATTATTGCCACAAATCAAGGATATTCCTGTCATAGTCGTGAGTGCAAAGGTTGATACTGCGGATAAAGTCGGTCTGCTGTTAGGCGGTGCAGTTGATTATATTACCAAGCCATTTGATATGCAGGAACTTCTTGCAAGAATTACTGTACAGCTTCGCAAGAAAAACACCGATCATGAAAACTCCATGCTAACATTTCTTGATCTGACACTGTTTACTGATACGCTTACAGCAAAAGTAGGAAATACTAAGGTACGGCTAACAAGAACTGAGTGTGCTATATTAAAGCTGCTTATGTTAAATCCCAATAACGCCGTAGGCAGGACAACCATGCTTGAAAAAATCAGTATAGATACACCTGACTGCACCGAACGGTCTTTGAAACAGCATATCAGCAATATCAGAAAAAAATTGCAGGCTGTGAATGGCAAAGATTACATTGAAGCCGTTTATGGGATTGGCTTTAAAATGAGATATTGACGAAATCTTGACTTTTTCTTGACCGGTTTCTTGACCTTTGTATGCTATAATGGTATCAGAAAGGAAAAGGAGGTCACATTTATGGACTATGTTTTGAAAACAAACAGTCTGTGCAAGCATTATCGACATTTCAAGGCTCTGAATGGTCTGACGATGAATGTTCCGAAAGGGGCGATCTACGGATTTGTCGGAAAGAATGGTGCAGGCAAGACAACGCTGATCCGCCTGATATGCGGATTACAGCGCCCCACAAGCGGAGAATTTGAGCTGTACAGTATCAAGAATACGGATAAAACAATCTCCAAATCACGCAGAAGAATGGGGGCAGTTGTTGAAACGCCGTCGATCTATCTCGATATGACAGCGGAGGAAAATCTGAAACAGCAATGCCGTTTCCTCGGTGTACCGAGTTTTGACTGTGTGCCGGAATTACTGAAACTGGTCGGACTTGAAAACACAGGAAGGAAGAAGGCGAAGAATTTTTCGCTCGGCATGAAACAGCGGCTAGGGATTGCGGTTGCGCTCTGCGGAAATCCCGATTTTCTGGTACTGGACGAGCCGATCAATGGACTTGACCCGCAGGGCATTATTGAAATTCGTGAGCTGATTCTTAAAATCAATCGTGAACAGCAGATCACCATTTTGATTTCAAGCCACATTCTGGACGAGCTTTCGAGACTTGCTACGCATTACGGATTTATCGACAGCGGAAAAATTGTAAAGGAAATGAGCGCACAGGAGCTTGAAGCCGCCTGCCGTAAGTGTGTACGCATGACCGTTACGAACACAAAGGCTCTGGCAAGGGTGCTGAACAGCATGAATATTGAATACCAGATTCTTGACAATACGACTGCCGACGTCTATGCAAAGCCGAATTTTACACAGCTTGCAATGGCACTTTCCAAAGAAAACTGCGAGGTTCTTTCGATGGAGGAGCATGACGAAAATCTTGAAAGTTTCTATGTAAATCTGGTGGGAGGTGCAAAGCATGAGTAAACTTCTCCGTGGAGATTTTATCAGGCTGTTCAAAAGCAAGATTTTTTGGTTATGCACAATTTTCATGTTTGGCTTTGCTGCTATGGCAGTATATACAAAGTGGAGTGATTCAAAACTTGTTCCCGATTACTATAATCCACCTGATGGGATACTGCTTGCAGGTGCTGCATATATCAGTATAGTCATTGCTGTTTTCATTGGAATATTTGTAGGAACAGATTATAGCAGCGGAACAATTCGCAACAAGCACGTTATGGGACATTCAAGGGCAGCAATGTACCTTTCCAATCTGATAATCTGTGTCACAGCTTCCGTTATTATGCACGTTGTATATATAGCTGTGATTGTCGGAGCAGCAGAATTGGATATTACCCGAGAATTTGAAATGTCTGCCGAAAACGTTGTGTCACAGGTGCTTACAAGCATTTTTGCAGTTTCAGCTATATCAGCGATATTGTTGTTCGTGAGTATGCTGATTGCAAGCAGATCGGCAGGCGTTGTTTCTGCAATTGTTCTTTCTATTTTATTGATATTCGTGGCAGGCAAAATGGACAGTAGTCTTAGGGAGGAAGAATATACCACCGATTATGCTGTTACGATCGCAGAGGATGGAGGCGTGGTTTACGAACCTCAAGGAACTACAAAAAACCCCAAATATCTGACAGGAACAAAAAGAAAAGCACTTGAATTAATGAATGATGTTCTTCCAGTCAATCAGATCAGTCAATTGATGTATGGTAAGCCCGGAGTAACATATGAGAACATTGAGGAAAATGATAACAGTGCATGGTTTCCGCTGTACTCGCTTTCACTGATTGCAGTTATCACATCGGCAGGAGTTTTTATATTCCGCAGGAAAGACCTGAAATGAGGTGTAGATCATGAATAAGCTACTATATGCCTACATTGCAAGACTCAGGAAAAATGTTGTATTTATTTTCAGCTTAATTTCCATGTTGATATATGGCATAGTTTTGCCTTTCTCACTTCGTTCAGACAATATCAGATATGCACATGACGCTTCACCTGACAAAGCATTTGGTGCATATGTGATACCGGTGTGCTTGCTGACGGCATTTGTATGTTGTGTTTTCTGCGGGGAAGAATATGAATACGGAACAGTACAAAATAAAATTATTGTCGGACATAATAGAAACAGCATATATTCAGCACAATTTATAAGCTGTTGGATAGCAGGGATAACAATGAGTATGGCTTTTTTGATTCCATCTACTATTCTTGATTTGATATTATTAGGGGATTTTAAAAATAGTTTTGGTGTGCTGTTTATGTACTTTATCAGCGGATCGCTTTGTGTATCTGCCTGTACTTCACTTTATTGTATGCTTATAACGGCGATGCAGAAACGAATATCAGGCACGGTGTTGACTCTGTTTGTTATGCTTGTTATCATTTATATGGGTATAATTGTTGGGCAGACTTTAATGCTGCCACCCGAAACAGCTCAGTTTCCTGTCATAGACGGAACGGTAACACGAATATTCGGTGAAAATCCTCGTTACCCGAAAGGCGCATACCGTGTATTTCTTGAATATTTTTATGATTTTCTGCCATCGGGACAAGCTTGGCAGTTCAACACAATGACAGCGGAGAATTTACCCAGAATGGCTATATCTTCATGTATCATTCTTCTTTTGTCATTTCTGTCAGGCATTAGGATATTTGAGAAAAAAGATTTAAAATAAATATTCAGGGCGAATTTTATGTTCGCCCTGAACGTGTTTGTAAAGGAGCTATACTATGCTTTACCTTATCAGCTTGTGTATACTGCTTTTTGCAGCGGTGATTATATTGGCGTTGAAAATTCATCTGATGAGAAAATCAGTAAGGGAAATATATGTGGGATTTGCTGAAAAATTACAAACCGATACAAACACGCTGATTGATATCTCCAGCAATGACAAAGAGATCCGAACCCTTGCCGACAGAATTAACAAGCAACTGATTATCTTGCGGAAAGGACATCATCGCTATACACAAGGTGATATAGAGCTGAAAACAGCAATTACAAATATCTCTCATGATTTGCGTACACCGCTGACTACGATATGCGGTTATCTTGATGTGATGAAAGGCATGGATAAACCGCCAAAGATAACTGAATACCTCGACATTATAGACGAGCGTGCTGAACTAATGGGGCAGCTTACTGAAGAATTATTCAGATATTCCATAATCCTCTCTACTGACAGTTGCGGAGAAAAAGAAATTGTGCTGATCAATCAGATTTTGGAAGATAGCATTATGGCATACCATACTGTACTTAGCGAAAGGAATATTACTCCATTAGTCAATATTACTAAACAGAAAATTATAAGAAAAATGAATAAGGCATCTCTGTCAAGAGTATTTTCAAATCTGATAAACAATGCTGTAAAGTATAGTGACGGTGATCTGAAGGTTACACTGTCCGATACAGGCGAAATTATCTTTGCCAATACTGCAAAAAGGCTGTCCTCTGTTCAGGTGGAACGGCTCTTTGACAGATTTTACACCGTTGAAACGGCAAGACG
>CAZKHW010000083.1:0-10429 GCA_964552525.1 uncultured Ruminococcus sp. | reverse complement strand
TGCTTCGATGGCAAGGGGAGAATCCATGTAAACCGGAAAATGCTCATGCCCCTTGACAAGACCGCGCTCCTTGATCTGCCGCAGGAAGTAGAGCAGCTCCTGCGTTCTGCCAACAGCAAAGGATGGCACAATGACCGAACCGCCGCGGTCGAACGTGGTTTGCAGCACCTTCGCAAAGGCGGTGACATAGTCCTTGGGACGCTCATGCCGGCGGCTGCCGTAGGTCGATTCCATCACCACATAGTCAGCATCGCGGATATACTGCGGATCGCGGATGAGGGGCTGGTTGGTATTGCCGATATCGCCGGAGAATACGAGCTTTCGGGTCTCGCCTTGTTCGGTCGCCCAGATCTCGATGCTCGCCGAACCAAGCAGGTGCCCTGCATCAATGAAACGCACCTCAATGCCTTCGCAGAGACTGAATTTCTGGTCATATTTGTGCCGCCGCAGCAGCTCGATCGCACCGATGGCATCTGCCATCGTATACAGCGGAACATACGGTTCTTCACCCTTGCGCTGTGCCTTGCGCGAACGCCATTCCGCCTCAAATTCCTGAATATGCGCACTGTCACGAAGCATGATGTTGCACAGCGAGGCAGTCCCCTCTGTGGCATGGATCTCGCCCGAAAAGCCCCCGGCGTACAGCAGCGGCAGCAGACCCGAATGGTCAATGTGGGCGTGCGTGAGCAGTACATAGTCGATCATGCCCGGCGCAACGGGGATGCGCGCGTTTTCGTACACATCGCGCCCCTGCTCCATGCCGAAATCGACCAGAAGCCGCTTGTCTCCGATCTCCAGATAGGTGCAGCTTCCTGTGACCTCGTGTGCTGCACCAATGAATTGCATCTTCATGAACAGTCCCCCTTTGGTATCTGTTTTCTATAGTATAGCACATTTCCGCTGTAATTGCAACATTTTTTGGTCAGAATCACGAAAAATTTCCGTAAATTCTGTAAAATGCTGTTTTTTTCCGAAAAGCACTTTACTTTTGGGACATATCATGGTATAATGGTACTATCATCCTGACAGCGTTCCCGGCAGGCAATAGGAGGAAATACTATGATTTGTAAGATCTGTAACGCAACGATCGACGATAACGCTGCAGCGTGTCCGTTCTGTGGATCACCTGTTACGATGAACGTAGACCCGAACAACACCCCTGCATTTCCTGATCCGGCAGGCAGTACCCCGGTACAGAATCCTGTACCGACTCCCGATCCGGTGAATGCGACACCGGATCTTGGTCTGTCCGAGCCTGCACAGCCGTATTCCGATCCGATGGCAAGCCAGAACAGCGCACCGCAGAATTCCGCAGATCCCTATGCACAGAACCCGTATACGCAGAATCCATATTCGCAGAACCCCAATACCTACAGCCAGCCGAACAATTACAGTCAGCCGAGCAACAACTACAGTGAACCGAATACCAGTTACAGCTATGCCGACACCAGCGCATCGCAGGAGCTAGAGAAGAAGGCAGGCTCTGTACAGACGCTGGGTATCGTGGGACTGATCCTTGCGATCGTGATCGGCTTCTGCTGCTGCACACTGCCCGGTCCGATCTGCGGTATTGTAGGTCTTGTCAAGGCAAATTCGCTCAAGGGTGACATGTACCTGCTCTCTGAGGATGGGCAGAAAAAGGTCAACCTTGGTAAGATCCTGTGTATCATCGCGATCGCTTTGGGGGTCCTTGCGACCATTGTCAACATCGTTCTGATGTCTTCGGGAACCTACAGCGATTTTCTTGAGAGCCTTGACTAAGATGCCTGCTGAATCGATCCAAGCCAAAAAACGATGGTTTCTTGTCATACCGCCAGTCCTTGTGCTGGCGGTATGCGTGTTCCATCGGCAGCTCACGCCGATGGTGAAGGCGGTCGGCGATCTGTACACCTGTCCGCTGCGGCTGGTGACAGGCATCCATTGCCCGGGCTGCGGCGGCACGCGCAGTATGCTCGAGCTGATGCAGGGACACCTGTTCCGTGCCATTCACGATAATCCGGCAGCACCGGCGTTGGTGCTGGTGGTGCTGCTCTGGTATGCCGAGGCGGTGCTTGCGGCATTTGGAAAGCCTGTCAAGCTGATTCCGCGCAGTCTCTGGTTCTGGGGCATTGCAGTTACCATTCATTTGACATGGGCAGCTCTGCGGCTGTTCATCCCAGCCATGCTCCCTCTGGCGTTGTGATATAAAAAAAGCGGCATCCGATCAGTGTAATACTCATATAGAGGTTTTAGCCATAGCACTTTTGATGAGTGTCAAAAGTGCTATGGCTTTTCTATTGACAAAACAATTTTTATGATGTATAATTTTACTAAGATAAATCAGAGTTTATTGGAGGGAAAAATGGACTACATATCTGAAATCAAGGCACTTGCACAAGAGGGGCTTCGTCGAGATCCAATGTACAAAATATTCGGTGCTAACCATCATAAATGGCAGTTTGCTAAACCAGCAAATAAGAGGACTATACGAAAGTTTGAAAGGGATATGAAGATCACTCTTCCAAAATCGTTTGTGAGATACCTCACTGAACTTGGAAATGGCGGAGCAGGTCCTGATTATGGTATTTACAGCCTTGAAGCGATGCAAAAAAGAAATGCCCTTATTCCCCAAACAGCACAAATGCCTGTAATGCTTGATCATTCCATGACGGATGAGCAGTGGGCTGACTTTGCAAAAAAATATGAAGGATTAGACGATACTATATGTTCAGACGAATTTGATACAAAAACAAAAGAACAGCAAGAAAGTTTATTACACGAAAGATTGAATATGGAATTGGCTTTGTGCGCAGGAGGGGTCTTTATAGGTACACCTGGCTGTACAATGAACTCCATTTTAATGTGCCGTGGAGCAGCCACTGGCGAAGTATTTGTCATTGATTTTGATTATATTTTCACATTACAATCAGAGCCGTATTGCTGTGGAAAATTTGAGGACTGGATTGTAAAAAAAATGAGAAAGTCTCTCGGATTATAAATTCTGATTTAGCACGATACCAGCTTTGCCCTCTTGCCGCTAGGCAAAGGGTATTGCGGACATTAGGATCCGATTTATCGTCATCGCTAACTCGTCAGCGCGACTCCGCGCAAATTCTGATTTTATGCAAGTCATCGAATCGTAACAATAAGCCCCGAAGCAGTGATCAATCATTGCTTCGGGGCTTAAGCCTTCTTATGCGTATCGAACTAACCGAAGGCTTTTCTCTGCATTACAGCGAATTGCGGAACATCCGCTTGAGGAGCGCAAGGTCATACACATCGCATGTACCGTCATTGTTCATATCCCACGGATCATTGGCGATCTGATCTGCCGGAAAGTGCATATCATCACCGGGCACGGCGGCATTCGGCGTTTCCGCAAGCAGGTACTTCTGCATCTGGATGACATCGCGGACATCGACAGTCCCATCCGTGTACACATCACCCTTCTGTGCGGTGAACTTGCCGCCAGTCGGAACGGTCGGTTCTGTCGGAGCATCAGCATTGCCCCATTCCTCCTTGGGGATCGCATCCTGCACCTCATAGTAGGCTTTCTTGGGGGAGTAGTCCTCATTCAGGAGCAGCGGATAGCCGCTGGAGCGCCAGCTTGTGCCGTCCGTAATGCCCCAGAATACGCAGGCTGTGATGTTGGCACCGGATCGCTTGGCATCCACGATCTGCTCCATAATAGACTTGTACGCGCTTGCAACGGATGCCGAATCTGCTCCGGCGTTGTAGTCGGTGATATCCAGTTCCGTGATCTGCACCTCAAGTCCGAGGGAATCGAACTTGTCGATGGCTTGACGATAGAGGCTGGCATCCGGATAGCCGACATCGAGGTGCGACTGCATGCCGATGCCGTCAATGAGCTGTTTCTCCGCCAGCGCCTTTGCCATGTCATAGATGGCATCCCGCTTGGCAGGGATGTACTCGTTATAGTCGTTGTAGAACAGCTTAGTGCCCTCGGGTGCGTACTTTCTGGCGGAGGTGAATGCCTGCTCAATGTAGGAGTTATCCCCGTAGATGAGCGACCATTCGGACTGCCCGTCATAGACATTGTTGCCGCCCTCGCGGAGCTGACCGTCATCGAGGTAGCACTCATTTACAACGTCCCAACAGTACATGTCAAGCTCGGGGTACTGGGTGGAGATCGCCTCAAAGACTGCCTTGATATACTCGTCAAGCCGCTGATTCATCACATCCCTGGAGACGTAAGCACCCTGATCGGAAAAATTCTCGCGGAAGAACCAGCTCGGCGTCTGGCTGTACCAGCAGAACACATGACCGCGTACCGGGATGTGGTTATCCTCACAGAATTTGAGGACAGAACTTGCCTGCACCAGGCTGACACTCAGCTTGCCGGATGCCTGCGTTGCCGCCTTATCGAGAACATAATCGGGCTTCAGCTCATTGCCGATTGTAAGGCTGTTGAAGTGATGCTTAACAACATCCTGCGCAATGGGCGGTGTCAGCTCCGCCGGCGTTGCCGCACAGCCGATCTTGAAGTAGTTGGCGTACACGTCCTTGAGGGGCGTTTCACCCAGAGCCTGCTCTGACCAGCTTGCCTGCCCCTTAATGGTCACGTCATCGACCATGAAATCGTTGGTGCCCTCAGCGGTCTGGAAGTAGACGAGAATATTCGTGGCATCATTCGGAATGTCATAGGTTCCGGAGATCTGTGCCCAGCTCCCTACAGCCGCAGAGCCGATCTCCTTGTACTGCTCTCCCTCGCCGTCAGTATACTTGAGCATAAACTGCACAGTATCGCCCGCCTTGCCGTTGACCCATGCGGAGAAACTGTAGCTCCTGCCTCCGGTGAGGATGCTGCCCATCTCGCAGGATGCACCGTTCCAGTTATCTGTGCGTCCTGCAACGTACAGGCAGGAATCTCCGGCATGCTTGTCGTTGTTGGTAAAGGACACGGTGGAACTGCCAAAGCTCGACCATCCGTTGGTGCCGCCCTCAAAATCCGCAGAATGCAACAGGGACTCGTCTGCATGAGAGGGCAGGGATGTCATCCCGGCAAGCAGTGCCGCAACGGTCAGAGCTGCCGCCCAGCGTTGTTTATGATACATGTTATCACTCGTTTCTATGTATAAATTTCACAGAATTCAACATCTGTAATATATCTATTATAGCACATTTTGTGGACTTTGGCAATATGCAAATTCACAGATTTGTCGAATGATTTTCCCGGATTCTGCGCAGATTTAATAACAATTCAGAAAAGAGTGACAAATTTCTCGCAAAACAGCAGAAAATGCAACGAAAACGATGCAGGCACGGCGATTTTTGGAATGCCACAGAAATCAATTTTGTGATCTTAAATTGTGAGTTTTATGCAAACGCCACCCCACCCCCTGCCCCCTCCCCAAAGGGGAGGGGGTGAGAGCGGCGGTGCTGCGCACCGCCACCGCCCAAGGCTGACGCCTTTGGAAACCGCTTTTTGGAAAATTGATTTCCGTGTTGGAATGCCTGTATATGCGACCGTCTAGCTGCGGCTGCCCTCCATTTGACATTTCCTTCCGTCTGTGCTATAATGAACTACAGATGAAAGGGGGGAGTGTATGGAATTTACCCATGCCGGGCGGGTATACAAGTATACCATCGTCCGCAAGCGCATCAAGAATATCATTCTGCACGTCACGCGTGAGGGGGCGGTCTATGTGTCTGCACCGCCGGGGGTAGCGGAGCAGGTCATCCAGCACTTTGTCGAGGAGAACGCCGACAGGCTCGTGCAGCAGATGGCGCAGGCAGTGCAGCGTCAGGCGGATGCGCCGGATTTTACCGACAGCTCCGTTGTCACCTATCTCGGTGAGCCGATCACGCTACACTGGAGTGCCAAGCCCTGCAAGCCGCAGCTTGACGGCAGCACGCTCGTCCTCTTTGCACGTTCCTCCGATGAGGCGCGGCTTGCGTACCGACGGTGGCTCATTGACGAATGCACCGCGCTGTATCGAAATCTCAACCGCGAGGTCTATGCGAGCTTTACCGCACACGGCTACCGTGTCCCCCTTGCACGCATCGAGATCAAAGAAATGCGTTCGCGCTGGGGGAGCTGCACGGCAAGCACGGGACGAATCTCCATGAATTTCAGGCTGATGCAGTATCCGCTGGGATGCATCCGGGGCGTGTTCTATCACGAATACACGCATTTTCTGCACGGTGGTCACGGCAAGGCGTTTTATGACGTGCTGCGCGGCATTTACCCGGAGTACGACCGTTGGGATGCGATTTTGAAAGGGAGGAATCATTAGGATGAAACGATTTGCAGCCATGCTGCTGGCGCTCACGCTGACGATCCTGCTGGCAGGCTGTGCCAGCAGCGCGGAGCTGATGCGCAGCGAGAACGACACACGACCGGAGCTTGTCATCTTCACGGACGAGGAGACGGCGGAATCCGTTACAGAAACGCAAGAGATCACCCAAACTTCTACAGCATTGGAAACGGAGGAGGTCACCCAAGGCTCTACAGCACCGGAAACGACTGCGCCGGAAACGGCAGTTCCCGACACCATTCCCGAGGACGAAGGATTGCCGCCATCGGTGGACAAGGACGGCAGCTACACCACACCGGAGGATGTGGCGGCGTATATCCATACGTTCGGAACGCTTCCCGGCAATTTCCTGACCAAACGCGAGGCAATGTCGCTTGGCTGGGACAGCTCGAAGGGCAATCTCTGGGATGTCGCGCCGGACATGAGCATCGGCGGCGACACCTTCGGCAACCGCGAGGGTCTGCTGCCGGAGGGAAACTACCGCGAATGCGATGTCAATTATGCAGGCGGCTATCGCGGTGCAGAGCGTCTGGTCTTTGACACGGACGGAAATATCTACTACACCAACGACCATTACCAGAGCTTTACACAGCTCTATTGAGGAGGAGACTATGACGAACATGTATGACCTTGACGGCACAAGACTCGGGGAGCGCGGCGAGGCGCACAGCTATCTGATGGAGCAGCTCGGCTTTCCAACATGGTACGGCAAAAATCTTGATGCCCTCCACGATATGCTCACAGCCATAGGTGCGCCCACAATGGTGTTCATTTCCCATGCAGCCGCTGTCGATTCCGCCATTGCTGACGTGTTCATCGATGCGATGGGAGAGAATGAGAATCTTACTGTCATCTTTGAAGATTGACAGTACTTTAAAAGACAGGATGGCATAAGACGAATGCGCACATAGAAGGAATGCCCGAAAGTAGCTTTTGGAGCTGCTTTCGGGCTGATTTTAATGATTGGTTTGTTTGCATAAATCAGAATTTATACACCTATATATCTACTTGATTTATACTCTTGCGTTTTTATGTCAAAAGTTTCAATATATGGAACACCATCCTCATATATCCAGCGTTTTATATACATTGGCTTAACGGAAAACAGTCTTTCATTCTGTAATGATGTATACGCATCATAAGAACCTTTGAAGCATTCTTGAAATATGTTACAAAAAGGCGCAGATTGCAAAGGGTGTCCAATTTCTTCACATATTCCCTCTATTTGAATGTTGTCTATACACAATGCTACATTATGATTACTTACAATCTGATGATATTTATTGAATGTGATATCGGTTTGAAAATAAAACATTCCGTCAATTTGAACGACACTCATCATCCGTGAAGAAACTCTATTGTTTTCAGATGTTGAAAGAACCATTTTTCTTCCTTTTCCAAACTCTAAAAGAAATAATTCATATTTTTGAGAAAAGATATTCATTTATACATCTCCGGGATCTGTTATCATGCAACGTATCTTCCGATCACAGTAGCGTGATCCCTGCTGCCTTGCAGGCATCTGCCATCTCCTGCGGCCAGAGGGAAGCCTGCACCTCGCCGATGTGCGCCTTCTCCAGGAGCAGCATGCAAAGACGGGACTGTCCGATACCGCCGCCAATGGTCAGCGGCAACGTGCCGTCTGCGATCATCTTGTGATACGCATACTGCATTCTGTCCTCTGCGCCAAGCTCGGCAAGCTGGGTTTTCAGAGAGGTCTCATCCACGCGGACACCCATCGAGGAAACTTCAAAGCCGCACTGGAGCGTCTCGTTCCAGAAGAACAGATCGCCGTTCAGACTCCAGTCATCGTAGTCAGGGGCTCTGCCATCGTGACGCTGACCGCTGGCGAGCTTGCCGCCGATCCTCTGGATGAACACGGTTCCATGCTCCTGACAGATCAGGTTCTCGCGCTCCTTCGGGGTCTTGTCAGGCCATCTGTCCTCCAGCTCCTGCGAGGTCACGAACACCACATGTTCGCTCATCGGATGGTTCAGCACCGGGTAGCGCAGACTCACCTTGCGCTTGGTGAACACGATCGCCTTGACAATGGAGCGCACTGTATCCTTGAGATACTCCTCCGTGCGCTGCTCGCGCTCGATCACCTTCTCCCAATCCCACTGATCCACAAAGATCGAGTGCAGGTTGTCGGTATCATCATCGCGGCGGATGGCGTTCATATCCGTATAGATGCCCTCACCCGGACGGTAGCCGTAGCGGTGCAGCGCCATACGCTTCCACTTGGCAAGCGACTGTACGATCTCCGCCTCCTTGCTGCCGATCTCCTTGATGGTGAACGCTACCTTTCGCTCTACGCCGTTAAGGTCATCGTTGATGCCGCTGCCCTTCTCCACGATCAAAGGAGCTGTCACACGGTCAAGCGTCAGTGCAAAGCTCAGGGTCTGCTGAAAGAGATCCTTAATATATTTAATGGCATGCTGAGTCTCGCGCAGTGTCAGCGCAGAGGTGTAGCCATCGGGAAGATACAAAGTTTTTGACATAGCGATCATCCTTTCAAAATGAATCGGCGTTCCGGACTGCATGCATCCACATGCAATCTGAAACGCCGTTGTTTCTGAATTTACATGTTAATTATACACCCATATTGGAAAAATGTCAAGTCATTAGCGAATCCGCTTTATTTTATTAGGTTTAAAATATCAATTTCTTTCCTTTATTAAGCCCTTAGCGAATAGAGCCTACCGTTCTCGGGAACATGATCACGTCACGGATGTTCTGCACACCGGTCACATACATAATGAGACGCTCAAAGCCCAGACCGAAGCCGCCGTGCGGCACAGAGCCGAACCGGCGCAGATCCAGATAATCTGCATAAAGGTCGAGGTTCATGCCGCGCTCCTCCATCGCTGCAATGAGTTTGTTGTAATCATACTCACGCTCAGAACCGCCGATGATCTCGCCGACACCCGGAACGAGCAGATCCACGGCTGCAACGGTCTTTCCATCAGCGTTCTGTTTCATGTAGAAGGACTTGATCTCCTTGGGATAGTTGGTGACAAAGGTAGCCTTTTTGAACACCTTTTCGGAGATGTAGCGCTCGTGCTCGGTCTGGAGATCGCAGCCCCACTCCACGGGATACTGGAAGCTCTCGCCCGACTCCTGGAGCAGGCGAATGGCATCGGTATACTCACAGACAGCAAAATCGTGGGAGATCAGCTCTTCAAGACGGTCGATCAGACCATTCTCGAAATGCTGGTCAAAGAACTTCATCTCATCCGGACAGGTATCCAGCACGGTGCGGATGACATGCTTTACCATATCCTCGGCAAGCTCAATGACATCCGGCAGCTCCATGAAAGCAACCTCCGGCTCGATGTGCCAGAACTCTGCCAGATGCTTGGGAGTGTTGGAATTTTCTGCGCGGAAAGACGGTCCGAAAGTGTAGATCTTGCCCATTGCCATCGCTGCCATCTCACCCTCAAGCTGACCGGAAACGGACAAACCGGCACGCTTGCCAAAGAAATCGGCAGCGTAGTAGGCATCCGCATCCTTGAATCTGCCGTCCTCGGTGTAGCCAAGTGTCGTTACCTGGAACATCTCACCTGCGCCCTCACAGTCAGAGCCGGTAATCAGCGGCGTGTTCACGTAAACATAATTGCGCTCCTGGAAGTAGCGGTGGATCGCCTGTGCCAGCACACTTCTCACACGCATTACGGCATTGAAGGTATTCGTGCGTCCGCGCAGGTGCGGCATGGTGCGCAGGAACTCCAGCGTATGCCGCTTCTTTTGCAGCGGATACTCCGCCGGGCACTTGCCAAACACGGTGATCTCCTTGGCATTGATCTCCACGCCGCCGTTCTGCCCCTCTACCACCGTGCCGTTGACCTTAAGGGAGGTGCCGCCGGGCATGGCATCCTCAAAGGCAATGCCCGATGCCTTGTCGATCACGATCTGGAGATGCGGCAGGGATGTGCCGTCATTGAGCGCGATAAACGCCATGGTCTTGGAATTTCTCGAGGTTCTTACCCAACCGCATACGGTCACGTCCTGACCGATGTATGACGGGTCGGAGAAGATCTGCTTGATGTCGATGTGCTTCATACTTCACAGTTCCTTTCATTCATATCAGGGCAAATAAAAAACCGCCCTGATGTCGTTCATCAGGACGGGAGCAATGCTCTCGTGGTACCACCTGACTTGCTCCGCAAGGT
>CAZKHW010000082.1:0-10433 GCA_964552525.1 uncultured Ruminococcus sp. | reverse complement strand
AGCGCTCATAGAGCCGGGAGGCGAGCACCTTCATCGCTTTGGCCTTGTTTTTGATCTGCGACTTCTCGTCCTGGCAGGAAACCACCGTTCCGGTCGGCAGATGGGTGATGCGCACCGCGCTGTCCGTAGTGTTGACGCTCTGCCCGCCGTGGCCGCTCGAGCGGTACACGTCAATACGCAAATCTCCCGGGGCGATATCCACCTCAACTTCTTCTGCTTCCGGCAACACCGCAACGGTCGCCGCCGACGTATGGATGCGGCCACTCGACTCGGTATCGGGAACACGCTGCACGCGGTGCACTCCGCTTTCGTATTTCAGGCGCGAGTAAGCACCATCACCCTCCACCGAAAAGCTGAGCTCCTTGTAGCCGCCCAGCTCCGTGGGAGATGCGCTGAGGATCTCCATTTTCCATCGGTGTGCCTCGGCGTACATGCTGTACATGCGGAACACGGAGTTGGCATAGAGCGATGCCTCCTCACCGCCGACACCGCTGCGGATCTCGATAATGACAGATTTGTCGTCGTTGGGATCTTTGGGGAGGAGCTGGAGCTTTAAACATTCCTCCAGCTCGGCGATGCGCTCCTTTTCCTCGTCAAACTGCATCTGCGCCATCTCGCAAAGCTCGGGGTCGGATTCGCTGTCAAGAATGGCTTTTGCCTCGTCAAACGCCGCACGCGCCCCACGGTATTCCGCAAAGGTCTCCATGATCGGCGTGAGCGTTTTGTGCTCCTTCATGAGCGCGGCATAGCCTGTCCGGTCGGTGATGACCGCCGGGTCGGAGAGCCGTTCGGCGATCTCCTCAAAATGTGCCTGCATGGCAATGAGCTTTTCAAACATGTACGTCCTCCTCGTGCGTGATCGTCCGGATATGCTTCTCGATCTTCTGACGCGCAACAAGAAATTCCCGTCCGCATCCTGCACAGCGGAGGCGGAAATCCATTCCGCACCGCAGAACGTGCATTTCCTTTGCACCGCACGGATGCGGTTTTTTCATGGTAAGGGTATCGCCGACACGAACATCCACTGTCCAACGTCTCCTTTCACATAATATACCTGTTCCTATTATACCGCAGTTTTCACAAAAAGGCAACACATCCGGAGAATTTTTTTCGGATTTGTGGAATCATCCCAAATTTTCTGCACAAACTAAACTTGATTCCTGACCGGAAAAAAGCTGCATGCGCAGGAGATCGTGCACGCTAAGATCCATTTGGATGCCGAGCCTTGTGTGTGGCATGCAAACGCAGCCGTCCAAGGCTGTCGCCTTTTGAAACCGCCGACCCAGCTTTGCTCGCTTGCCGTCAGGCAAAGAGCATTGCGGACAACAGAACCCGATCTGTCGTCCTCGCCAACTCGCAAGCGCGGTTACCGCGCCGAAAGGAGCAATTTTATGGAACTCAGACGTATTTACAGCGAATTTGAATCCGAGGAGCTGGCGGAGCTTGCCGCCGGACGCATCCGGCGCGCCGTGCGAGGCATCCGAAGAATGACGGTATACCGTGTTTCCCGAAGTCATCGACCCGTCGAGGGAAAGGTGCGCTACACCATCCTTCCAGCCAATCCGCGCATGATGAACTACGCCACGGATGTGATGCTTTCCGATATGGCGCAGCCCGTCCCCGAGCCGGTGCTGCGCCGGGAGGCGGAGCTGATGATCGTATGCGATGAGACGGCGATTGGTCGGATATCGGCACTTTTGCACGCGGCAGGGGCGATGCGTGTCCGAAATGGCTGAATTGTGGCTATTTGCCACATATTGGGCAATGAAGGTTTTAGTATTTGTAGGTTCTGCCGGACTTTCTGCTTGACAAATCCTAAAAAACGTGGTAAAATAAGAGTATAGTTTAGCTGCTTTCTGCAATTGACACAACGGCTCCGGATTCCGGTGCATCACCGGATTTCGGAAAGCAATTTGCCTTATGATTCCTTAGAGCCTGTTCAGCATCTCCCCGCGCACGTCTTTTCGGCAAATTTTGCCGATTGCTGCGTTGAAAAATCTCACCATACGACAGTATGCTTTCACTTTTTCGCCTTGCCCTCATCAAAATTATGCTCGAAAATCCGCACACGTTGAGATACTGAACAGTCTCTTAGAAACGATGACCTTGGCATGGATTGGCGCATTGCTGCATAGGATGAACTATCAAAATCAGATTCGGAGGTCGAAAACATGATCACTGCTTCATTTTTCCCTGAGGGTGCCCTCATTGATACCCCCGACAATCAGGCAGCAATCGCAACTGCGCAGGGGCTTCTCCATGCCCGGGATACCGGAGCGATCCTTGAAGCGCGCGTTTCGATGTGCGATTCTGCCCACAACATGTGGGTGGAGATGCCTGCCATGCAGGGGATGATCCCCCGTGAGGAGGGGGCTGTCGGCATCGCGGAGGGAACTGTCCGCGACATCGCCCTCATTGCCAGAGTCGGCAAGCCCGTGTCGTTTCGCGTCACGCGCATCGACACCCTCGAAGACGGCAGGCAGATCGCCATTCTGTCGCGCCGCTGTGTGCAGCAGGACTGCACGGCACAGTATCTGGACACCCTGATCCCGGGCGATATCATTGATGCGCGTGTGACGCATCTTGAGCCGTTCGGCGCATTTGTTGACATTGGGTGCGGCATCGCCTCGATGGTGCCCATTGATGCCATTTCTGTGTCGCGGATCTCGCATCCGTCCGACCGTTTCACGGTAGGCGACCGCATCCGCGTCATTGTGAAGGGGCGGCAAAAGGGACGCATCTGCCTGTCCCACAAGGAACTGCTCGGCACGTGGGAGGAGAACGCTGCGCTGTATCATGTCGGCGAAACGACAACGGGCATCGTCCGTTCGGTCGAGAAGTACGGCGTGTTCATCGAGCTGAAACCCAATCTTGCCGGTCTGTCGGAGCTGCGCCAGCCTGTGGAGGTCGGTCAGCGCATCAGCGTCTACATCAAGGCACTGATCCCGGAAAAGCTCAAGGTCAAGCTCATTCTGGTGGATGTCTGCGAGGATCATGTCAAGCCCGATCCGCCGCGGTATTTCTACGAGGGCGACCACATTGACCATTGGGTCTACACGCCCGAGGGTGCAGGAAAGCATATCGAGACGATCTTTGACGGCACGGTGTGACGACAATTTCATCTACATACGATCAGCCCGGAAACGGTTTTCACCTGTTTCCGGGCTGATATACTGTCCTCTATTGCAGTGTACCACAAAGTGGTACATTTTGGTTTTGTTCATTACGCATTAATTCTTCAAATGCATCCTTTACCCATAACCAAATATTTTCATATTCTTTAAGCTGCTCATATCCTTGCGAAGCATAATCATGGATGATTTGAACTTTTTCACCTTTCCCGATTTCAAAACATGCTATATCATCATTATCATCTCTTCTGGCAAATGGGATCAGTTTTCTTTTTGGATAACGATCGTTTAATCCATTTATTCTATTACAAAGCTGATTTTCCGGAATGAAATACCAAAAATAAAAATCCGTTAAATTTAATTCCTTCAATTTCCAATATCCCCTTGGATATTGGAAATCAGGATAGTATGCAGAAATATCAAACATTCAAATCTCCATTTATTGGGATGTGCCGCCAGGGACTGCATCCTACAATTCTCAACGCCACATACGGCGGCGTTGAGAATTGATTGAGGATTAGCATCAGAACTCAGGCATCGGCGGCGGTGTCAGATCCTCCTCGTTCGAGGGCGGCAATGTCTGGGGAGGTTCGGCGGGTGGGGCAGTTTCAGGGATGACAGGCGCATCAGTTTCCGCACTGCCGGGGTTCGGTTCAGGATCGGGCTGCGGTGCTGCGGTCTGTTCCTCGGTGGATTCCTCCGAAGTCCAGAAGTTTGGCAGCTCACCGCCTGTCCATCCGCCGGTGCTCACCACATAGCTGCCCGAGCCGACGCTGACATTCAGCCAGACCTCAGTTCCCACGGGCACAAGCGAGCCGTCCTTGACGCTCTGGGAGAGTACCGTGCCATCCGCCCATTCGCCGTTCGAGACATAGCACAGGATGCATTTGAGACGCGCGGATTCCAGTGCCTGCCGTGCCGACGCTGCCGAAACATGGAGCAATCCCGGGACACGCACGGTCTCCACGCCCTTGCTTACCACCATGTTGATGACCGTACCCTGCGGCACAGTTCTTCCCGGCTCGATGTCCTGCGAGAGGATCACGCCAGCCGGAACATCTGCATCATAGACCGTCTCGATCTGTGCAGCATAGAGATGCAGTGCAGTCAGCTCCTCCTTGGCATCATCAAATTTCATGCCGGAAAAGTCGCCGACAGTTTCGAGCTTGGTGACATCCAGATCCTCGCGTCCCAGAGAAACGGTCAGCCGGATGGTGCTGTCACGTTCCAGCCTCGTGTCCGGACGAACGCTCTGGGCGATGACCGTTCCGGGGGCATCGTCCGGACTCAGCTTTTCCTCCGTCTCTATGATAAATCCCAGTGATTCGAGGTTTTTTTGCGCCTGTACAAGGGAGATGCCGCACACGTCCGGCACATAGTTTGCCCAGCCGTCACTTGCTGTCAGGCTCACGCTGTCGCCGGGTCTGACCAGCGCGCCGGCATGGGGAGACTGGGTGAGGATCTGGTTTTCCGGCACGACCGGATTGTCCTCTCGGGGGGCAAGGATGACGGTCAGCCCCATCTCCTCCAAAAGGCGCACCGCCTCGTCCTGCTCCATGCGCAGCACCTCTGGGAGCTGCATCTCATCCTCACGCAGGGTATACGCTACATCCTCAAGGGTCTGGGTGGCGGTCTCATTGGTGAGAGCACCTGCCTCCATCTGCCACAGCACCACAGGTGCTGCCACGCAAATGGTGCAGAACACCGCCGTTACAGCAGGCGAAAAGAGACGGGTCAGGCGTGAGGGGTGTTCGATGGAGAGCAGCACAGGCTTGACCAGCTTGGCAGGACGCTTGGTGTGGAGCTGTTTCCAGAGCTTTTCGATGGTCATGCCGGGATCATTCAGACCGTTGCTGATGGCGGCGTGGATTGTCGGAGCAAGCGCGGATGCGGCTGCCTCTGAATAGAACGTCTCGCCGGTGAGCATCTGCCAGAGGATCTGTGACACGGCGCGTACATCGTCAAGCGGACACGCTGCGGAGAGGGACGGCTGTGACAGCCAGCCCCAGACCTCACAGGTGTCGCCGGTCAGGCGGATGGCATCGAGGGTCAGTGCGCCGTGGCACAGTCCCTTGTCGTGCATGCCTGCGAGCGTATCAAGCAGGGGTGTGAGGAGTGCCACAGCCTCCCGTGCCTGATAGGTCCGCTGTAAAAGTGCGGCACGCAGAGAGGTCGTTTCGTGAAACCGCGTCACGCAGCAGACCGTTCCGAATGCCTCAAACCCGTCCTTGACGGCAGGAATGCCCGGTGCTTGGCAAAATGTCTGCAAATCCGCCAGATGCGAAAGGGTCTGGCGGCGCACCGCGTCCCAGCGTGCTGCGGATTCGCTGTGAAACGGCACGAACCGTCCGCTGCCATCCACGCTGCACCAGCGCAGGGGGAGCATCTCAAAGAGCAGGCAGGGAATCTGCGTTTCCGCCTGCTCGGCGCGGTAGCAAAGCTCCGTTCCTGTCAGGCACACGAGGGAGAGGATGCGGTATTCCCCATGGACGAGCGTACCGGGGGGGAGGACGGCAGCCTGCACCTCAGCAGAAAGACGCGCCGGATCATGATACATAAGGCTCATACGCTCATCTCCTTGTCTGAAGGGACATCGTATCAAATTCTAATCCCCTGAGGGGTTTCATGGCGGTATGGACGCTGACGGCGGATGAAAATGCAGACTGATGCAGAGGAAGATCGCCGTAATTCTCCACAAACAGTATCTGCTGTGCCTCCTCGGTGAGCAGATACTGGAGCCAGAGCAGCCCGACCTGACGGGTGTTATCCTCCACGCGGTCACTGATGGAGCAGTACATCTCGTACTGCACGGGGAATGTGCCGTTGACGGACACCGGCATCATCTGAACAGCACCTGCTGCCATGCCGTTGCGCTCTGCCTGTACCATGCATGATGAGCTTGCCAGTACGGGCGTATCGGCGCGTGTGAGAAAGTCGGAGAAATGCTCGGCAGGGGACTGCCCGGCATCCTGAAGCTCCAGAAAATCACTGGCGCTCACATCAAAAAGCGTGCCTGCCGGAAGTGCGGAAAAGTCAATGGATTTCTCCTTGCCGGATAACTCGTCCCCGGTGTAGGTATTATAATAAAGTGCAGGAATGCTGCATCCCAGTGGCAGGGAATTGCCGAAACCGTTCAGGTCGGTGATGTAGACATCGCGCATGACGCTTGTCAGGGGCGTGAGATCTGCCGCCTGTCCGAGCACCAGCGGATCCTGCGTGTCCATAAAGACGGCAGGGGACTGTGCGCCGCGTTCCAGGAGCAGGAGCGCATCCTCAAACGAGCCGTCAGCAAAGATGCGGATATCCACGCCGCATCCGGGGTTCTTGCGTTCAAATCCGGCGGCAAGGCGTTCATACATCGCCTGCACCGCCTGTTCATCCGCACCTTGCCGCATGGGCAGCCAGACGCTGATGACCTCCGGCTGGATCTTGCCGCGCCGGAGTGCGCGTGTCAGGGGCTGCTGCTGGGAGATGACATGACGCACACCTATGACTGCGCCGAACAGGAACACGATGCAGAGCGCGAGTCCGGCAAATCCGCGGTAATTGACCCTGCGCCGCTTTCGTGTGACTTTCCTGCCGAGGAGTGCGGCACGCAGCGATGCGGCATCGCGGTAACGGCTGCGCAGTGCGGAATCCAGCATAGCAGCGGTGGGATTATCGGCGCGTTCGATGGGGAGCATGGAATGCAGGAAGGCACACAGCGCATGCAGATCGTCAGCAGCACTTCCCTCACGCGAGAGATGCGCAGTGCAAACCGTCAGACCGCCGCCGGGGAGAAACCGGAGATCATCCTCACAGATTTTGCCAAAGTAGATGCCGTTCCGGTGCAGTGCGGCGAACGTATCGCACAGCATGATGCCCAGACTCTGGGCGTAGGTCTCGGTGAGGAGGGGGGCAGCCTCGAACAGACGCTTTCCTTCGGTGCGCCGGAACACGATATAAGCAGTGCCGTTCTCGTCAAAGACGGACAGGACATCCGGGACATGGGGCACATGGTGCAGACCGCGCGCAATATGCCGGAAGGCTTCCAGTCCATGGGAAAAGCCTTCGGCAGCCTTGGGGGTGTTCAGGGGCACGAGGGTCTTGTCCTCACGGGTGCAGATGCCGGACGGGGAGAACTCCCGAACGGAGACAATCTCACCGTTTTCGGCATCCATCGCGTCATAGAGGATACAGGTATCCCCGATATCAGAAACGCCCAGAATACGCCAGCGTCCCTCCAGCATCACGCCGTTGCCGAGAAACTCTGCAAAGTCGTTGTGCATCTCAAATTTCATACGATAACTCCTCACGTCACACAGCAGAGCTGTGCTCCGCCGGGATTTTACAAATACACTATTATTATAACACACTCTGACACACTTGTCAACGGGGGTGGCGGAACATGTCGCAAATCAATTTAGTTGTCATTTTTGTGAATTTCATGCAGGCGCCGCCCAAGTCTGCCGCCTTTGGAAACCGCTGGCTGGTCGGCTGCTGCCGAACCAGCTTTGCCCTTTTGCCGCAAGGCAAAGGCATTGCGAACAATAGAATCCGAGCTGTCGTCCTCGCTAACTCGCAAGCGCGGTCACCGTGCCCCAATACAGCACTTGACATTTTTACGAAATATGGTATAATATAAACAGATGTCCCTGTCCGGCAGCAGAATAATCGCTGCATTTTGCGGCATACTTCTAGTATTCGCAGGATAAGGAGGGACACATCATGCAAAATGATCTGGGAGAATATCATCCGCCGGAAACGGCTGAAAAGCCGGAGACTGCCGAGGAGCTTCCGAAAGAACCGGAGGTTTTGGAAAAATCCATGCTCTCCGGTGCGCAGGATGCCAAGCATCTCATCCACTGCCTGACGGTCATCGGACAGGTGGAGGGACACTATGTCCTCAGTGCACAGAACAAGACTACCAAGTATGAGCATATCATCCCTGCACTCGTCGCCATCGAGCAGGATCGGAGCGTTGAGGGGCTGATGATCATTCTGAACACCGTCGGCGGTGATGTGGAGGCAGGTCTTGCGCTTGCGGAGCTGATCGCCGGCATGCAGACACCGACCGTATCGCTTGTGGTCGGGGGAGGGCATTCGATCGGTGTGCCGCTTTCGGTGAGTGCCAAACGTTCGTATATCGTTCCGTCCGCGTCCATGACCATCCATCCGGTACGGATGAACGGGATGATGCTGGGCGTTCCGCAAAGTCTGCACTATATCGACCGGATGCAGGACCGCATCATTGATTTTGTCACGCGAAACAGCCGCATGCAGGAGGAAAAGCTCCGCGAACTGATGATGAATACCGCAGAGCTTGCAACGGATGTCGGCTCGGTGCTGTCCGGGGAGCAGGCGGTAGAGCTGGGTCTGATCGACCAGATGGGGAGCTTATCTGATGCGATGCTCGGTCTGTATGATCTGATCGAGAACGCACAGCCGCGCTATCCGGATGCATCCTGAAAAGCGTAAGGCGCATTTTGCGCCGTACATTAACCGCATAAAACATATTGAGAGGAGTACGCCTTGGCTGAAAAGAAAAAACGCAGCAGTGCATCCAAGAAACCGAGCAGCGCGAAACCGACCAAGGGACCGCCGCCGCTTGACGGCGGAAAGCCCGATGCCTCGAACCAGAAGCATGCCATTGTATTGTTTGCCATTGCACTCCTGGTGATGATGCTTGCCTTTGTGCAGGGCTCAAGCGGCTGGCTTTTGCTGCATAAAGCACTCAAGGGATTTTTTGGCTTGCCGCTGCTGATCATTCCGCCGGCATTGTGTTACATAGCCATGATGCTCGATCAGGACGAAACGCCGCAGAAGATCCTGCACCGCAGCCTGAGTGTTGTGGTCGCAACCACCTTTATGAGCGGATTTATCGAGGTCATGTTCGGCGGCGGACGGCTTCAGGAGCTGCCGCTGCGCGAGTCTATGCACCTTTTGTATGAGGAGGGGCTGACGTGGAGCGGCGGCGGCATGATCTCCATTGTCGCATTTCCGCTGCAAAAGCTGTTCGGTGATGTCGGCTCAAAGATCATTATCTGCCTTTTGCTGTTTGTGAGCCTAATGCTTGTAAGCAAAAAGAGCCTGTCAGAGTTCCTGTATATCCTGACAGTACCGTTCCGGAGGATTTATGAGTTCTTTGCCGACGGCAGCGAGGAGGATCGCCTGATCGAGGAGATGGAGCAGGAACAGGAGGATTTCGCCGTGCGCACCGAGGCGGAGGCGGTTGCCATGTCCCAGCGCACACTCAAAAAGAAAAAGGCGGAGGAGAACGAACCGCAGTTCCTCATTGATATCCCGATGGAGGACACGCCCCCTGCGCCTGTGCCGGAGGAAGAGCCGATGCCCGAGGAGCTGGCAGATCTGGAGGAGGCTGTGCCGCTATCTGAGCCTCCCTCTGCATCCAATCCGGAGCAGGATGCTGCCTTAGAGGAGCTGATTCGCCGCGCAACGGCAACGAAGAAGAAAACCAAGGAGGATGAACGGCTGGAGGCAATGCTGGAGATCGCCGACGAGGTGGCACAGCAGGCGGAGCAGGCAAGACCTGCCGGGCTTTCCTACCAGATGCCCAGGATCGATTTTCTCAATCCAGGGCAGTCCCATGGAAATGATCCGGATGCCGGTCGGGAGCTGCGCGAAAAGGCGGATCTGCTGCAGGAGGTACTCAAAAGCTTTAACGTGGATGCGCGGATCACGAATATTGCACGCGGTCCGTCTGTTACACGCTACGAGGTGCAGCCGGCTGCCGGTGTCAAGGTAGCTCGCATTACGAGCCTTGCCAATGATATCGCGCTAAATTTTGCCGCACAGGGCGTGCGCATCGAAGCGCCCATCCCGGGCAAGCCGGCGGTGGGTATCGAGGTGCCGAACTCCCAGCGCGACACGGTGTCGCTGCGTGAGCTGCTCGAATCAAAGCAGTTTTCCGAGAACAAGAGCAAGCTCGCATTCGGCATCGGCAGGGACATTGCCGGCAACGTCATCATCGGCGATATTGCGAAAATGCCCCACATGATCATTGCCGGAGCGACCGGCTCCGGTAAGTCCGTCTGCACCAATTCGATCATTATGAGCATTCTCTATCACGCCAGTCCCGATGAGGTCAAGCTCATCCTGATCGACCCGAAGATCGTTGAGTTCCGCGTGTATGACGGCATTCCGCATCTGCTGATCCCCGTTGTCACCGACCCGAAGAAGGCTGCCGGTGCGCTCAACTGGGCAGTGCAGGAGATGCTCAAACGCTATGATATTTTTGCCGAGCATGGTGTTCGCAACCTCGGGGAATTCAACGCCATGTGCCGGAACAATCCGGAGCTGACC
>CAZKHW010000081.1:0-10488 GCA_964552525.1 uncultured Ruminococcus sp. | reverse complement strand
GGAGTGGCTGATTGTGGGGCTTTGCCCCACACCCCACCAGAGGCGCTGCCTCTGGACTCCGCCAAAGGGACATTGTCCCTTTGGAATCCCGTTTTTGCGCAAAAAGGGAACGCAGATGCGTTCCCCTCATCATTATGATTATGCAATATATTCGCGCACCTGAAGCGGAATGCCCAGCGCATCCGCCTGTGCCTGCGCGGCGGCGATCTCCTCGGGGGTGATAACATCCACCACCGTGAACATCACGTCCGCACCCATCTCCTTGCAGGTCTTTGCAAATGAAAGCATCGTATCATAGGCGTTTTCCGGAAGTCCCCGGGGACGGGTCACGCGGTTGTAGACCTCGGCATCTCCGCCGTTGAGGCTGATCGAGATCTTGTCAAATGCCTTGGCAATGCGCTGTGCCGCCGTTCCGTTCGCCTCGGTACTGTACAGCTCCGTCAGACCGTTGGTATTGATGCGCAGCGGCTTGTCCGGACAGATCGTGCGCAGATACTCCGCCAGCTTGCAAATAAATTCCAGACGCATGGTCGGCTCGCCATAGCCGCAGAACACGATCTCACGATAGGCAGTTAGATCGCGTTCAGCAAGCGCCGCCTGCATTTCCTCCATTGTCGGCTCATGCTCGAGCCACAGCGGATCAGAGCCGTATGCGCCGTCATCATTCCTGCGGATGCAGAATGCACACGCGCACGGGCATTGGTTGGTGACGTTAAGATAGAGATTTCCGCCCGTCTCATAGGTCAGTGTCATTGCCTTTTTCATTGGTCTGTTCATCCTTTCTCACTTATGATACCCTGTACCCTTGTCGATCTGGTAGCCCCTGTAGATCTGCTCCATCAGCATTACCGCGGCAAGGGCGTGAGGAAAGGTCATCTCCGACATGGACATGCGCCGGAATGCCTCCTGCTTAATGCTCTCCGCCAGCCCGAATGACGAGCCGATCAGGAATGTCACGGCACTGCCGCGCATGGGCAGCTCCTGGGTCATGAGCCGCGAAAAAGCCTCGCTCGAAAGCTGCCTGCCCTCAATGCACATGGCGATGAGCGTCCCTCGCGCCGCTTTCCGGATGGCGGCAGCCTCCTGTTCAAGGGCGGCTGCGATCTCCTTTTCCGAGGGCTTGTCAGAGAGCCGTACCGCCGGGAGCTGGGTAAATTCAAATTTGCAGAACGGTGTCAGCCGCTTTTGATAGACCTCCTGCGCCGCGGTCAGATGCGGCTCTTTCTGCTTGCCGACCGTTAAAAGCTGCACCAGCATCAGAAGATCACCGCCCCTCCCCGTGTCTCCACAGGTGCAATGCCCAGCAGATAGTCCATCCCCTGGGTGAACTGCGAAAGTCCCGTAAGTACCGCATGCGCCGCCAGCTCCTGCGTGTTGTTGTGGGGACTGAGATGCCCCAGCAGCAGGCGCGTTGTTCCGCTTTCCACCAACTGCGCCGCGAACGCCGCGCTGTCCTGATTGGAAAGATGTCCATATTCCGACATGATCCGACCTTTGAGCTGCGGAGGATACGGACCGTGTATCAGCATGTCCGGATCGTAGTTCGCCTCCAGCAGCACCATGCCGCAGCCTGTCACCGCCTCACGCACCTGATCGGTCACGATCCCCAGATCCGTGCAGACCGCGCAAAGCCGGTCATCCGCAGTGCGGATGCGGTAGCCGCAGCTCCCCGGCGCATCGTGCATGGTCGGGAATGCCGTGATCTCACAGCCGCCGCAGTCGATGGCACGGGTGTCAATGGGGATGGTCTCCACGCCCGGGGGGATCTCCCCCTTGCTCTCAAGCACCGCAAGCGTCTCCTGCGTGCCATAGACCGGGATGTTCAGCTTGCCGGAGAGGACGCGCAGTCCCTTGATATGGTCGGAATGCGTGTGGGTGATGAAGATGCCCTGCATCGCCTCCTTTTGCAGACCGTTGCAGGCAAGGGCGTCTATGATGCGCTTGCAGCTTGCCCCGGCATCCACCAGAATGCCGGCATTACGCGTGCCGATATAGGAGGCATTGCCGCTTGACGAGGAAAACAGCGGATAGAATTTTGCCATGCGCTCACACTCCAAAAGATATGCCCGCATGGAAACTGCGGGCAGTGATAGATCATACAGTAACTCGCTCAATATCCGCGCCAATGCCGCGGAGCTTTTCCACAATATGAGAATAGCCTCTCTCGATATGGTGGATATCCGAGATCTCGGTCGTTCCCTGTGCCGCAAGTCCTGCCAGCACAGCCGCCGCACCTGCCCGGAGATCGCACGCCTTGACTTGGGCGCCATGCAGTCCGGGAACGCCCCAGACGATCGCACCGTCACGGGTCAGGTCGATGTTCGCGCCCATGCGCTGCAGCTCTGCCACATACTTGAAACGATCCTCCCAGACACTTTCCGTGATGTTGCTCTGCCCCTCGGAAAGCGTCAGCAGCACTGCCATCTGGGGCTGCATATCGGTCGGAAAGCCCGGATACGGCTCGGTCTTGACATTCGTGCCGTGGAAAGCGGTGCTCTCCTCGACATACACGCGGACAATGTCCTCATTCTCGATCTCCTCGATCTTCACGCCGCACTCCGACATGCGGTCAGCAATGTCCTTGAGGTGATGGGGAATGACCCCGTGAATGTAGACATCGCCGCGCGTCACGGCAGCCGCGATCATGAACGTGCCTGCCTCGATCTGGTCAGGAACGACAGAATAGGTGCGGATCTCCACAGAGCCTTCGCTGCTGTTGCCGCGCAGCTCGCGCACGCCCTCAATGGTGATCTTGTGCGTGCCTGCGCCGGAAATGTTCGCGCCCATATAGTTCAGGAAATTCGCAAGATCCACGATATGCGGCTCTCTTGCGCAGTTCTCGATGGTGGTGACGCCCTTCGCCTTGACGGCACTGAGGATGGCATTCATGGTCGCGCCGACACTCACGACATTCAGGCTGATGTGATTGGCGGTCAGCTCGGGCGCATACAGCTCCACTGCACCGACATAGCCCTTTCCTTGAGCATCCCTGTATTCGATCAGCGTAGACTCCGCGCCCAGTGCCTCGAATGCCAGCAGATGCTGGTCGATGGGACGTTCGCCGAGGTAGCAGCCGCCCGGCATTGCTGCCTTGGCTCTGCCGCACCGCCCCAGCAGTGCCCCCAGAAAATAGTAGGAGGCGCGCATCTTCTGCGCATACTGCTCGGGAACCTCATGATTCCGGACATATTCGCAGGAAATGCGGTATGTTCCCTCCGCGGTCTGCTCGATCTGCGCCCCCAGACTTTCCAGAATGGAAAGGCAGATCTGCACATCGCTGATGTCCGGCACATTCTCGATGATACACGGCACATCCAGCAGCAGCGTTGCCGGGAGGATGGCAACAACGGAATTCTTCGCGCCGGAGACGCAGATATCTCCGGTCAGACGCTTTCCGCCATGTATTACAATTTTATCCACGTTTCTTCTCTCCTCTTTCCCGGAGGGGGTTTTTCTATTTGTCTCCGGGTCATTCCAGACCTGCATACTCCGCCGGATACCAGCGGATGCTGCTGCCGTCATACTGTTCTACGGTCACTTGTTCGATATAGACAGCCTTCTTGGGCTTGTCATTCTTGTCCGTCTCGACATGCGAGATGGCATACACCACATCCAGACCGTCAATGACCTGCCCGAACACGGTATAATTGCCGCCGTCAAGCCACGGCGCACCGCCGTACTGGCTGTACAGCTCCTTTGCCTCCTGGGTGAAATAGATGCCTCCCTGTTCGGAGATCGACCCCAGTGATTCCTCGGTGACGGTATCACCCGTCACGATATAGAACTGGCTGCCGTCTGTTGCAGTTCCGGCAGAGTTGGCATACGCCAGTGCACCCGGCACATGGATGAGCTGTGCGGAGTAGCCGCCGTCAAAGCTGCCGCCCCAGCAGCTCTCGCCGCCCGTGCCGTCACCCTTGGGGTCACCGCCCTGGATCATAAAGTTTTCCATGACGCGGTGAAAGATCAGCTCATCATAATAGCCTGACTTGGCAAGCTCTGTAAAATTCTCACACGCCTCCGGCAGCAGCTCCGGAAAGAGCCGTACCACGATCTCGCCGTAATCTCTGACAGAGATCCGGACGATCTCGTCACCCTGCCGGGGGGCGGTATAGTTCAGGATCGGCTTTTCATCCAGCTTGACCTGCTTGCGTGCGCAGCCTGTCAGACCGGATGCAAGCATCACCGTTCCCACCGCTGCAGCGAACCATCTGTATTTCATGGACTGCATTCCCTTTCATTAAATCAAGGCATAAATACCCTATTATTACTATTATACAATATCTGCCTTGATTTGTAAAGTCCCCCGGCGAGGTTTTAGAAAAAATGGATAAAAAAATTTTCGCCGCAATCGTACAGTTGGTAAAATCGCAGCGAAAATGTGGGTTTCATGCAAGCGCGGAGTCCGCGCTGACAAGTTGGCGATACGGGGTAAATCGGGTTCTGGTGTCCGCAATGCCCTTTTGCCTACGGCAAGAGGGCAAAGCTTGTGTAGTGCGGAGTAAAATTTCACCTGTAAGCCGCCCATGGCTGTCGCCTTTGGAAACCGCTGGCTGTGCGCTTCGCCCAAGCGCGGTCACCGCGCCGCATCATATGTGGAGATTTCTACTGAAAGAATGAGAATATCCTCCTTGGGGGGCGTATAGCCGGCAGAGGACGCATTCTCATAGAGCGCGGCAGAGCAGATGGCATCCACCACGTCAAGCCCCTCATAGGTCTGCCCGAAAATGGTCATCTGCTGGCTGAAATTCGGCACACCGCCCTTTTCCACGAACGCATCCGCCAGCACCTCGCTGCCCGATGCCTCGCGGAACTGCTGCACAAATTCCTCGTCCGTGAAATCCACCGAGCCCAGCACCATAAACCGCGTTCCGGTAAAGTACGCCTCATTCTTGAACAGCCGCTTGAAGAATCCGCCCTCCGTGGACGTATTCATCGCGCACAACGCCCCCCGGAACGGCCAGAGATCCTGGTGCAGCTCACGCGGCACACGCTCACGCTCCTCCGCACCGCCCTTGAGACTGCCGTCATTGTCCGCACTTCCGGCAGCAAAATACACGTCATTCTTCGCCTCAAACACGTAGGTGTTGTCATAAAAGCCGCTTTCGGCAAGCGAGACGAACTGCGCCACCGTTTCCGGCGCATACTCCGGATACAGCACCGCACGGAACTCACCCAAAGACGTGGTGACGATCGCGATCGGCGCATCTTCCGCGATCTCCCCGGTCTGGACAAGATCAAGGGTGTCCGGGTCAATATAATGATAGCCCTGCTGGGATGCCATCACCACGAAATAGAACACGATAAAACTGATGACAGAGGATGCCAGCAGGAAAATGCCCAGCATGGAGAGGGCTTTTCGTTTCTTGTGCATAGCCACCCCTTACAGCTTCTTGATCTCAACGCCCTGACGCGTCTCGCGCACGGCATAGCCCAGTGCGGCGATGGCATCGCGCAGGCGGTCAGCCTCGGCGAAATCCTTTGCCTTTCTGGCTGCGGCTCTCTGCTCCACGAGTTCAAGCACCTCCTGTGGAATCGCATCCTCCCGGCGTTCATAGAGAAGTCCCAGCACCTCGGTCAGCTCGATGAATACCGCCAGACCTGCTGCCAACTGCTCCTTGGACACGGCGGCATCGGCTGCCATGATGTTCAGAGCGCGCACCAGTTCAAAGACTGCGGTCAGACCGTCTGCGGTGTTCAGATCATCCTCCAATGCCGCAATAAAGTCTGCCCTTGCCTTGTCGAACACTGCCTGTGCCTCGGCAGTAATTTCGCCGGACGCGGCATTCCCGATGGCAGCATTCACGGTATCGCGGCACTGGTACAGGCGGTCGAGGGATGCCTTGCAGGCATCCAGCAGCTCGGTGCTGTAGTTCATGGGCGCACGGTACTGCGCCTGGATCATCAGATAGCGGATGACCTCGTAGCCGTACTGTGCAGCGACCTCACGAGTGAGGAAAAAATTCCCCAGAGATTTGGACATTTTCTTGTTATCCACATTGATGTGACCATTATGCATCCAGTAATGCGAGAAGGGAACACCGTTGGCAGCCTCGGACTGCGCGATCTCGTTCTCGTGATGGGGGAAGATCAGGTCGTGACCGCCGCAGTGCAGGTCGATGGTATCGCCAAGGGTATCCTTCGCCATGCACGAGCATTCGATATGCCAGCCCGGGCGGCCGGGACCCCACGGGGAATCCCAGTGCTGCTCCTGTGTGCCGCAGCCCTTCCAGAGGGCAAAGTCCAGCGGATCTTCCTTGATGTCGTTGATATCCACACGTGCGCCTGCGATCAGGTCATCCAGGGACTGACCGGAGAGCTTGCCGTAGCCGGCAAATTTCCGTGTTCTGTAGTAGACATCACCATCCACGGCGTAGGCATAGCCGTTCTCGATGAGCTTGGCGATAAAGGCAATGATCTTGTTGATTTAAAGCGACACCTTCGGGTGAATGGTCGCCGGAAGGACGTTCAGCCCCTGTGCATCGGTCTGGTACTCGGCGATGTATTTCTCGGCGGTCGCCTCGGGGGTCAGCCCCTCCTGTTCGCCCTGGCGGATGATCTTGTCATTGACATCCGTATAATTCTGGACAAAGGTCACGTCATAGCCGCGATAGATCAAAAACCGGCGGAACACATCAAATACGCAGATGGGACGCGCATTGCCGATGTGGATAAAATTATAGACGGTAGGGCCGCACACGTACATACGCACCTTGTTCGGCTCGATCGTCTCAAAGTTCTCTTTCCTGTTCGTAAGAGTATTAAATACCTGGATCATGTCGCAAAAACTCCTTCCATACAAAAAACATCTCCCTGCAAAGCGCAGGGAGACGTTCGGTCAACGCTTTCCACAATCTATTATATACGATACACCTGCAAATGTCAAGTCCCTGTGTTTCGGGGCGCGGTGACCGCGCTTGCGAGTTAGCGGTAAGGGATAGATAGAATTCTGGTGTCCGCAATGCCCTTTGCCTGCGGCAAGAGGGCAAAGCTGGTGCAATCATCTGTGCTGGCGCGAAGCGCACAGCCAGCGGTTTCCAAAGGCGGCAGCCTTGGGGGGCGGCTCACAGGTGGTTTTTTACTCCGCGCCCGCGCTTAACTTTTAAACAGATCCTTAAGCTTGTCAAAGAATCCCTGACGCTTTGCGTAGTTCTTTTCAGAGAGCGATTTCTCGAAAGCGTCCAGCAGCTCCTTCTGCTTTTTCGAGAGATTCTTCGGCACTTCGATGTAGAGCTTGACATACTGATCGCCCCGTCTGTCCTGCTGGAGGAACTTGATGCCCTTGCCCTTCAGGCGATGCTTTGCGCCGTTCTGCGTCCCCTCCGGAATGGAGAATTTCACATTGCCGTCAATGGTCGGCACGGTGATCTCATCACCCAGAACCGCCTGTGCATAGGTGATCGGGATCTCACAGTGGACATCGAACTCCTCACGGGTAAAGATCGGATGCGGACGCACGGTCACGCTCACATTCAGATTACCGGAAGGACCGCCGTTCACGCCGCAGTCACCCTCACCGGAAATACGCAGGGTCTGCCCGTTGTCGATGCCTGCCGGGATCGTAATCGAAACGCGCTTCTGCACCTTTGTCCTGCCGACACCGCGGCACTTGGCACACGGATTTTTGATGACCGAGCCTTTGCCGCTGCAATGCGGACACGGGCGTGTCGAGGAGATCGCCCCCAGCGGTGTCTGCTGTGTCACCTTGATCGAGCCGCGGCCGCGACAGTCCGGGCAGACCTCGGTCGTGGTTCCCGGCTCCGCGCCGGTGCCCTTACATGCGGTGCAGACCTCCTGATGCGAAATGTTCAGCTCCTGGGTCTTGCCCTGGCATGCCTCCATAAAGCTGATATTGATGCCGTAGTTGATATCTCTGCCGCGTCTGGGGGCATTTGCCGCATTGGTGCGCGAAGCACCGCCTCCGCCGAAAATATTTCCGAACAGGCTGTCGAAGATATCGCCCATATCCCCGTAGCCGCCCGTAAATCCGTCAAAGCCGGAGAAGCCGCCTGCGCCGTCCATGCCGTCATGGCCGAACTGGTCGTAGCGCTGCCGCTTTTCCGCATCGGACAGGACGGAATAGGCTTCGTTGATCTCTTTCATCTTCTCCTCGCATTCCTCCACCTTATCCGGGTGAAGGTCGGGGTGATTTTCTCTCGCCATCTTCCGATAGGCCTTTTTGATCTCGTCCTCGCTTGCGCCCCTTTGCAGGCCAAGCACCTCATAATAATCACGTTTATCCGCCATATTCATCCGCCGCGAACAGGATGCGGCACTCCTTTCTGTGCGTTTCCGGCACTTGCTTCTGCCGGGAATGGGCATGATCCGTACTTCTCGGAACACGCGGATCAAAATTGCGGGGGTCACCTGTGAGCTGCCCCACCCCCTGCCCCCTCCCCAGAGGGGAGGGGGTGTAGGGGCGGTGCTGCGCACCGCCGCCGCCCAAGGCTGTCGCCTTTGGAAACCGCTTGCTGGTCGGCTGACGCCGACCTAGCTTTGCACTCTTGCCGTCAGGCAAAGGGCATTGCGGACCCCAGAATCTGATCTGTCGGCATCGCTAACTCGTCAGCGCGGACTCCGCGCCCCTCTATAATCAGCATATGGGGCAGAATGGATCTGCCCCTGCGCTGAACTATCGTTTAAGCCTCGGTAAAGTCGGCATCAATGACATCATCATCATTGCCGCCCGGTGCTGCCTCGGTGAAATCTGCCGCGCCTGCGCCCATATTCGGATCCATACCCGGCTGTGCGTAAATCTTCTGACCCATCTCCATCAGAACCTTCTGGAGCTGATCCATCTTATCCTTCATGCCCTGCACGTCATTGGCATCAATGGCGGTCTTGAGTTCTGCGGACTTGGCACGGACAGCATCCTGATCCGCCTGAGGCACCTTGTCGCCCAGATCCTTCAGGGTGTTCTCGCACTGGAGCACCATGTTCTCTGCCTGGTTCTTGGTGTCCACCTCGTCACGGCGCTTCTTGTCCTCCTCGGCGTAAGCTTCCGCCTCCTTGACAGCCTTGTCGATATCGTCCTTGGACATGTTGGTGGATGCGGTGATGGAGATATTCTGCTCCTTGCCAGTACCCAGATCCTTCGCGGATACGTGTACGATACCGTTTCTGTCGATATCGAATGTGACCTCGATCCTCGGAACGCCTCTCATTGCCGGCGCAATGCCGTCCAGACGGAACGTACCGAGCTGCTTGTTATCCTTGGCAAAGCTGCGCTCGCCCTGAAGTACGTTGATGTCCACTGCCGGCTGGTTGTCGGCATAGGTGGAGAACACCTCGGACTTCTTGGTCGGGATGGTGGTATTTCTCGGGATCATAACGGTGCAGACACCGCCTGCGGTCTCGATACCGAGGGACAGCGGCGTAACATCGAGGAGCATCAGACCCTCCTTGACATCACCGCCGAGCACGCCGCCCTGGAGTGCTGCACCCAGTGCAACGCACTCATCCGGGTTGATGCCCTTGAACGGCTCTTTGCCGATGAGCTTCTTGACAGCATCCTGTACAGCCGGGATTCTGGAAGAACCGCCTACCATCAGAACCTTATCCAGCTCCGATGCGCTCATGCCGGAATCCTCCAGTGCCTGGCGAACCGGCCCCATCGTTGCCTGTACGAGATCCGCGGTCAGCTCGTTGAACTTCGCCTGAGACAGGGTCAGGTCAAGGTGCTTCGGACCGGAGGCATCTGCTGTGATGAACGGCAGATTGATATTGGTGGTGGAGGCTGCGGACAGCTCGATCTTTGCCTTCTCGGCAGCATCCTTGAGTCTCTGCATGACCATCTTGTCCTGGGACAGGTCGATGCCGGTATCCTTGCGGAACTCGTCAACCATCCAGTTGATGATCCTCTGGTCGAAATCGTCGCCGCCCAGGTGGTTGTTGCCGGCGGTGGCAACGACCTGCTGGAAGCCCTCGCCCATCTCGATGATGGACACATCGAACGTACCGCCGCCCAGGTCATAGACCATGACCTTCTGATCCTCCTCCTTGTCGATGCCGTAGGACAGGGCTGCTGCGGTCGGCTCGTTGATGATTCTGCGGACGTTCAGACCTGCGATCTGACCGGCATCCTTGGTTGCCTGACGCTGTGCATCGGTGAAGTATGCCGGAACGGTGATAACCGCCTCGCTCACGCTCTCGCCGAGGTATGCCTCTGCGTCAGCCTTGAGCTTCTGGAGGATCATTGCGGAGATCTCCTGCGGCGTATAGTTCTTGCCGTCAATATCCACCTTGTAGTTCGAGCCCATGTGGCGCTTGATGGATGCGATGGTCTTATCCGGATTGGTGATCGCCTGGTTCTTGGCTACCTTGCCCACCAGACGCTCGCCTGTCTTGGAAAATGCAACAACAGACGGTGTAGTTCTTGCGCCCTCTGCGTTGGTGATAACAACTGCGTTGCCGCCCTCTACAACGGCTACGCAGGAATTGGTCGTACCCAGGTCAATACCGATGATCTTGCTCATGATTGTAACTCCCTTT
>CAZKHW010000080.1:0-10877 GCA_964552525.1 uncultured Ruminococcus sp. | reverse complement strand
CTGCGCACCGCCGCCGCCCAAGGCTGCCGCCTTCGGAAACCGCTGGCTGTGCGCTTCGCGCCAGCGTGGTGTCTGTGCTGACCCAGCTTTGCCCTCTTGCCAAAGGCAAAGGGCATTGCGGACACTAGATCGCAAGCGCGGTCACTGCGCCGCGCCGCACCGACGTTAGAAACCGTTATAGAAAGGACTGACCGCTATGAAACTTCTGGTCGTTGAGGACGAGGTCGCGCTGGCGGATGCGCTCAGCGAGATCCTCAAACGCAATAAATACGCCGTCGATACCGTCTATGACGGCGAGACAGGTGCAGACTATGCCCTCACCGGCATCTACGACTGCATCCTGCTCGACATTATGCTGCCCAAAAAGGACGGTATTACGGTACTTCGTGAACTTCGGGCAGCGCACATTTCCACGCCGGTTCTCCTCCTCACTGCCCGTTCGGACACCGAGGATAAGATCAACGGTCTGGACAGCGGCGCGGACGACTACCTCACCAAGCCGTTTGTCAGCGGCGAGCTGCTTGCACGTGTGCGCTCCCTCACACGCAGGCGCGGCGAGGTCGTGACCGATGCGTTCTCTTTCGGCGATATTTCGCTCAATAAAAGTACATTTTCTCTCTCCTGCGAGGAGCAGTTCGTCAAGCTCTCCCTCAAAGAATACCAGATCATGGAAATGCTCATCGCCAACCCCCGGCAGCTCATCCCCAAAGAGCGTTTTATCGAGAAGATCTGGGGCTATGAGAGTGACGCAGAATACAATAATGTCGAGGTCTACATCTCGTTTCTGCGCAAAAAGCTGACCGCCATCGGTTCCTCCGTCAGCATCCGGACAGCACGGGGCATCGGCTACTTTCTGGAGGGCAGTGCATGATGCGCCTGCCTGATCTCAAGGCGGTCAGAAACTGGATCACCGACTTCCGGCGCGATGTCATCCGCATGATGCGCCTGAAATTCGTCTGCGTGGCAATGGCGATCCTGATCGCGGTCTTTCTGACGATGCTCACCGCCATCAACATGATTATGAACACCGTCAGCCGTTCGCAGTCGATGCAGCTCCTCCGGCAGATCGCCGAGAGCGACCGCTACAATTCCGTCAGCACGCCGGAGATGGGCGACATCCTGCCGCCCGAGCCTTTCGGCGAAGAACCGCCCGAACCTCCGACGGATGCCCCGGCAGCAGCGTACAGTGGAGAGGGCGGCATCCTCACACTCGCGCTCTATGGGGAACGTCCGATGCGTCCCGGACAGAACGACCGGGACTGGCAAAGTCCTCCCACCGATGGGGACGACAAGCCGGAGGACGACTTCCGTCCCGGAGGCTGGGACGACCGTCCGCCGCACGGCTGGGATGACCCAAATGACGATACGCGTCCCACCGAGGGTGAGCCTCCTCCGCGGCAAACCGAGCCGATGACGGAAGCTCCCCCCACCGAGCCGCTGCCGCCCGAAACGCAGCCTGTGACCGATCCGCCTGCGCCCGAGCCTGCCGCACCGCCTGCATCAGACCCCGGGACGGCATCCGTGACCGAATCCGACACGGCGCAGGAAACGACTGAGCCTGAAACGGAGCGCACGACCGAGATGCAGCCATCCTCCGCAGCATCGCCGGAAAATCCCACACCGCCTGCACCACGTGAACCGCGCATGAATCGCTGGAACGTCCCGATCACCATCGACCATTTCGCAATTTTCGTGAGCAGTGAGGGAACGTTTCTGGGGCTGCGCAACACCGAGGACTACTCCGACGAGGAGGCAGAATCCATCATGAACGGTATTCTTGCCAAGGGCAAGACGGAGGGCATGTACGGCTGGTTACAGTTCTGCACCGCCGAAAAGCCCTACGGCACACTGCTCGTAATCACCGACAAGACCTCCGATCAGGGACTGCTGAACAATCTGTTCCGGACAACGGTCATTGTCGGCATTCTGATGCTGCTGGTGCTGCTGGTCGTGCTGATCTTCCTCTCGCACACCATCACACAGCCGGTACAACAGGCGTTCATGCGGCAAAAGCAGTTTGTTTCCGATGCCGGACACGAGCTGAAAACGCCGGTTGCCGTCCTGACGACCAACGCAGACATTCTACAGGACGAGATCGGCGAGAACAAGTGGCTCGCCTACATGCAGGAGCAGATCGGGCGCATGAACCAGCTCATCGGCGATCTGCTGCGCCTGGCAAGGATGGACAATGCCGCACAGGAATACCACTTCACCGACTTCGACCTGAGCCTTGCAGTTGCGGCGACTACGCTCCCCTTTGAGAGCGCCGCCTTTGAGCTGCACAAGCATCTGGAAATGGACGTGCAGCCGGACATCCGCTACAACGGCAGTGAACAGCACATCCGGCAGCTCTGCGCGATCTTCATTGACAATGCGCTCAAATACTCCAATGAGGACGGCACGATCAAGGTCACGCTCCTGCAGCGCGGCGATCACCAAATCCTGGAATTCTACAACACCGGCTGTGAGATCTCGCAGGCGGAGACGGAGAAGATCTTTGAACGGTTCTACCGCGGCGACAAGGCACGCAATTCCACCGGAAAAAGCGGCTACGGTCTGGGGCTTGCCATTGCCAAGAGCATTATGGAGATCCACAAGATCAAGTTTCAGGTCACCTGCGAGCAGGGCAGATGGATTCGCTTTTTGCTGACGTTTTGATACTAAGCCCCCAAAATCCGATAACTATCGGATTTTGGGGGCTGTCCCCTGTATCTATTTACTTTACTTTTACGCCATCGTCCCCTATTTTGTTGAGAACATAGTCAAATTTATTGTCTGTTTTCGTGACCAGACATGCATGAGAATACCAGTAGCTCCAATGTGTATATCCATCGAAATAGGCATCAAAAATCTGGAAGGATTCAACGGGCAGATATTCGTCTTTTGAGTAAAAAATTTCAACCATGTGCCAAAACGATGATATATCGTAACCTGTATCAGAATGGATTATTTCTGATACAACCTCGTTTCCGGAGTCATCCGTCACAACAGTGAATGTAAGATCATTCAGAACAGATGCAGATGTCTTTTCCTTGACATAACTGATAACATCAGCATCTGTCATTCCTGCTACATCACCAAGTGTCAACCTGGAGGGCTGTCCAAACATATCGTGAGAGTAGTAGTAATAGGTAACTGTACCGTCCTCGATCACATAATAAGACATGATTTCCGAATCTTTTGCAGCATTCTTACAGTTATACCATACATGCGCACCACTTTGACTAAACACTTCAGACATCGACATTCCTTTGAAGCTGCCGCCGCATCCAGTCATAGCTGCACACATACACAGTGCCGCCCCCACTGCGATCATGGATTGCCATTTGTTTTTCATACGTACCAATTTTCCTTTCTCCGATAAACTTGATTTTTTGTTTTAAAACCTGTCCACATCCCCTATGCGGACAGGTTTTCCTGTTTGCGACTTCAACATTATACTATATATTTCCTTATATATCAACTATAATCAACTAATATAGTCCTAAATTCCACCAATATGATATGAAATATCAGTATACTTGTTTTGGATTGGAGTTGACTGACAGTGGATTTTGGCAGCAGATTAAAAGAATTACGGAAACAAAACGGCTTTACCCAAAAGCAGATCGCCGACCGGATCGGCGTTACAAAATCCGTGATCTCTTTTTACGAATTAAAAGAACGCGCACCGTCTCCCGAGGTTCTGATCAAGCTATCGTATATTTTCCATGTAAGCACAGATTACTTATTAGGAATTGAACGAAACAAAACGGTTGATGTATCGGGGCTTGATGATGAGGATATCCAAGCGGTTCAGTTGATCGTTGACAGGCTGAAACATAAAAAATAAAAGGAATCTCAACCGCAGAGCATGCGGTTAAGGTTCCTTTTGTCTTGACGTGATTTTGATACGCACGGTAAGCAGTTTTGTGGACTTGAATTGTAAGTTCCATGCAAACGCCGCCCAAGGCTGACGCCTTTGGAAACCGCTTTTGAGAAAATTGATCTCCGTGTTTTATACAAAATAGGAATTGACTTTTCTGCCGGATTGGAGTATAATGGAACTAATACGCACTCTCGCACAGATGGGTGCTTTGAATACAAACAAGGGAGGTATTTCCGTGGACAAATCCATTTCCAAGCCGACGCTCCGGCGGCTTCCGGTGTACTTAAATTATCTCAAATTGCTCCCGTCCGATACGCGCACGATCTCCGCGACTGCAGTCGCGGCAGCACTGGGGCTGAACGAGGTGCAGGTGCGAAAGGATCTCTCCGCCGCCAGCCGAAACGGCGGCAAGCCCAAGATGGGCTACGACATTTCCGAGCTTGTGCAGGATCTGGAGGATTTTCTGGGCTACCACAGCACCAAGGACGCCATCCTCATCGGCGTGGGACGGCTGGGCGGTGCGCTGCTGTCGTTCAAGGGCTTTGCGGCATGCGGCATGCGCATCACAGCGGCATTTGACAACGATCCGGAGAAGATCGGCACGTCCATCGGAGATGTTCCCATCTACGATATCCGCCAGCTTTCTGCCGTCTGCCGGGAGCAGGGCATCCTGATCGGCATTCTCACGACCAGCCCTGCCGAGGCGCAGCACCTGTGCGACAGGATGCTCGACAGCGGCATTCTGGCGATCTGGAACTTCTCGACCGCGCACCTGGAAACGCCAGACGGCATCATCGTCCACAACGAGAACCTCGCCGTGTCCCTCGCCATGATCTCGCATGCGCTTGAGGAACGTATGGGGGAGATGCAAGAAACAGGAGAATGAGACAATGCTAAAACTTGCCCCGATCTTTACCGACCACATGGTGTTGCAGCGCGAAAAGCCCCTGCGTCTCTGGGGAACAGGCGAGGACGGCTCTGACGTGACCGTCACGCTCGGCGGTCTGTCCGCATCTGCCGCTGTGCGCGGCGGCAGATGGTCGCTGACGCTCCCTGCGCTCCCGGCAGGCGGTCCGTACACCCTGCATGTCACGGACGGCACACAGACTCTGGAACTGTCGGATGTCATGCTCGGCGAGGTGTGGCTGTGCGGCGGTCAGTCCAATATGGAGCTTGCGCTGAAAGATTCCAGAGATCCGCAGCCGGCTCTGGATGCCTGCACCGAAACGGACGTGCGGCTCTATCATGTGGGAAAGCGCGGCTTTTTTGACCAGCAGTTTTATGATGAGGAGAATGCATCCCACTGGCAGCTCCCCTCGGCGGATGCCTGCCCCCACTGGACGGCGGTCGGCTATCATTTCGGCGTGATGCTTGCCAAAAAGCTCGGCGTGACCATCGGTCTTGTGGAATGCTGCTGCGGCGGTACGTCCGCAAGCGCGTGGATCAGTGAGGAGACGCTTGCCGGCACTGCCATTGGTCAGCAGTACCTTGACGACTACGCCAACGGGATGGAGGGTCTGACCGATGAGGAGGCATGCCGCGCCTATCTGGAGTACTGTGACTACCATGCACGCTGGCAGCAGCGCGTTGCCGAATGCTATGAGCGTGATCCGCAGATCGCGTGGGACAAGGTTCTGGAAATTTGCGGTGAGAATCGCTATCCCGGACCGTGGTCACCGAACAATCCCCTGCGGCCGCACGGTCTGTACGACACGATGGTGAGCCGCATCACCCCCTACACCCTGCGCGGCGTGCTGTACTATCAGGGCGAATCGGACGATCACCGTCCGAAGGGCTATCAGACGCTGCTGGGCATGCTGATCCGGCAGTGGCGTGAGGATTTCCGGGATGATGCGCTGCCATTCCTGATCGTGCAGCTCCCCATGTTCTGCTACGAGAATACGCAGGGAACGAACTGGGCGCAGATTCGCCTGGCGCAGGAGAGGATCTACCGCACGACCAGAAACACGGGATTTGCGTGCATTCTCGACTGCGGCGAATTCAACGAGATCCATCCCAAGGAGAAACGCACTCCGGCGATGCGGCTGTACTTGCAGGCACTGCGCGAGGTGTACCATTTGCAGGAGCAGGGGACAACCTCTCCTCTGATGCGTGAGGCTGTTCCGGCACAGGGCAGCATCCGCGTGACATTTGACAACGCGGACAATGGTCTGATCCTGCGCGGTGATGCCGGCTTTGAGCTGCGCGATGCGGACGGGAACTGGCACACGGCAAGGGCTGCCGCCAATGAGGACAGCATCCTTGTCACGAGCAGGGAAGTCCCACACCCTACCGGCGTTCGCTATGCCTTTATCAACTACGGCGAGGTCACGCTCTTTGAGCAGAATGGTCTGCCGGCTGCACCATTTTACTGTGAAGTATAATTGAAGATACCAAAAGCTCCCCCATGCCTTGCGCATGGGGGAGCTTTGCCGTTCCGATCAGCTCAGGAAGTCATTCATCTTGATCTGGACGCGCGGATTGCCGTTTTCGTCATCGTCGATCATCTCGACCGTCTCCATGATGATGGGCTTGGTCGGCGAGGACATAGCACCGTCACTGCCCATGACGCGCTCGACTTTCAGGAAATCATCCACGATCTCCATACCCTGGGTGACCTCGCCGAAGGCGGCATAGTTTCCATCCAGGAACGTGCAGTCGGTATAGCAGATGAAGAACTGGCTCGATGCGCTGTTGTAGTCCATTGAGCGTGCCATCGAAACCACGCCGCGCTGATGGGACAGCGTATTGTTCACACCGTTGGCACTGAACTCACCCTTGATATTCGTATCAGAGCCGCCCGTTCCCGTGCCCTGCGGATCACCGCCCTGCGCCATAAAATCATCTACTACACGGTGAAACGTCACACCGTTATAGAAGCCATCCCCGACGAGCTTTTCAAAGTTCTCGCAGGTCTCCGGTGCGACCTCGGGGTGCAGGGTGATGATGATAGCATCTGCCTGTGCCGAACCCTCCGGATCACTCTCAGAGCTACCGGTTTTCTTGGAGCATCCGGTCATCAGTCCGGTGAATGCGGCAAATGCCAGCACACCGGCGATCAATCTTGTTTTCATGGGAATTTCTCCTTTCTATGCTATGCGCTTTGCAATACTGCTGCGCGTTAAGACTTATTGGCACGGTCGAGCCAGGTCGCGGCTACATCCAGTGCATCGTAGAGCGTGCCGCGCTCGCCGTTCTTGACGATCGCCTCGATAGGATTGAGGTTCTCATCGGTTTTCATCTGGTAAAAGCGCACCTTCTGCGACACCGCAACGCCGTTTACATCCTTCGGGTTTTCCGCCTGAAGCCATATGACGTAGGGATCTGCCATAAAGCCGTAGTAAATTTCGCTGCCCTTGCGCACCAGCGGATAGCCCTTATAAGTCATGAAATCCATAGTAACTCCCCTTTCTTGTACGGCAGCGTTGCATCACTGCCAGGTGTTTTTAAATTCGGTCGTTGTATCGTCAAAAATTTCCAGGTTATAGCTCAAGGTATCCAGACAGGATGTCCGGATCACATAGCTCGGAACACCGTCACGCGCCACGATCGTTTTCAGATCGCTGACCTTGTAGAAGCTGATGGTGTAGTCCTCTCTGCCGTCCTGGGTGGTCAGATGCACCTGCGCATCCGGCTCACCATCGGGCATTTCGCCAAGGTACAGCTCCTCGCCGTAGATATACAGCAGGAAACGGTACAGCGTGCGGAAACGCTCCGTATCACAGGTTTCGCCGTTTTTGGTGACGGTGTAGTCATCCCTTGTACCCTCGCCGTCAAAGTGCAGTGCATGGGTCTTGTCCTCGATATCGAGTGTGCCGATGTTCCAGACATTCGTCACAAAGATGTTCGCCGAGGTGATGTCGCCGGGCTGCACGGTGATCCAGGCGGCAGCGTCCTCTGTCACGCCGAAGATCTCGTTTACACCCTCCAGATACGCGTACCGGCAGGCGATACCCTCCGCCGTCTCGTAGCCGTCGCCGATGGTCAGGACATGGGTCTGCCCGTCATCGGTTTTCATGGTAACGGTGCAGAACGGGGCGTCCAGTCCGGTCTTGGCAAAGTCGCTCTCAGCCGGATGCACCAGTGCGACCTCCTGGGCAGACAGCCCGAACATGCCGTTGGTCACGTCCGAGGAACGCTCCACATTCAGGTACGAGAAGATCGGCTCGCGCATGACATGGGTTGCAGCAGTACCGCCAACGCTGTCATCGTCTGCGTTCTCATAGTCGTACTCCATATAGATATCCCAGTCGAGATCCTGGCGTTCTATGCGCACACTGTCTACGATCGGATAGTCCGCCGCGGCAGGTTCTGCCAGAACGGTCGTGGAGAGGAACTGCATCGGCATTTTCTGATAGTTCGCCACCAGCGAGGTACGCACCAGGTACACATCGCCGTCCACGGAGCAGTAGGTCTTGGCAGTGTCCATGGGAGACTGGCTGCCCACCAGAAACTGAAAGCTCGTGCCGTCCTCGTACCGGAGCGTCACATCCGCCAGCGGATCGGCAAGACCGTACTTGCCGAGATCTGCGGCATGCTCCTCGATCAGGGAATCCGCCTCCAGCGCACAGCCGTTATTGACAAGCGTGGACAGCAGTGCGGTATCCAGCGACAGATCCTCATAGCCGTCAATGCAGTATTCCGCCGGTGCATCCTCGCGTCCGCGGAATGTCCGTGTCACATGGAACGGCTCGGCATGCCGGACGTCGATCTCTGTCAGGTTCGTCACATCCGCCTCGTTGAGCATGATCTGCTCAGTCTGGACAGTCTCTGCCTGACTTTCGGTGTCCTCACCCTGATTCCGGGTCGCAAGCATCACTGCCGTCAGCGCAGCGCCTGCCAGCACAAGGGCACACAGCCCGATGAGCAGTCCCTTGACGTTCCTGGACATGCCGCCCGTCTTGACAGGCGCGGCAGCCGGAGCTGCCTGCCCGCCAAAGATGGTATCTGCCTCGGTTTCGGCATTCTCTGCAACGAAATCGGTGTTTTTGGTTTCTTCACTCATTTGTTGCGTCTCCTCAGAATTACGATCACACCGGCGCATACAACGATCGCCGGAATGATATAGACAGCAATGATCGCGCCGCGCATTTCTCCGGTGGTCATCGTCAGTGTCTGGGCAGTGAGCTGCTTCTCAGAGATGACAAGCCCTGTGCCCTTTCCGGTCATAGTGTTGACCGCGTTGACAAAGAACGGTGCGTTGTTATAGGATGCATCCTGCATCACGTTGGCATCCAAGAGCATCATGCCGCCCAGCACCATGATATTGCTCTGGTGCTTGATGTTGTCGATCATTTCAGCACGGCTGGTCATTGCCATAACGGTCTGCTCACCGGCAGAGGTCTTGTCGGCTTTGTCCACGGACTCGCCCATCTGCCCGAGGTAGACAGTATCGGAGGTCTTGAGCAGACTGCTGGTGATGCCGCCGGTCTTGGACTCCCAGAGGAGATTGATCGGACGGCACAGCGGTGCAACGATGGGAAGGCTCGTATTCGCCATGCCCTCCAGATAGGCAGAATCATAGATCGTCGCAAGCGGTACAGAGGCATTGCCGACTGCCAGCGTTACCTGCTGTGCAGAACCGGAATCGCCCTCAAGGGCAAGCTGATCGGTCACCTCAATGCCCCATGTGCTCAGCAGCTCGTTAAGATTCGGGGTATCGCCCTGGGTAAAGTCGGCGATATAGACCAGACTGCGGTCATATGCGCCGTCATTGTAGAGGAACGCCGAGATCGCATCCACTGCGGTAGCAGTCAGGTCATTGACCGGCGCAGGGAGGATCAGCACATCATACGCCGACGGATCAAGCGTATCCGTGTAGAGGTCGATGCCCTTGACATCGTATCCGTTCTTGGACAGCGTTGTGGTAGCCGTTGTCACAGCATAATAGTGGTAGCTCTGGTTATAGATCGCCTCACCGTTGGCAGTCTGGATAATGCCCACCTTGATGGGGTTGGCATCGGTCACATACATCAGGGCGGCGGTCAGGTTCTGCTCACCGGAAAAGCCCGTGATGGCATCCGCTAAGCTGCCCTGTCCGTAGTAACGCCATGCCATGAGCTTCTGCTGGTCATAGCTGAACAGGCTGTTGATGTTGACAACACGCATCTTGGTGCTGTCGGCACCATCGGAGATGATGATATCGCCCTCCTGCAGCGTGCCGGAATAGCTGCTCTGGTAGGTATTGACCACATCCGGGTTGGTGGCAGGGTCTACATAGCTCAGGTGGATCTTATCGGAGTACTGCGTATAACGCTCCAGCAGCTCGGAGACCATCTTCATCGTCTCGCCGCTGCTCTGGAAGTTTGCCTCGGACATGAGCACCGTGAAATTGACATCCATGCTCAGCTCCTTCACATAGTCGATGCTGTCCTGCGAGATCTCGTACATGCCGCTTTCGGTCAGGTCGAGCTTGAGCGGATACTTCTCCATCACGCGGCTCACCAGAACGTTCACCACAATGACAAGGGCTGTCACGATGCAGGTGATCGCAGTGGCGATCGAGCCGTACTTGAGCTTCTTGCGTGCGGCAAGACTCATACGCTTTTTAGCAGGCTTTTCAGGCTCTGCCGGTTTCGTCTCAGGAGCTGCGGAGGTTTCCGCGGCGGTCTTTGCCGTCTCCTGTGTTTCGGTTTCCTTGTTTGCCATCTTGCCCACCTCCTTAACTCCAGCGGCGTTTCTCAAACACTCTGACGGTAAAGAAATTGAACAGTACCGCCGTGCTGACAAAGAACAGCACACTGGAGAGGTTGAAAATGCCGCAGGTGAATTCGTAGTATCTGGTATAGAAGCTCAAATCATAGAGCAGCGTCTGGATCCATGTCACATTGACACGTGCCGCAAGCAGATCCACAAGGAAAAATGCCAGCAGGCAGACAATGCCGCCGACGGCTGCTGCGACCTGATTCTCGGTCAGGGACGAGATGAACAGTCCCACGGCAATGAACGCCGCACCGACCAGCCCAATGGCGAGGAAATTCGCGATCAGGGTCATCCAGGCAACTGTTCC
>CAZKHW010000079.1:0-10909 GCA_964552525.1 uncultured Ruminococcus sp. | reverse complement strand
GAGCGAGCTCATGGCAGCCGTGATCGAGTCGTTTTTTACTGCGTTTGTTAAAACAGAGGCACCCACGGACGAAATGCCCTTCAATGAGGTGGGATCACCGCCGGCAGAGCCGCGAGAACCTAACGACTACAACATGGGGCCAGGTCAGATCAACATAATGCAGCCGGGTGAAAGCGTGGAGTTTGCACAGCCGACAAGACCGGCTGGAGGCTTTGGCAATTTCGTAACGGCTATCAGTCAGCAGATTGGCGCGGCACTGGAAATCCCGTCTGATCTGCTGCTGAAATCGTTCAACGCCTCGTACTCTGCGAGCCGTGCGGCTTTGCTGGAGGCGTGGAAATCATTCAAGATGCGCCGGGAATGGCTGGCCGACGACTTCTGCCGGCCGATCTACGAAGTGTGGATGAGCGAGGCAGTGGCACGCGGTCGCATTTACGCGCCGGGCTTTTTTGCTGATCCGGTGATCCGCGCTTCGTATCTCGGCAGCGAATGGCTCGGCCCGTCACAAGGACAGCTCGATCCGGTGAAGGAGATCACCGCAGAGGTGCTGGCGTGCTCCGAAGGCTTTTCGACGCACGAGCAGAGCACGATCCGACTCAATGGCGGTCAGTGGGGCGCAAACGTCGAGCAACTGCTCCGCGAAAACGAAAAGCTCGGCGGCAAAGCGCCGGATCCACATCAAGCCGGGCAGGAAGGCGAAAAACCAGAACCGCCCGAAGAACCCGACGACAACCCGCACGATCCGCGAACGGCAGAGGCGCGAACTCGGCAGGCCATGAGGGAGATCGCTCTGTGGGAGTCAATCAAAAAAGCATTTGAAGGAGGTTAAGAACGTGAGAAAAAGGTTTGATTTTCTCATGGGATCAGTTGCAAGGCAGCCCACCACTACTGCGACGAAATTCTGGAACATGACAGAAACCGGCACAGACGAGGCAGAGATCACGCTTTACGGTGACGTTATGGCACAACAGCCGTATGACTGGTGGACGGGAGAACCGGAGCCGGGGCTCTACATCACACCGGAGGGCTTTATGGACGATCTGGCAAAGATCAGAGACAAATCCCGCATCACCGTCAAGCTCAACAGCTGCGGCGGCGATCTCTACACCGGGATCGCTATCCACAACGCGCTAAAATCTCTCCCCGGTGACGTGAACGTCGTCGTCGAGGGTATCGCTGCCAGTGCCGCCAGCGTCATTATGTGCGCCGGTGATACCGTGACGGTGTACCCCGGCTCTCTCGTGATGATCCACGGCGTCAGCGTCGTGCTCCGGGACGCCTTGAACATTCAGGAAATGAAACAACTAATCAAGGGCATGGACGCCAGCGAGCGCGCGGTGGCAGCGATCTACAACACCAAGACCGGGATCGAAGTCGAAACGCTCAGAAACATGATGACAAAAGAGACATGGCTCACCGGATCAGAGGCAATCGAGAAAGGCTTTGCCGATCTTCTGGCAGAGGACGCAGTCGCCGCAGAAATGAGCATGAGCGGCGACAGGAAGGTGCTGCTCGTCAATGGCATAAAGCACGACGTCAGAACCTTCCACAACATTCCGGGCACAATCCCGGTCAATAACAGCGCAAAACCGGCGCCGCCGGTGGCGAATAACAAGCCGTCCAACACGGCAAAAAATGAAGGAGGAAAGCAACACATGACACTTGATGAACTCAGAGCGCAGGAACCGGAGCTCGTCGCTCAGATCGAGCAGGCAGCGAGAAACACCGCGCAGGCAGACGCAGCAGCGGCAGAGCGTGAACGTCTCGCAGCCATTGACTCGATCGCGGCGTCGGTACCGGATCAGCAGCTCGTCCACGACGCGAAATACGGGGACAATCCGTGCACCGCGCAGGAGCTCTGTTTCCGCGTCATGCAGCAGAGCGCAGCGCAGGGGCAGACCTTCCTCGCGAATTACGCGAATGACGGTCAGAGCTCAGGCGCCGCAGACGTGAGCGCAGCGCCCAACAACGGCGCAGCAGTAGGAACGCAGGAGCAGGACGCGGCAGAGCTCGCCGTTGTACTCAATGCGTACAAACAGACAAAGGGGGTAGTAGGCAAATGAGCACCAGACTTGACGAGACGATCGCTACAATGGACGCCGACAACCTGATCGGCGACGTGAACCCGCCCGCCGAGGTTTTCAGCGTGAAGCTGACACCGGGACAGGGCGTACTCGTCCGCGGCAGCCTTCTGGCAAGAAACACCGACGGCACCATGGAGCTAATCAGCAGTACGACCACGGGCAAGGCGAACGCGATCCTCACGGATCCGATCGACACCGGCGATCCCGTGGAATTGGGCGAAGGTGACACCGACGATCGCACCCCCGTGAACGGTATCGCATACCGCACCGGACATTTTAACGGCAATATGCTGACCGTGGCCGACGGCTACAACATCACCGCAGCAGACAAAGAAGCACTCCGCACCGTGGGGATCCTTCTCTCTGACGCGGTGGAAATCTAAGGAAGGAGGACAAGGGCAATGGCTCTCAATTTTTTTGAAACTCACACGCTGCTCGCCTCTGTGCAGCAGCTCGAACCGCTTCACACCTTTCTGCTCGATCGCTATTTTCCCACAAACTCGGCGACGGACGTGTTCGCTACCGACGACGTGCTCGTGGAATATAAGAAGGGCAGCAAGAAGGCCGCGCCGTTTGTGGCGCCTCGTAAGGGCGGTATCTCTATTCTTCGCGACGGCTACACCGTGAAACGTTTCACGCCGTCGTATATCGCGCCCAAGCGCCCGCTGACGATCGACGATCTCAACAAAAGAGGTTTCGGCGAGGCTCTGTACTCGCAGCTGACACCGCAGCAAAGACAGGGCGTACTCATGCTCTGTGATCTCGACGAGCTCCGCACCATGAACGAGCGCCGCAAGGAGGCGATGGCTGCCGAGGTTATCTTCACAAACGGCTGCATTATGGACGAATATGTGGACGACCTGTACACCTTCGAGGAAAAGGAGGTGCGCTTCTACGAGGGCGCAACGAACCCCGCTGTCTACACTCCCACGGCAAACTGGAGCACCACCGAGGCAAGCGGAAAGCAGATTCTCAACGATGTGGCAGCCATGATCTCCATGCTGACCAAGCGCGGACTCGCTGCCACCGAAGTGCTGGTGGCTCCCGATGTCGCAGACGTGATCCTCGCAAACGAATGGATCCTCAGACTGCTGGACAATCGCAACTACCAGATCGGTGGCGTGGATCCCACTTCCCTACCGTCCGGCGCGTCGAAGATCTGCCGCCTCAATATCAAGGGCCGTATGATCGACTTCCTCTGTTACGAGGACACATACACCGAGATTGACGGCACGGTCAAGTCCTTCATTCCGCAAGGCATGATCGCCGTGGGCTCTCCCGGAGCTGGCCGTACCATTTACGGTGCAGTCACTCAGCTGGAGCAGGCAGACGGAGAGTTTCACACCTACGCCGGGATCAACGTCCCGAAGTATCTCAGCGACGCAAAAAGCAACACGCGCGAGCTGATCCTCACGTCTGCACCTCTCTGTATGCCTAACAACGAGAACCCGTTTATCACGGCTCGCGTGCTCGCAGAGAGTACATAAGAGCAGCAGAAAGGAGCAGACCATGGCAAAAATTAAAGTTATCCGCGGCGGCTGCGGTATCACATACAAGGACGAGCACGGAGCTGATCGCCACTCGCTGAAAACGACCGAGGACGGCCCCTTCGAGTGCGACGATCAGCAGGCCGCGCGCCTCGTCTCTCTTGGCGTCGCTGTTTATGCAGAAATGTGCCCGGAGGCTGTTTTGAGTACAAGCGCGTTAGCCGTTGCTCTGAATCTGGCGCAAAGTGCGAGCCTCGATCCGGAGCAGCTTAACAGCATGACGCTCGCCAAGCTGAAAAAACTCGCAGCAGATATGGGCGCAGACGTTAAGGGCTGCAAATCTAAGGCTGACTATATCGACGCGATCACCGCGGTGGAGGTAGAGGCAGGCGACGAGGACGACGACCTGCCGGATCTCGACGCCGCCGATCCGGAGTAAGGAGGCAGCAGCATGATCAAGATTATCAAGGGCAGCTATGGGCTGAAAGTGAACGGAGTCGTCACGGCAATGACCGTCGGCTCTGCTCCATTCTCTCTTTCTGAGGCTCGCGAGGCAGAGCTGGTGGCTCTGGGCGTGGCTGAGAAAGTGGAGGGAACGGAAAGCCCATACGCTGACAAAACTATGGCAGATCTTCGCAAAGAGGCAGCAGAACGCGGCGTAGACGTTAAGGCAGCCAAAAGCAAGCGCGAAGTGATCGCCGCGCTGGAGGCGGGAGCAGCAAAGCAGACCGCAGACAGCGACGAGTCCACCGAGTAACCCGGTGAACTTCAAAGAACAGATCCGGCAGGATCTTGACACCGTTTTTCTGAACCTCGGCGAATTTGCGGAGCTGCACAGAATTGAAGGCAAACAAGTGGCCGCCGTTGTTGACGACGACGAGCTGCGCGAGTATAAAAAGGGGCAGATCCTCGACATGGTAGAGGCCGATATGCTGATTTTAGCAAAGGCCGACGACCTGCCGCGAGATCTGGATCCGGGGCGTCTGTTGAATGTGGACGGCCGCGAAATGCTCGTGGTTAAAGCCGGCAATGACATGGGGCTCGCAGAAGTCGCTCTACGCCAGAACCGCAGCGGATAAGGGGGCGCACTATGCTGGTAAAACAGATCAACAGCGTGGTGGAATGGCTTGCCGCGAACGTGTGCAGCAAGATCACGCTCAAAATGCCGGACGACTACAAGAACGACGCCGGCTACGACGTGGAACTGGTGCACCCCGCAGCTTTTCCGCTTTATGTGCCGGGCAAGGATCGGCTGCCGCCGAAAGTCCCGGCGCCTATCCCCTCTGTGTGTGTGCAGCTCATGGAAGGAAACGATGACCTCACCAAGAGCAAGCGATCGTTTCAGATCCGGCTCTGCCTCGCCTGCTGGAATCCCGGAGAACACGGCGGCGAGGTATTCCAGCCGCAGAAAAATCCGGCGGCGCTGGGCGGGTATTCCTATTATCGGCTAAGCAAGGAAACAGAGCAGACCTACACCCGAAATATGGAGGGCTGGAAGGACTCGTTCAACTTCGCCGATCTCGTGCTCAGAGAGCTGGAGAACGCGGAGTACATCAACGGGCTGCGGCTCGTTAAGGAGGACGGGATCAAATTCGGGCTTTTTACGGAGGACGGGAACATATGGGACTATTACCCGTACTGGCATAACTGGATCAGCTTTACGCTGGAGGCTGGGATTCCACCGAGGAACCCGAAGATCTACGAAAATTTATTATAACAAGGAGGAAACACAATGGCCTACAAACACGGAGCCTACGGTGAAATCACCGAAAGCAAGGTAGAAAGAGCAACGCAGGCCGACGTTGTGGCCGCGTATATCGGCACCGCGCCGGTCAATCTGATTCGCGGCTGGGCGAGCCTCGATCTCGTCAATGTGCCGATCAAGCTCTCAAACATGGGAGACGCAATGAGCAAAGTCGGATATTTTGCCGATTTTGTCAAATTCACGCTTTGCGAGGCAATCGCACAGCATTTCGACAACTCCGTCCAGAATATTGGCCCGATCTACGTTGTCAACGTTCTGGATCCCGAAACACACAAGAAGGCGCAGGCAACCACCAAGACGCTGACGCTCGCGAACAAGCGCGCGGAGTTTGAAAGCTCCACGATTATTCTCGACACCTTCGCGATCGAGGACAAGGTAGAGGGCACAGACTACACCCTCTCGTACAACTTTGCAAAGGGTACCGTCGTTCTGACGTGGATCGGCTCGTCTGTTCCGGCGTCCGTCTCTGCAACATTCAGCGAGGTGGATCCCTCGGCGGTGGCTGAGGCTGACATTATCGGCAATCAGACCGCGGACGGCGTTTACACCGGGCTTTTCGCCTTCAAGCTGCTTTACCAGTATTACGGCGCAGTCCTCGACATTCTGGCGGCACCCGGCTGGAGCGAGATTCCCGCAGTCTACACCGCTATGGTGGCGACCGTCACCAAGCTGAACGGGCATTGGGACGGCTTTGTCAATGCTGACATTCCGCTCACAGACGGCAGTAATCCGATTGCAACAATCGCGCAGGCAATCGCGTGGAAGGCTGAAAACGGCTACACCGCGGAAAATTCCAAGGTTTACTGGCCGCAGGTTAAGGACGGCAGCGGCAGAGTGTTCCACCTCTCCACCGTAGCCACCGCGACTATGCTCGCGACCGATCTCTCCAACGACAGCGTGCCGTTTGAGTCTCCCTCTAATAAGGAAATCATGGCAACGGCGCAGTATTTCGGCGCAAACAGTGCGGACCGCGGCTTTGATCAGGAAACCGCGAACACTCTCAACGAGCAGGGCATTACGACGGCTTGCTTCTGGGCTGCGCGCTGGGTGCTCTGGGGCTCGCACACCGCCGCCTATGCCTACAACGGCAGCATGGACGCGCGCGCGGTGTTCGACGTCAATATGCGTATGCTTATGCACATCACTAACGGTTTTCAGCTGGATCACGGAACCGAGATCGATCAGCCTATGACGCCGCAGGACAGAGACACCGTGCTCAGCGCAGAGCGTGAGAGACTGGATCGATTGAAAGGCATTGGCGCTCTGATCGGTGAGCCCGTTGTGGAATTTGTGGAGGCAGAGAACCCACTCACCAATATGGTAAACGGCGACTTTGCATGGCACTTTAATGTCACCAATACGCCGCCCTTCAAGTCTGCAACAGGCCGCGTGACCTATACGGACGAAGGTTTTCAGGCGTTTTTTGAAAGTGAATAAGGAAGGAGGAACGAACAATGGGAACATGGCAGGATATTAAGGGCCCCGTGGTAGCTGATACCGTCTACGCCGACAATCAGCTGGTGGCGAGGGACGTCTCTTTCACACTGCCCGGTATCGAATTTCTGACAGCAGATGTGCAGGCAATGGGCAACATGACGGTGCCCCTCGTGGGACTGCTGGAGAACATGGAGGTCAAGATCACCAAGGTGGGGATCGACGACGGCCTCAAAAGACTGAACAAGCTCGAAAAGCAAAACCTTGAATTTCGCTGGGTGCAGAACGTTGTCAAGTCCGACGGCTCGCAGACCGTCGAGGGCTGCAAGGCGTTTGTGCGCACTCTGCCCGCAGCGACTCCGGAGATCGGCATCGAGGTAGGCAGCGCACCGGAGGAAGAAATGACCTACAACGTGACAAGAATTCAGATCTATGTCAACGGCCGTGAATTTCTAACGGTTGACAGGCTTAACTCAATTCTAAGAGTTAATGGCATGGACTACATGAGCCAAATCAACAGACTGCTTTAATAACTCGACACATCGAAGGACTGCCGCCGGTTATGGCGGCAGTGCCCTTCTTGTATTATCTGAAAATCTGAAAGGAGTAAACCACATGGAAAAGATTACACTCAAAAAGCCTATTATGGTAAACGGCGAAGAAGTCAAGGAGCTGACCTACGACGCGAACGAGATCGACGGTATGCTGTTTGCAACTGCCGAGAGCAAGAAGAAGGCAGCAGCCGGTCAGAATATGTCAATCAGCCCCGCGGCTGAGTTTGACTTCGCGCTCCACCTCTACCTCGGCTACGCTGCTATTATCGCGGTGAACCCCTCGATCGACTGGAGCGATCTCGAAAGAGTAAAAGGCCATGACATCATGGAGATTATGAAGATCGGCCGCAGTTTTATGCTCGGCTCGGACGAGGCTTCACAGGAAAGCGACTCCGCCGAGCCTATCGAGATTACGGCAGAATCTACCACACCAGCCAAGCAGACCTCCAAAAAAAGCGAATAACCGACTTTATTCTGGAGTACGCCGAGGCGGCCGAAGATCTGGCAGAAGAACAGAAGCGGGCGCAGCAGCGGGCAAAAGCTCCATTTATGAAGAAACACGGCAGGCACTAAAGGAGGTGGGGGCGTGGCAGGCGGCAAAACATTGACGCAAGAGATCGAAATATCGGGCGTGCTCGATCCGTCTCTACAAGCGGCAATTCAGAAAGCTATCCAAGATTTGAACAAAATGAGCGCCGAGACATTAAAATCGGCGAGCACCGGCGAAAAGCTGGCCGCTGCAATCAAATTGCAGGAAACCGAGCTGAAAAGCGCGCAGCGCGCCTACGCTGACTATGTTCTGTCCGGTAAGGAAGGAACCGAGGAGGCTCAGCAGCTCGCACAGCAGATCCAGACACTCAGCAAAGAGCTTGACGGAAACAAAGGGCAACTGGAGGCGTCGCATGCAGCAGCAGAAAAGCTGGCAAGCGGTATGGGTAAGACCGAAACCGAGTCCGACAAGCTACGGCACACTATATCAGAGCAAGAGAGCACTCTCCAACAGCTCAAAGAGAGATACGTTGCGCTCCAGCTCTCCGAAGGTGACACCACGGACGAGTCCCGCGAACTTGCACAGCAGATCGACAGGCTCAGCACGGAGCTGAGCGAGAACCGGCAGCGGCTCTCAGACGCAGAGCGAGCAGCTGACGAGCTCGACAACTCGCTGGAACAGGTGGACGACTCCGCCAAACTGGCCGAGGAAGGTTTTACAGTTTTCAAGGCCACACTCGCAAACCTCGCCGCCGACGCTATCCGCGCCGCGATCTCCGGGATCAAGGAGCTGGCACAAAATGTAGTAGATCTCGGACACGACTTTTCAAGCACTATGTCAGAGGTAGCGGCTCTGTCCGGCGCAACTGGCGAAGAATTTGAAAAGCTGGAGGCAACCGCTCGCGAGTACGGATCCACGACGATTTTCAGCGCCAGCCAAGCAGCAGAGGCACTAAAGTACATGGCCCTCGCCGGCTGGGACGTGGAGCAATCCACGAGCGCTCTCGGCGGCGTTCTCAATCTGGCAGCAGCGTCCGGCATGGATCTGGCCGCTGCCTCTGATATGGTGACCGACTATATGAGCGCCTTCTCTTTGGAGGCAGATCAAGCGGCATACTTTGCCGATATGCTCGCATTTGCGCAGGCAAACAGCAACACCACGGCCGAGCAGCTGGGTGAAGCGTACCGCAACTGCGCCGCGAACCTTAACGCAGCGGGGCAAGACGTTGAAACCGTCACCTCTATGCTGGAAGCAATGGCAAACCAAGGCCTAAAGGGCACAAAGTCCGGCACGGCTCTGGCTGCAATTATGCGTGACATAACAAACGCAATGGACGACGGCAAGATCTCGATCGGCGAGACGTCGATCGCCGTCACTGACGCCGAGGGCAACTACCGCGATCTGACCGAAATTATCCGAGACGTATCAAACGCCGTGGACGGCATGGGAACAGCAGAACGCGCGGCTGCTCTGAGCGTGACCTTCACGGCCGACTCAACAAAAGGCATGAACCTGATCCTCAATGAAGGGATCGACAATATCGCAGGATATGAGAATGCGCTGCGAAGCTCGTCTGGAGCTGCCGAGGAAATGGCTGCAATAATGAACGACAACCTCAGCGGCGACATGGCTCAAATGAACAGCGCGTGGGAAGAATTGCAGCTCAAAATATACGACAAAGTCGAGCCCGCGCTCCGCTCCGTCGTGCAGTACATCACCAGCGGAGTGATCCCCGCCGTCGAATGGATCACAAACCACCTGCCGGAAGTCGGCGTGGTGATCGCCGGTATCGGTGCCGCTATTGCAGCGGTAAAGTGGAAATCAATCTTAAATTTGATAACTAAAGCGCAGGGCATTTTCAAAGGCATAGCGGCAGCACTCGGCGGTGTTTCGGTGCCGGCTCTTGCCGTGATCGCTACCGTGACAGCGATTGCCCTCGCTTTTATGAACCTCTGGAGAAATAATGAGGAATTTCGGAACAATATCACGGCAATCTGGGACGGTATCAAGTCGAAGTTTGACGCCTTCGGGCAGGGTATCACAGACAGGCTGAACGCTCTCGGCTTTGAATTTACAGACATAACCGAGGTGCTGAAAAGTGTTTGGGACGGCTTTTGCGCTGTGCTCGCGCCGGTATTTGAGGGCACGTTTAAGGCTATCAGCGTTTGGCTCGGTGCAGCGCTCGACATTCTGACTGGACTTTTCGACGTATTCGCCGGCGTATTCACAGGCGACTGGGATCAAGTCTGGAGCGGCGTCAATGAGATTTTCGGCGGGTACTGGGATCTGATCACCGGCTACTTTTCGATGGTGCTCGACACGCTCAAAGGCGTGACCGACGTTTTCCTCGGCTGGTTTGGCACCAGCTGGGACGAACTTTGGGGCAATGCCCCCGGCCCCGTGACTGAGGCGTGGGGCAAGATCAAGACGGGAGCTGCAATCGTCGCCGGATTTTTCAAGGACACCGTGCTTCCAGACATGAAACAGATCGGACGCTCGATTGGCGAGGCAATCAAGACCGGCTGGGAAACGGCAAAGGCGGCGTGGGATTTTGCAAAGCCTTATTTTGCAGCACTCTGGAGCGCGATCAAAGCCGTTTGGGACTTTGCCGTGCCGTTCTTCGCTGCTGTTTGGGAAGGAATAAAGGGTGCATTCAAGCCGCTGGTATCTGTCCTCGGCAGCTATTTCCGTAACGCGTGGCAAGTGATCAAAGCCGTTTGGAATGTGGTAGCCTCATACTTCAAAACCGTTTTTGACACGATCACCGGGATTTTCTCGGCGGTGAAGTCGGTGCTCCACGGAGATTTCTCCGGGGCGTGGGAGTCAATCAAGGGCATTTTCTCCGGCTGGGGCGAATATTTCCGCACGCTCTGGAACTCGCTCGTCTCCATTTTCGGAGCCGTCGGCAGCTTTATGAAAGACGCATTTTCCGGCGCGTGGGAGGCCGTCAAAGCGATTTGGCGACCGGTGGCGGCGTGGTTTGACTCTGCTGTCCTGCAACCTCTCCGGACGTTTTTCAGCGGCGACAGTCTGATCGCCGTCTATTTCAGAACTGCATGGGACAACGTGAAGCAGGTGTGGGGCGTCGCCGTCTC
>CAZKHW010000078.1:0-11032 GCA_964552525.1 uncultured Ruminococcus sp. | reverse complement strand
AGACTCTCGATGCTCTGGTAGGGCAGCAGCTCCTGCTCGCTACCGGAAAGCCCCTACGCCGCATCATCGAATGCGTCACCATCCCGATTATCATCTTCTACGGTCCCTCAGGCATCGGAAAAACCACCGTTGCCTCCATCATTGCCGCACGTGCCAACATGACTTTGCATGTCCTCAACGGTACGCAGGCAGGCGTTTCCGACATCAAAAGTGTCATTGCTGATGTGGGGACGTTCGCCTCAATGAACGGTATTCTGCTCTACCTCGACGAGATCCAGTACCTTAACAAAAAGCAGCAGCAGTCGCTCCTCTCCTACATTGAAAACGGCGATATCACGCTGATTGCATCCACTACTGAGAATCCGTACTTCGCTGTATACAATGCAGTTATCAGCCGCAGCACGGTGTTTGAGTTCAAGCCAGTCGATGCCGAAGAGATGGAACGTGCTGTACAGCGTGCCTTCCGCATCATCGGCGAGGAGCAAGGAACACCTCTCACACTTGAGGACGGCGTAACTGCCCACATTGCGCTGGGCAGCGGCGGCGATGTCCGCAAGGCGATGAATGCCGCTGAGCTGTGTGCGCTGTCAGCCGAACCGGGCGAAAACGGCTTTACCGTGACGCTTGCGCTTGCACAGATGCTCACGCAGCGCAGCAACATGCGCTATGACCGCGATGGTGACGCGCATTATGATATCCTCTCCGCGCTGCAAAAATCCATCCGCGGCAGTGACGAGAATGCCGCCCTCCACTACGCCGCGCGTCTGATGGAGGCAGGTGATCTCATCTCGCTCACCCGGCGGCTGCTTGTAATCGCCTCCGAGGATGTGGGGCTTGCCTACCCGATGACACCGGTCATCGTGAAAGCGTGCGTGGACAATGCACTGGCACTCGGTCTGCCCGAGGCACGCATCCCCATTGCGGAGGCGATCATTATGATGTGTACTGCCCCGAAATCCAACTCTGCCGAGGCAGCTATTGACGCCGCCATTGCCGATCTGCGCAAGTACGGACCACTGGATTTTCCGCGGCATCTGCAAAACAAACACTTCGATGGCGAGGGGGCTGCCGTCAAGGGACAAAACTACCTCTATCCGCATGATTTCCCCAACCACTATGTCCGTCAGCAGTATCTTCCCGATGAGATCAGGGATCACGTATACTATCAATTCGGCGAAAACAAGACCGAACAGGCGGCTTTGCAATACCGCCGCAGGATCTTAGAGGAGAGCAAGTGACATGAACATTCAGATTTTCGGCTCGAAAAAAAGCTTTGACACCAAAAAAGCGGAACGCTACTTCAAGGAACGCCGCATCAAGTACCAGATGATCGATATGAAGGAAAAGGGCATGAGCAAGGGTGAGCTGACCAGTGTCATGCAGGCAGTCGGAGGTCTGGATGCCCTGATCGACGAGAACGCCAAGGATCAGGATACGCTCGCACTCCTGCGCTACATCCCGGATGCGGACAAGCTCGAAAAGGTGCTGGAACATCCGCAGCTTCTGCGCACCCCCATCGTGCGCAACGGCAGAAAAGCCACTGTCGGCTATCAGCCGGATGTCTGGAAAGACTGGGAATAATTACACATGATGCGCATCCCCGGAGAGGTTCTGGGGATGCGCATAAAAAACTCCCGGAGCAAGATATCGTCCGGGAGATTTTAGTATGAAATTGTAATCAGAGATGTAAGTGGTACATTGGTCACACACGCCTTTCGCTAAGGAGTCTTGAAGATGGTTCGCATCGCATTCTTTTTCATCGCACACCACGTCTTTCTTTATGAGATGATCGCTAACGAAGTCTCATCGGAGGTTACCTCCCTTTCGCAAAACCTGATTGCCTGCTATGTAAAGTTTCGATGCCATGTTACCCTTAGCATGCTCTGCCGCACCGGCTCTGAAACGGATACGTGCGCCAGAGTCAGACTGCATTCCGACGTTCGCCGCAGAATTGCTGTAGGCTCAAAAGCCCTGGGAACGGAGCGGGGAGACATCCCACCCAACGCTTTCCCGAATTCACTTAACTGCGGCCGACGAAACCGTCAACTGCTGTGATTCCATACTCTCCATTGGTTTCGCCTCCTTTACAGATCCCGGCACGTTCAGCAGCGCTGGCTGCAAGCCGGAATTACCTGTGAATTGTTTCCGCTTCCGGGAAACAGGTGTAAGATCGGGTCTACTGCAGTTCCTGTATCTTGTTATCAGTATACCACATTCCTTGTGAAATGTCAATAGTTTTATTGCACTTTCTTGAAGCATTTTTGAACTTTATGAACATTCGCCAAATTTGAGAGATAGATTCCGGACGTTTCCCACAAAGACGAACCGTCGTCTCACTCCACGCACTGCAATTTTGAGACAAGCCTTGCCTTACAGAGCTGCTCAACCGACCCGTCCGCCTTCCGGTGCAGGATATGGGAGCCATTGGAATAGACCACGCCGTCACGGCACAGACAGTAGTCGAGCACCGCCTTCGCGATGACCTCCTCACCGCCGTCCGGGGAGCGTCTGACAAGCACGCGGCTGCGCGGCAGGATGCCGGGATACTCTTCGCCGGAACGCTGATTTTCCTTCTGGTTCTCCTCGGCACGGATGAGATTCCCCTCAAAGAACAGATCTCGTTCGGACTTCTGTTTGGACTTGATATCGCGGTTTTTCTGGGAATTCTTTTGCAGTGACTCGCCGCCGAACAGCATTGAGAATGCATTCAGAAATCCGCCGATGGCTTTCAGGATGCGGATCGGGAACAGGAGGACATCAAGAAAGATCTGCCCAAAGCCGGCACGTTCCTCCTGTGAGAGCTTGTACGGCTGCCGGATGTACCAGAGATTCCCCTGCGCGTCACGTTTTGGGGCAAGGAAGTCCAGCTTGTCATCCTCAAGCAGCGTCTCCATGCGTTCTGCATTCACGTGATATTCCATGATGACATTCGGTGAAAACGCAATGCCGCGTTCCCCCCGTCCGATGCCGCAGCTTGCAAACAGCACGCTCCTGCCATCGGGTGACCAGCTCGGTGACGATTCCACCGAATCACCGCCCGTGACCTCGCGGCAAATGCTCGATGGCAGCGTATACAGTCCGATGTGACTCTGCCCGTTCGGATAGTGCATGCATGCTGCAACGTCATCCCCGTGCGAGGCGATGCTGCCAAGACGCATGTCATTTCCGGAGACGATATGCCCCTCCATTTCCGCCTTTTCCGAGAATGTACGGCGGTACATGCCGCCTGATGCGTCAAGCTGCAGGGTGTAGAGGAACTCGTCCTTGTACAGTGCAAGTCCGCAGAATTGCGGCTTTTGCGGTACAGTCGGCTGCATCTCGGCAACTCCCATGAACTGCGCACCGCGCCCGGTGGTTTTCCATGCTTTGTTTTCAGCAATGCGCTCGATGGTCGCCTGATACTGCTGCGCTCGATAGCTCGGCAGCTCGTAGGATGTGCCGTTTTCGGCAAGCCACAGCGCATCCCCGGTCGTATACAGAATTTTCATCATATCCCCCCATTATATGTCGTTGATTGCGGTAATTTTATTATAGCATAGAAAATGCTGGCTGTCAATCCTGGCATCTCATGCAAGAGCCGCCCAAAGCTGACGCCTTTGGAAACCGCTTTTAAGGATACTATTTTGAGTTCCCCTCCGAGCCAGCTTTGCCCTCTTGCCGTCAGGCAAAGGGCATTGCGGACAATGGAATTTGATCTATGGTCATAGCCAACTCGCCAACGCGGGCTGCCGCGCTGTGACAATCCCCTAAAATCTCGCAACAAAAGCAGGAAATTTCAGCAATACATTGCAAAATTTCACAAATCCTCTTGCATTTTTCGCCTTTGTCCTGTATAATAAAAATATCATATTACTTACGGAGGAAAATTCTCATGAAACTCAAAAAAACGCTGGCAATCCTGACAGCCTTCTGTATCATGACCGGCAGCTCTGCTGTAGTCACAACGCAGATCCTGCCGCGCCTGATGACATCCGTCAGTGCCGCCAACTATACCGAGGTAAAGGATGATGATTTCACCTATCATATCTATGAGGCGGACGGCTATGCTGCCATCGCTGCATGCAATGGCACGCTCAGCAGCGATGTGACACTCCCTGCAACCGCAGAGGGGCTGCCCGTCAAGGCAATCGCTGCAACGGCATTAAAGGGTCAGACCAGTCTCAAGACTCTGACCATCCCGGACAGCGTGACCTCCATTGAGGGAGGTTCTTACAGTAACTACGGCGCAATCCAGGGCTGTACCGGACTGACTGCTGTCACCCTGGGCAAGGGACTGACAAGCATCGGTCGCGATGCCTTCAAGGGCTGCACCGCCCTCAAGAACGTAAGCGGCGGTGAGAATGTTACAACCATCGGACAGGGCGCATTCTCCGGCTGTACGGCACTGAGTGCATTCACATTCCCAGACGGTCTGACTGTCATTGGTGCTGAGGCATTCTCCGGCTGCGAAGCCCTCTTACAGATCGTGCTGCCCGATACGCTGACCGGGGTCGGCAGCAGTGCCTTCACAAAATGCCTTGGTCTGAAAAGTGCCGAGATCAGCGGCACTGGAACGATCGCAAACTCTGCGTTTGAGGGTTGCACCGGTCTTACCACGCTGACCCTGCATGACGGCATCACTGGCATTGCACCGTCCGCATTCAAGGACTGCACCAGCCTCAAAACGCTGACCATCCCGGACAGTGTCACATCCATTGAGAGCAGCAATTACTCCGGTTACGGCGCATTCCAGGGCTGCACTAGTTTGACCGAGGTCACCATCGGAACCGCTATGACCGCCATTGGTCTCGATGCCTTTAACGGCTGCATCTCCCTCAAGACCCTGACCTTGGGCAGCAGTGTCGAGAACATTAATGCAAGGGCATTCTCCGGCTGTATTGCGCTGACGGGGGTCACTTTCCCTAATAGTCTGACCACCATCGGCAGCAACGCCTTCGAGGGATGCGAGCGTATGGCTGAACTGACTCTGCCAGAGAGCGTGACCCAAGTCGGCGAGAAGGCATTCCAAGGCTGTACAGGTCTCAAAACCGTCAGTGTTCAAGGTGAGGCAACGATCGCCAATCATGCATTTGCAAAGTGTACCGGCATGACAACGCTGGATCTCAGCGAAGGGATCACCACCATCAGCTACGGCACATTCAACGGCTGTACAAGCCTGAAAACACTGACCATCCCGGACAGCGTGACCTCCATTCAGGGCAGCGATTACTCCGGCAACGGCGCATTCCAGGGCTGCACCAGTCTGACCGAGGTCATCCTCGGCAGTGGTTTGAACAAAATTGGCAGAGCGGCATTTGACGGATGCTCCACCCTCAAAACGGTGACCTTTGGCGAAAGCGTTACCAACATCGGCAGAAGTGCATTTGACGGATGCACAGCATTGAAGGACTTCACACTGCCGGAGAGCCTGACCACCATCGACGAAAATGCTTTCCTTAACTGTGAGGGACTTACCAACTTGACCATTCCGGACAGCGTCAATACTATCGGCACCAGCAGCTTTATGAATTGCACCGGTCTCCGGAGCGTTACCATCGGGGATGTCTCCACCGTTGGTGAATCCGCGTTCAAGGGCTGTACCAGTCTGAAAAGCCTGACACTGAATGAAGGCATCACCAAGCTCTGCGGCAACGCATTCTCGGACTGTACCAGCCTTGGAACGGTCGTACTTCCGGACACTCTGACCACACTGGATAGCGGCAGTTGGTCTACGAACGGCGTATTCGAGAACTGCACCGGTCTGACAAGCATCACCTTTGGCGACAGCCTGACAACCATCGGCGGAGAGACGTTCAGGGGATGTTCCCTTCTGACCGCCGTTGACATTCCGGAGAGTGTCACCACCATTGAAAAAGATGCGTTCCGCGATACGGCACTCACAACTGCCATTGTCCGCAATGATACCTGCGCCATCAACACTTCTAAGACCACACTTCCGGTTGTGGAGGGCGGTGTCATCTATGCGCCTGCGGATTCCAAGGCGCAGAAATATGCCACAGACAACGGATACACATTCGCCCTGATCGATGGCGCTCCGGTCATCACACCGGGCACAACACCGACAGAACCTCCGACGGTCGATCCTCCGACCGTTGATCCCACGCCGTCCGGTGTCAACCCTGACATCAATGGCGATGGAGATATCACCGCCGGTGATGCCGCAGAGATCCTGATCTATGCCGCAGAGGTCGGTGCCGGCGAGCTTACGAGTTTTGATGAGTACATGGCAAAGTACTATCCGGCAGAGTGATATATTAATACTGATCCCTCAACCGCCTGCGCCTCCTGTGAGGCGCAGGCGGTTGTTATATCCTGCTTTTGATAACACTTGCTTTTTCTGTCGTTTTCTGCTATAATGATAGCAATACAGGATTCCGGATCACTTTGCCGGAAATAAAAGAGGAGAGTTTCACATCATGAACAAAACAGCGATCATTACCGATACCAACAGCGGCATCACGCCCCAGGAGGCATCCGCGCTCGGGATCTATTCCATCCCCATGCCTGTCCTGGTCGATGGCGTCACCTACTACGAGGGCAGGGACATGGATCACGCCAAGCTCTACCAAACCATGCACGAGGACAGAGATCTGACGACCTCTATGCCTGCCATCGGCGATGTGGCAGCTCTCTGGGACAGGGTGCTTGCCGAGGGATACGAGAGCATCGTCTATCTCCCCATGTCAAGCGGTCTGAGTGGATCTTATGCAGCCGCAGCGGCATTCTCCGCCGAGTATGACGGCAAGATTTTCGTGGCGGATGCGCGGCGCATCTCCGTGACGCTGCGCCACGCCGTCCTTGATGCCAGACATCTGGCACAGCAGGGGCTGTCCGCCGCGCAGATCAAGGCAAGACTTGAGGAGAATGCCGCAAATTCCGTTGTCTACCTGGGCGTTGACACCCTCAAATACTTTAAAAAGAACGGACGCGCCACCGCGGCTGCCGCTGCCATTGCGACTGTCCTGAACCTCAAGCCCCTCCTCATCACCGAGGGCGGCAAGTTCGACACCTTTGCCAAGGTCAGAGGTCTGACAGCCTGTAAGAAGCGCATCATTGAAGCGATCCATCAGGAGCTGGAAACGCGCTTTCAGGGCATTCCGGCATCCGGACTGCAAATTTCCACGGCATCGACCCTCCCCAATGCCGAGGATGCTGAGGCATGGCGCTGCATGGTGCAGGAGGCGTTTCCGCAGTTCGAGATCGACTACGATCCCCTCTCGTGCAGCATCGCCTGCCATACGGGCATTGGTGCTGTGGGTGCCGGAATTTCTCGCATTGACCGGATGTAAGCTGAACGCTGAACGCCGCAATGAATTTTAACATTTTCAAGAAAAAATGCCGCCCATCCCTGCTTGACGGGCGGCTTGATCCGTGGTATAATGTAAAAAATCATTGCAAAGGTGGTAACTGTATGAGAAAGCATTATATTGACAACGTTCGATGGCTGACGGTCGCGGTCGTCGTTGTGTATCATGTGATCTATATGTTCAACAATCTCCAGCCTTTCGGTGTGATGGGCGGATTCTATGAAACGCAGTGGTGGGATCATTTTCTGACGCTCGTCTATCCGTGGATCATGGTACTGCTGTTCATCATTGCAGGCATGAGTGCCCGGTGGTCGCTCGAACGCCGCAGCGCAAAGGAATTTGCAAGATCCCGGACGGACAAGCTCTTTGTCCCTGTCTCGCTGGGACTGCTGCTGTTCCACTGGATAACAGGCTATTTCAACATGCAGATCAGCGGTGCATTTGAGGAGATGACCTCCGGCATCCCTGTCCCGATCCTCTACCTGATCATGACCGTCAGCGGCATTGGCGTACTCTGGTTCTTGCAAATGCTCTGGATCTTCTCGCTGCTGCTCCTGCTCGTGCGGAAACTGGAAAAGGATAAGCTCTGGACGCTTTGCAAAAAGCTCCCGGCATGGGGCGTACTGCTCTTAGGCATTCCGCTGTGGGGTGCGGCGCAGATCCTCAATACGCCTGTCATCACCGTGTACCGCTTCGGTTTTTACGGACTGGCGTTCTTTATCGGCTACTTCGTCCTCTCGCACGATGAGATCATGGAGAAGCTCGTAAAGCTCTGGCTGCCCTTAGCATTAGCGGCATCCGGACTTGGCATTGCGGAGGTCATTGTCTACTACGGACAGAATTATGCCGAAAATCCGGTGCGCGACAATGTTCTGACCATTATCTATGCATGGGCAGCAAGCCTTGCGATCCTGACTGGCATGAAACGCTTCGGCAATGTCCGCAGCCATTTCACCGCGTGGATGAATGCCCGGAGCTGGGGACTTTACATCTTCCACTACGTCTGCCTTTCGGCGTGTGCATGGCTCATGCGGGATCTTGCCATTCCGGCGGTACTGCAATACCTGTTTGCCCTGACCGCATCCGTTGGCGGCGGCTATCTGCTCGGGGAGATCCTCTCGCGCATTCCGGTCGTGCGTTTCTGGATTCTTGGTATCCGCGGCAAAAAGAAAGAAAAGGGAGCATCGGAACATGTTCAAGGATAATCTTACCAGCCTGCGAAAAATGAAGCGGCTGTCACAGGAGGCGCTTGCCGAACAGCTCGGCATCACGCGCCAGACCCTCTCGAAGTGGGAGAACGGCGAATCGCTGCCGGACATCGAACGCTGCTTGCAGATCGCCAGGGTCTTTGATGTCTCGCTGGACGATCTGGTGTCTGATGATCGCTCACGCGGCGGTCTGCCGCTGCCGCCCAAGGGCAAGCATATGTTTGGTATGATGAAGGTCGGTGAAAAGGGGCAGATCGTTCTGCCTGCCCGGGCGCGGAAGATCTTTGACATCCATCCCGGCGATCATCTCTTTCTCCTGGGTGACGAGAATTCGGGACTTGCCATCATCAAAGAATCCGACTTTATGACGTTTGTAGAAAATGTCAAACAGCAGATGAAGTTCAAGGATAAATAAGGAACTGCGCAGGAAATCAAAAATCGCATTGAAGCAATGCTCCAATGCGATTTTTCCATTCTGCAATTGTTTCGGTACTACCACGCTATCACGGAATGGCTGTGGATGTAAAACTCCTCTTGGCTCGGCTGCCATTTCTTTTCCTTTTGGGGAAACAGTGTATCAAATGCTTCCGCTGCCTCGCTGCTGCACAGGCTGGCTGCGGTGCTTTCCTGAAAGATCCATTTCCTCCCGTCAAGCGCGCCGGGGATCAGCTCCTTCACAAGCAGCGCAACGGGGAAGATCCCTCCCTCAAGACTCACATGGTATTTCTTACAGCTTTTGAACCCACGGGAAACATAATTATCCGGATTTCCAAATATCACGATCGTATCGTACCCCAGTTCAATCGCCTTTTCAAACGAATGCGCAAGAAGCAGCTTGCTATAGCCCTGTCGCTGATATGCCGGCAGGATACTGATCGGCCCGAATGTAAGAACGGTTTTCTGTTTGTCATTTTCGTCCACAAGCCACGATCTGGTGTACATGACGTTTCCAATGATCCTTCCGTCAACCTCAAGCACAAACGCCAGCTCGGGAATGAAATCCTCGTGCGTTCGCATGATATGAACAAAATAATGCTCATCGCACCCCGGAACATTCTGATTCCAGAAGACTTCCCGTGTAAGCGTTTCTACAGCGCGGTAGTCTGCCGGTGTTTCCGGACGAATGGTATAGTGTTGATTCATAATGATGATCTCCTTGTATTTTTTTTGCAAAATACGGGAGGTACTGTCATAGCATGCTGTAAACCTCCCGTTTACGCTGCTATTTCCTTTTTCATTGTGTGTTTCAAAAAATTCTCTCCTTATTTCTTTTTTAGTTCGGCAATCGCACCATAATGCAAGATTTCAAATTTTTCAGGGGCGATTTCAGCAAGTAATTTTCTATGTTCTTCTTCCCACATAGCGATTTCCGATTCTGTAAGCGATGCTCCAACTCCTCGGCAAGCTTTCATTCGTCCATTCCAGCTGTCACGAGTAAATGCAACTTTTATTGGATATTCTTCATGATAAACAAGATCGAATTTTTCTTTATAACAATCTGGTATGGCAATAGGATGTATCGTTTCTCCTGAACCGCTCCACTCCGGGTTGTATTTCAAAACCAAATTCTCGCTTGCACCTGCAATTTTATCTTCAAAAGGAAGCCATGCCATGTATAAAATGACGATACTGCCATCACTTTTAAGCATACGATAAAGATTGGGCATAACAGCTTCGTGATGAAAGTACCAAAAACATTGGCAGGCAGTGATTACGTCAAATGAATGATCCCTAAAATTGATTTCTTCTGTAGGAACAGCTAAATAGTCAATATCCATATCCTTTGATAACACTTTAGCTTGTTTGATCTGATTTTCTGAAATGTCTGTAGCTGTCCACTTTGCCCCATAATGGTACATATTTCTTGGCAAAACGCCTGTTCCAGTTCCTATGTCAAGAACATTTTGTCCGGCTATGCACAGCTTCCGTTCAATTATTTTTTTATAAAAATCCGGCGGATAGATGTCGCGGAATCTTGCATAATCAAGTGACGTTTTTCCAAAATCAAAGGGCTTTCCGCTATCTATATTTTTATCGATAATTTTCATTATTACCTCCTGCCTTTGATTATTTTGCGAACTTGGTTGTTACTCCCACTCGCTCCTTGAACCGTAATCTTAACCAGTTTGAGTTAAGTTTTATCGCTTGTGGTATCTTTATTATTTGAGTTGTCTGTTTTCTTGTTATCGAACGCCTGCAAATCATTTTCCCTCTTATTTAGTATAACATAAAAATATTCTTTTTTCAAGTGATTATCTAAAATTATTTCTGTTATCTGTGTGGTGTTATCATAATTTATATGATAATTTCCAAAAAAGTGCTTGACATAACAACAAGAATATGCTATAATATGAACTGCAGTACAACCGCTATCATTTAGAGAGAGGTGAAAAGATGAGAAGATAATTTACTTTTGAACGCATGAATATACTTGTGCTGTGTGCAGATATCTGCATACAGTCTTATCATGTTGCCAAAAGTGGATTATGTTCTCATAACCTCTCTTTTTGTGTGCAT
>CAZKHW010000077.1:0-11117 GCA_964552525.1 uncultured Ruminococcus sp. | reverse complement strand
CATACGCTTTAACAGTGCCAGATCGAATACATCCACCGCACCGTCTGTATTCAGATCTGCATTCCTGTAGCCATCCGCATGCATCCCTTCAATTCCCAGCAGGTACTTTTGCAGGTACAGAATATCGGTGACAGAAACCGCACCATCACAGTTCACATCGCCGTTTGGCACATACTCAGTAGGGGCATCTGTTTTCGGCTCAGTGGGAGCATCCGTTTCCGGCTCAGTGGGAGCATCCGTTTCCGGCTCGGTGGGAGCATCTGTTTCCGGCTCGGTGGGAGCATCTGTTTCCGGCTCAGTGGGAGTGTCTGTCTCCGGCTCGGTAGGGACAGGCACTTCGCCGCTGATGTACTCGTTCAGCACGCCAAACCAGTACTCTCCCATTTTCCGGTAGCCGTCCTCACTCGGATGCACGCCGTCACCCAGATCTGCTTTGGTCAGAACAGAGCCGATATCTGCTTGTGCGATCGGCTTGCCCTCGGCGGCTTTTTTCGCAACGACCGCCTTAACATCGGCGTTATAGGCATCGACAGCAGCATCCATTTCTGCGGCTGTGTAGGCATCCGTATAGGTCGTCACATCGGCATCCATGCAGGGAATGGTTGAAACATAGAGCATGCCGCCCTCGGGAATATAGGTCAGGATGCTGTCGATCAGCAGTTCAAGACGATCGCCTGCGGTATCCAGCTCATAACTCGACAGGATGTCGTTCGTGCCGATCTGGAGCATTACCACATCTGCCGGATATGTCTCCATCAGCCAGTCAATGAAGTTATAAATACCGCTTCTTTGGTTCGGGATATCCGCGATGGAATAGCCGGAATAGCCTGCATGATTCGGATCTGCCACGCCGTCGCTGCCCCAGTTCGGACCAACAAAGTCGATCCCCTCGGCGAGACCTGCATCATCGAGCATATGCCACAGCGGAACGCGGTAGCCGCCCGTCACAGTAAAGCCGTCTGTGATGGAATCTCCCAGCGGCATCACGCGCAGCTTGGTGTCCTCTGCATGTGCAGGGGTCATCGGGAGCATCAGCCCGAGCGTCATTGCAGCGGCTGTCAGAATAGATGTAAGTGATTTGCATTTCATGAAAAGCTCTCCTCTCAATGGCGATTTCTAAATCATATTATAGCACATTTTTACGAAAATGTCCATATGGTTTGTGAAAATTAGGAGCATCCTGCAACATTTGGAATGTGATTTGCAATTGAATACTACAACATTGATCTCTGTGATTTTTGCTGCATCCGCCTTGACATTTCCGGAAAAGTATGCTACAATGAAGAAAACACATCAGGAGGAAAAAATATGGACGAGAACCTGAATACATCCATTCCGCAAACTAAACCGACAGCGGCTGTACCAGACGGGAATACCGCTTCTTCGCCGTATGTACAGCCTGCTCCGGCACCGATACAACCCTCCCCTTCTCCCGTGCAACCACAATTCAGCCAGCAGCCGGCATATCAGCCGCCGCAGACACAGCAGCCCTATCTCAATCCGGCGCAGAATGTCCCCCAGCAGCCGATCAACAACCAGAATTTTCAGACACCTACTAAATTCTGCAAATTCTGCGGCGCACGCATCCCAATGGATGCCGTGATCTGTACTGCCTGCGGTCGTCAGGTCGAGGCACTCTCCTCGGCACAGCCGGCATCACAGCCTGTCTATATCCAGAACATCAATACCAACAATAATACGAACAATAACAACATGGGCGGACGGAAACCGCTTGACAAATGGGTCGCTTTCTTCCTGTGCTTCTTCCTCGGATGGATGGGAGCACACAAGTTTTATGAGGGCAAGATCGGTTGGGGACTTGTTTATCTGTTTACCTGTGGCGGCTTTTGTTTGGGATGGTTTTTCGACACGATCGCCCTGCTGTTCAAGCCGAACCCCTATTATCTCAAATAAAGGCGACTGTACCGCAAACTGAATCTATAACAGAACATGCTGCCCTGCTTTTGCAAGGCAGCATGATGTATTTTTTCGATCAGATCTCCTCTGTCTCCTTGACAGCAATGCCAAGAACATCGAGGTTTTCCGTCTCGACCGGAGACGGACACTGGCTCATCAGCTCGGACGCGTCCTTGACCTTGGGGAACGCCACCACATCACGCAGTGACTCCGCCTGGCACAACACCATCGAAAGTCTGTCCAGACCGATGCCCAGACCACCGTGGGGCGGTGCGCCGTAGTGGTACGCCTCCACCAGGAAACCGAACTTCGCCTCGATCTCCTCGTCCGTCAGCCCCAGTGCGCGGAACATCTTCTCCTGCAGCTCGTAGTCAGTGATACGCATCGAACCAGAGCACAGCTCCACACCGTTGAGCACAAGGTCATATGCCTTTGCAGTCACCTTGCCAGGATCGGACTCTAGGAACGGCAGGCATTCGTCCTCGGGCATGGTGAACGGATGGTGCATTGCAAGCCACGTCTGGCTGTCCTCGTCCCACTCGAAGAACGGGAACTGCGTGATCCACAGGAAATTCAGCGCATCCTGCGGAATGATATCCAGCTTTCTTGCCACCTCCAGACGCAGTGCGCCAAGAGTCGGGAGCGTCACGGAATTCTTGTCAGCGACAAACAGTGCCACATCACCTTGTCGGCAGTCGATCTGTGCGAGGATTTCAGAGAGCTGCTCCTCCGTGAAGAACTTTGCAAAGGAGCAGTTCGGCTTTTCATCCGCCCAGCGAACGAATGCCAATCCCTTGGCACCGATGCCGCGCACCATCTCGGTGAGCTTGTCGATCTCCTTACGGGATAAGATCTTGGCAGCATTCTTGGCAACGATGCAGCGAACGCTGCCGCCTGCCTTGATCGCACCCTTGAACACGCCGAAGTCAGAATCCTTGACCAGCTCAGACACGTCCTGGATCTCCATCGCAAACCGGGTGTCCGGCTTATCAGAACCAAAACGGTTCATCGCCTCGGCATAGGAAAGGCGCGGAAGCGGTGTGGTCAGCTCACGGTCAAGCACGTCCTTCAGGAGTTTCTTGATAAAGCCCTCGGTCAGCTCCAGAATGTCCTCCACATCCACAAAGCTCATCTCCAGATCGATCTGGGTAAACTCCGGCTGGCGGTCTGCACGCAGATCCTCATCACGGAAGCACCGTGCAATCTGGATATAACGCTCCATGCCTGCCACCATCAGAAGCTGCTTGTAGATCTGCGGCGACTGCGGCAGCGCGTAGAACTGCCCTGGATGCACACGCGAGGGAATGAGGTAGTCTCTTGCGCCCTCGGGGGTGGATTTCATCATCATCGGCGTCTCGATCTCCACAAAATCGTTAGCGTAGAAATATTCTCTCGCGCACTTGGCGATCTTGTGGCGCATGATGAGATTCTTTTGCAGGCTCGGACGGCGCAGGTCAAGGTAACGGTACTTCAGTCGCTGCTCCTCGCCGGCATTCGTCTCGTCCATAATGACGAACGGCGTTGGCTCTGCCTTGGCAAGAATGCGGATCTCCTCCGCAATGATCTCGATGTTTCCTGTCTTCATATTCGGATTGATGTCCTGACGGGTCACAGATGTACCCTTGACGAGCAGGACATACTCGTTCCTGACCGATGCCGCCTTCTCAAAAATAGTACGGTCTGTCTCGTCATTGAACACAAGCTGTACCTCACCGCTGCGGTCACGCAGGACGATGAAGATGACTTTATTCTTATTGCGCATGTACTGGACAAAACCGCCCACGACCACCTGCATGCCCGGCTCTGTCACCTCGCCGCAGCCATGTGTGCGGCGCAGATTTCCCATGGATTCTGCCATTGTTCGTTCCTCCTGTATGTATAAGCTGTCAGCTCAGCTCCGCCGCAAGGCGGTCTGCGATCTCAATATCCATAAAACCCTTCACAAACTGCTCATCGAGCCGCATCGTGATCTTCTCGCCGGTTTTCATATTTTTCAGAACTGCCTCGTTGGTTTCCAGCTCGTTGTCGCCAATGACCATCGTGAACCGTGCGCCGATCTTGTCCGCATATTTCATCTGTGCGCGGAGACTTCTGCCCATCACATCGGTCTGGGCACTCGTTCCCTCACGGCGCAGCGCTGCGGTGAGCTGAAACGCCTTGTCAGCCGCCTTATCCCCCATCGGAACGAAGTAGATGTCACACGGTGCAGGCACAGCCAGCGTTTCTCCCTGGCTGTGCAGGGTCAGCAGCAGACGCTCCAGACCCATGCCAAATCCCAGTGCCGGCGTTGCCGGACCGCCGAGCTGCTCAATCAGTCCGTCATAGCGACCTCCGCCGCAGATCGTTCCCTGTGCGCCGATGCTGTTCGTCACGAACTCAAAGACGGTTTTCGTGTAATAATCCAGTCCGCGGACAATGCGCGGATCAACGGAATAGCCAATGCCGAGCAGGTCGAGGTTCTGCTTGAGCTTTTCAAAATGTGTGCCGCACTCCTCGCAGAGGTAATCGAGAATGACCGGGGCATCCTTGCCGATCTCCTTGCAGATGGGGCTTTTGCAGTCCAGCAGGCGCATGGGATTCTTGTCCAGACGCTCCTGACAGGTCTCGCAAAGCTCCGCCTTATGCGGTGCAAAATACGCCCGGAGTGCCTCATGGTAATTCCGGCGGCAGGTCGGGCAGCCGATGGAATTGATGTGCAGCTCCACATCCCTGACACCCAGCGTGTCGATGATCTGCTTGGCAAGGCTGATGACCTCCGCATCTGCGGTGGGACTTGCCGAGCCAGCCATTTCCACACCGAACTGGTGGAACTCGCGCAGTCTGCCTGCCTGCGGACGCTCGTGGCGGAAGCACGACAGGATGTAATACACCCTCTGGGGCAGAGCCTCGTTGAGCAGTCCGTTTTGCAGGATGGCACGAATCGTGCCTGCTGTGCCCTCCGGACGCAAGGTGAAGGTGCTTTCCCTTGCCGTAACGGTGTACATCTCCTTCTGCACGACATCGGTGGTTTCGCCGACACCGCGCGAGAACAGCTCCGTCTGCTCAAAGGTAGGGATGCGGATCTCGTGAAATCCCGAAACAGCGGCGGTTTTCCGCAGAAAATCCTCGAGCGCGATCCACTCCGCAGAAGCGCCGGGGAGAATGTCCTCTGTACCATTCGGACGTTTGAGTAATGCCATAGATGTTCCTCCTGACGGCATCCGGTCGGATGCCTGTATTCATAGAAAAGTCTGCTGATGCACAAAAACGGCTTTACAGCAGACCTTTATGTGTTCTTGTATCCCGATCAGAGTGACGGATTGCCGATCTCACGCCAATCCAGATCACCGCGCTCGAGTGCCATGATCAACGCCTCTGCCGTCGCAATGTTGGTCGCAACCGGAACATTGTGGACATCACACAGCCGCAAAAGCGTCATATCAATGCTCTCCAGACCGTTTTTGGAGTTGGGGTCGCGGAAAAACAGCAGAACGTCGATCTCGTTGCACGAGATCCTGGCTGCGATCTGCTCACCGCCGCCCTGAGAGCCGCTGAAATATCTCTGGATCGGCAGACCTGTTGCCTCACTGACGTTCTTGCCGGTGGTGCCGGTCGCACAGAGGTTGTATCTCGTAAGAATACCGCAGTAAGCAATACAGAACTGTACCATCAGCTCCTTTTTTGCGTCATGCGCGATTAAGGCGATTGTCATTGTTATCATTCCCTTCCGCCGCACCAGCGGCCTTTCATTATTTGATGACCAGCGGAATCTGATCACCCATCAGTCGTTTGGAAATCGCATCAAATGCCGCCAGGCTTGGCGCACTTGTCGGCAGCACAACACCCTTGCCGGTGGATTCCTTCAGGGAGAAATCCTCGGGGATCACGCCAAGAAGCTGAATGCCGACGGTGTCGATGATATCATCCAGATTCGTGATCATGCCGCTTTTGATATCATTCTTGGACAGCTTGTTGACGATCAGGCGCTGACGCTTATTGCCGCGCTTGTAGAACTCATCCGACATCATCGTGGCATCACGGATACAGATCGGATCGGGCGTTGTTACCACAAGGATAAGGTTCGCCTGCTCCACGATATCAAAAACGTGGGAGCTGATGCCGGCACCGGTGTCAATGATGATGTAATCAAAGTACTTGCGGATGCTGCGGCAGATCTCAACGACCTGCTCGGCAGTCACCTTCATAAAGGGATCCTTGGGCGCGCAGAGAATGCTCAGATTGCTCGCGGACGGCACGGTTACAACGGCATCAAGGATCTCGCGCTTGCCCTGCAGCACGTCACCAAGATCGTAATCGACCCTGCCGGACATGCCGAACATGATGTCCAGACAGCGAAGTCCGAAATCCAGCTCGATGATGAGCGTGCGGTTTCCCTGCTTTGCCAGTGTATAACCAATGCCATAGCAGATGGAGGATTTGCCAGTACCTCCCTTACCGGATGTCACCGCAATCAGTTTTGGATTTTTTGCCATTGAATATTCTCCTTTCCACGCCCGTACTGCGCTGTCCGCCCGTCGGGATCCGGACAGTCCGGAACGAGACAAAGCTGCACATAAAATCTGTACAACATACCTAATTATTATTATACCACAAATACCGGATTTGTCAAATTGATTCCGGCAAAAAATCACAAAATTGTGAAAATTAGCATATTTAAACGTCTGCTATTTATGAAAATTCACGAAAACGTTTTTGGCGGCTAGGCAGCATGTCATTGGGGACAGCGGTCAATCCACCATATCTCCGTAGATCTCCTCATAGAGCTTGCAGATGGAACGTATCATATATTTGGAATACTCGCCGCCCTCCACGATGCCGGCAAAGGCGATCTTCGGGTCATTTGCCGGCGCAAATCCGATGAACACCGAATCCTGCACACGGCCGGTTACCTGCGGCGTTCCGGTCTTGATGGCAACGCTGTAGCCCAGATTCTGGAGCGAATACTTCGCAGGAAAGCCGTTTCCTGCCGCCTGTATCATACCGGAGCGCACACTGTCATACACATAGTCATATTGCAGGTCAATTTTCGAGACCACTGTCGGCTCGGTCTTGCGGATGCATGTCTCCATGTTGTAATCCCAGATGCTGTCCACAAGATACGGCTGATAGCGCACACCCTCGTTCGCGATGGTATTTGCCACACATGCAAGCGGCAAGGGAGATACCATCGTATCGCCGTTGCCGATACCAGCCTGCAATACTGCACCGACTGTCCAGTCAAGACCCAGCTCACGGTATTTTTCAGGCGATGCCATATAGCCGGCAGCATCACTTGTCTCGATGCCCGTATTCTGCCCGATGCCGTAAAGTGCCGCATAGTCGATGATCTTGTCGATGGTCAGGCGGCGCGACAGCTCGTAGAAATACGCATTGCATGACACACGCAGCGCCGGAGCAACTGCAATATAATTATGATGACCTGTACAGTGGAACTTCGTATCCATAAAGCGATACGTGCCGTCACAAAAGAACGACGTATAGCCGTCCACGATTCCTTCATTCAGACCAGCCGTAGCAGTAATGGTCTTGAAGGTCGAGCCGGGACGGTACAATCCCATCGTGGCACGGTTGAACAGCGGATTACCACGTTCCTCCAGCAACTCGCTGTAACGCTCAGAATACTCTGTCAGATCGTAGGTCGGTGCGGTGACCTCGCCCAGAACAGCTCCGGTTCTGGCATCCAGCACAACAAGCGCACCGCTGTTGATGCCCTGACGCTTCAGCTCCCAACGTGCATTGGTATAGCCGAAGTTTGCCAGAAAATTGTCCAGAATTTCCTGCAAGCCACGCTGGAACTCGGAGTTCACGGTAAGCTGCACAGTATGCCCGGCATCCACTGCTTCGGTGATCTCGTCAGAGACCACCACACCATTCTCAAAGCTGATGGTACGCACACCGTCCGTTCCCTGCAGCTCGTCCTCCATCGCCTTTTCAATGCCGCTGATGCCCACAATGGCATCAAGGTCATAGCCCTTGTCAAGGTACTCCTGTGCATTTTCGGCGTAGATGGGACCAGTCGTTCCCAGCTCGTGGGGGAGCACATCGCCGACATAGATCTGCCGCTGCGGAAGCTGCTCGATAGACACACCCTCAAGCTGCATCGACAGCTCAGAGAGCTTTGTGACCGTTTCCAGAGACAGATCCTTTGCCAGCAAAAAGCGGTTCGAGATGGAGAAATCATCATCGAGCATCGTGTAGCGAATCCCGGCGATCTGGCGTTTCTGAATGTCGGTGAACTTGTCGCCGATGCCGTAATTCCTGCACAGCACGTCCATGCAGTTCTGCGCCGTAGCATAGGCGTTTACGCCGATCTTGTGCTTCATGGCATTCAGCTTGGATTCCTCTGCGTCCTCAAGAAATGCATAGGGTGCTTCCGCTGTGATGGGGAGGGTATCCTCCCACGTGTTCCCGACATTTGAGAGGATCTCGGTCAGGTGCAGGAGCACTGCATTGCTCTCGTCATTTTTCGAGGGAAAGGACTTTTCGTCAATGACCACCGCATAGCAGACGTAATTGCCGATGAGCTTAACGCCCTGCGCATCGACAATTTCTCCGCGCGTTGCAGGGATCTTCTGCGTATAGGCGGCGGTAACGATCTCCTTGCGCGAGTAAGCATCCGTATTGACCACCTGAATTTTCATCAGCCGGAAAGCACACAGAATGGCGCTTGTCAGCACCATCAACACTGCAAGAGAAATTTTGATATATTCAGAAAGCGTTCGCATCGCAGCAGCTCCTTTACTGATTCGTCACGATCGTCTTTTCCAGCTCGAAGCTCCGGCTGCTGCCGCATACACGGCAGAGCCAGCGCACCAGAAAACAGATCGGAATGGTACAGATCACGGTCATGATGCCGCTTGGCAGCATCACATGCATGTAGACGAGCGAAACATTCTCATGTCCCCAGATAGCGTAGTAAAACATGAAATCCAGATATCCCTGGATCGCAGTGCATACCGCTGTCAGCCCCAGGATGTTCAGCAGCTTATCGCGCAGATAGTAGCTGTGCAGAAGTGAGACGGTCACACAGCACACGACCAGCCACACGGCATTATAGCCCAGGAGCTTACCGCATGCCACATCCATCAGGAGACCTCCGATCACACCGACTGCCGCTGCTGTGATCTCGCCGGTATGGGATGCGATGCACAGCGCAAGAGGAATGAGCAGCAGGGGCTTCACATGACTTCCCGAAGTCATCAGAAAATAACTCACCAGTGCCAGCACCGCATAGGTCAGCCACTGCACAAGACCTCGCAGCGCACGGCGGAGTGCGGTCACGGTTCTATTCATCCTGCACTTTATCCTTTCCCTCGAAATCCTTGATGACAATGACCATGCTCAGATCCGACAGCTCCGCAGCAGGCTCGATGGATGCACTCATGTTCAGACCTGTTTCATCCACCTGAACGTCACGGACATACCCGACCACATACCCCTTGGGGAACAAGCCGTTCTCCCCCGAGGTGAGGATGACCTTATCCTCACGGATCTGCGAATCCTTTTCCAGATACTGGAGACGGCACAGACCCTCCAGCGACAGGCTCACATTGCCGGTGACCACGCCGTGATCCTTGGTCGTGCTGCAATAGACAGCGACCGAGACCTCGGGTGAGAGGATGGTCGTTACAGTCGAGATATGCTCGCCTACCTCGGTGATAACTCCGACCAGCCCCAGATCTGTCACGACCGGATCGTACAGTTCCACGCCGTCCGCACTGCCCTGTCCGATCAGAAATGCGCCGAACGGATCGTTCGTCACATAACCGATCACCTCGCACGGAGCAGACAGCACCAGATCCTTGTATTCCTCCTTGATGCCGATAAATTTGCGCAGCTCCTCAAGTCTGCGCTTTGTCTCGTCAAATTCCGCAAGTTGCTTGTTCAGCTCCGCGATCTCCTGTTTGAGAGCCTTATTCTGCTCGTAATGCGTTTCGGCATCCCGGTAGACGTTCAGGGAATGCTCCACGCGCTCAGAGATCGAATTTGACGCCTTCTGGATGGGTGCGGTGATTGTACGGAAAATGCTCACCGCACTGATTGTGTAGCCGCCCACAGAGACCGCATAGATCATAATGCCCACGAGCAGTGCCACGATAAAGAGGATGACCTTGAACCGGGTGCTTTTGAAAAAATTGTTCATAGTGCGAGGTCACGCCTCCTTTCTGCGGCGAATGTCTTATTTCTCATAATATTTGAGGTACTCCACAAGCGTATCCTGATACTTATCCATATTCTCCATGACCTTACCAGCACCCTCGGCAACGCAGTCGAGAGGGAATTCCGCGATATAGACAGGCATTCCCGTCTCACGGTTGATAAGCTTGTCGATGCCTCGCAGAAGTGCGCCGCCTCCGGCAAGCGTAATGCCCTGGTCGATAATGTCCGCAGACAGCTCCGGCGGTGTTTCCTCAAGCGTGACCTTGATGGCATCCACCACCCGTGACAGCGGCTCTGCCATCGCATCGCGCACTTCCGTGGAGGTGATGGTCACATTCTCGGGCAGACCGTTGAGAAGATTTCTGCCCTTGATCTCCATCGTCTCCTCCGTCTCGCTGGGGAACGCAGAACCGATAGTAAGCTTGATGTTCTCCGCAGAACGCTCGCCGATCAGGAGATTGTACTTCTTCTTGATATAGTTCTGGATCGCCGCATCAAACGAATCTCCGGCACAGCGGACGCTGCGTGATGTCACGATGCCGCCCAGCGACACGACTGCCACCTCGCTCGTACCGCCGCCGATATCCACGATCATGCATCCGGTAGGATCGGTTGTCGGAAGTCCTGCGCCGATCGCGGCTGCCATCGGTTCTTCCACGATAAAAACGGGATGCCGCGCACCTGCCTTTTCTGCCGCCTCACGAACGGCATTGCGCTCGACCGGTGTCACGCCCGAGGGAATGCAGATGGTCACACGCGCCTTGGTAAAGATCCGACCTTTGAGTGCCTTGTGGATGAATTCCTGTAACATCGTGATGGTCAGGTCAAAATCCGCGATCACACCCTCCTTCAAGGGACGTACCGCAACGATCGAGCCGGGGGTACGGCCGATGACCTGCTTGGCATCCTTACCGACATAGCGTGCTTTTTCGGTTCTGGTATTCACGGCGACCACAGACGGTTCGCGCAGTACGATGCCCTTATTGCGCATATAGACAAGCGTATTCGCGGTACCCAGGTCGATACCGAGATCCGTTGTA
>CAZKHW010000076.1:0-11120 GCA_964552525.1 uncultured Ruminococcus sp. | reverse complement strand
TTATTATACTCCAAAGTTCATGTGTTTGGAAGTCGGGGAGTTATTTTACGCTTACCGCGCAAATTCTGATTTATGCGAATCAAAAATCATTAAAATAAGCCCGAAAGCAGTTGAAAAACTACTTTCGGGCTTTACTTTTATGTAGATTTCCTCACTTATTCCAGCTCAAACGCACCTGTGTACAGCCTGTAATACTGCCCCTTCTGGGCGATAAGCTGGTCATGATCGCCACGCTCGATGATGCGTCCCTTGTCCAGCACCATAATGACATCCGAATTGCGTACTGTCGAGAGACGATGCGCAATGACAAACACCGTTCTGCCCTCCATGAGCTGATCCATGCCCTTGGCAACGATCGCCTCGGTTCTGGTGTCGATGGAGGAAGTCGCCTCGTCAAGGATCATGACCGGCGGATCAGCCACCGCCGCACGCGCAATCGCGATCAACTGCCGCTGTCCCTGGGACAAGTTCGCACCATTTCCGGACAGCTCCGTCTGATAGCCGTTGGGCAGACGCGTGATGAAATCGTCCGCACCTGCGAGCTTGGCTGCCGCGATGCACTCCTCATCAGTCGCATCAAGCTTGCCATAGCGGATGTTCTCCATGACCGACCCGGTGAACAGGTTCGTCTCCTGCAAAACAATGCCCAGCGAACGGCGCAGATCGGATTTCACGATCTTATTGATGTTGATGCCGTCATACCGGATCTTGCCGTCTGCGATGTCGTAGAAACGGTTGATCAGGTTCGTGATAGTCGTTTTGCCGGCTCCGGTAGAGCCTACGAACGCCACCTTTTGTCCCGGCTTTGCAAAGACCGAAACGTCATGCAGCACCGTTTTCTCCGGTACATAGCCGAAATCTACGTGATCGAGCACTACATCGCCTTTCAGCTCCGTGTAAGTGACCGTGCCGTCCGCCTGGTGCGGATGCTTCCACGCCCAATGCCCTGTATGACGCTCAGTCTCGGTGATCGTGCCATCGGGCGCGATCTCGGCGCGAACGAGCTTGACATAGCCCTCGTCCGCCTCCGGTGCTTCGTCCATCATGGAGAAAATGCGGTCAGCACCTGCAAGTGCCATGACCACCGCATTGATCTGCTGTGCGACCTGGTTGACATTGCCGGTGAACTGCTTGGTCATGTTCAAAAATGCCACAACGATCGAAACATCCAGAATTGCCTGTGCCTGGGTCAGGCTGTAGATACTCGGGTTGGAGACACCTGCCAGCACCATCAGACCGCCGACCACTGCCAGCACGACATAGAGGATGTTGCCGATATTCATGACGATGGGACCCAGCGTATTGGCATAGGCATTCGCCTTGTAGGCATCGCTGCAAAGCTCCTCATTGACCTTATCGAACTCCGCCTGCGCCTTTGCCTCGTGATTGAACACCTTAACGACCTTCTGACCGTTCATCATTTCTTGAATATAGCCCTCTGCCCTGCCGACAGACTTCTGCTGGCGGATGAAGTATTTTGCCGAGCCGCCGCCCAGCTTTCCGCTGACCAGCATGATGGCAGCAACGCCGATGATGGTGATCAGTGTCAGCCAGATGCTGTAGTAGAACATGATGCAGAACACCACAATGACCACCGTTCCGGCGCGCAGCAGGGTCGGCAGTGCCTGCGAAATGAGCTGGCGCAGCGCATCGATATCATTGGTGTAGTAGCTCATGATATCGCCGTGCTTGTGGGTATCGAAGTAGCGCAGGGGCAGATCCTGCATCTTCTGGAACATGCTCTGGCGCATCTTGTTGAGGAAACCCTGCGTGACGAACGCCATAAGCTGTGTGTAGAGTACAACAGCAACGATCGCGACAAGATACAGGATCACAAGTGTTACCATCATGGGAATGAGCTGTTCCTTCGCCTGCTCCCATGTCCAGCCGCCGTTGAGCGCATCCGTGATGAGCTTGATGACCTTCTGGATGTACATATCCGGAACTGCTGCGGCGACGGAGGAGAACAGAATGCAGATGATCGTAACAGGGAGCATCACCGGGAAAAACTGGAACAGCATCTTCATCAGACGACCCAGCACCTTGACATTGAGCTTTTGCTTGCCATAAGAACCTGGCTTTGGCATTACTCCTCACCTCCGTTCCCGTGGGTCTGCTGCTCGTAGACCTCGCGGTAGATCGCAGATGTCTTTAACAGCTCGTCATGCTTGCCAACGTCCGTGATAGAGCCATTGTCCATCACAACGATCATGTCGGCATCTTCCACAGATGCACTGCGCTGTGCAATGATGATTTTTGTTGTCTCCGGAATGAACTCCCGGAATCCCTGACGAATGAGCGCATCGGTCTTAGTATCGACCGCACTCGTGGAATCATCGAGAATCAGAATCTTCGGCTTTTTCAGGAGCGCACGCGCAATGCACAAACGCTGCTTCTGACCGCCGGAAACGTTCGTGCCGCCCTGCTCGATGTAGGTGTCATACTTTTCCGGGAACGTGTCAATGAACTCGGATGCCTGCGCCAAACGGCAAGCCTCGGCGATCTCCTCGTCCGTGGCGGACTCGTTGCCCCACCGGAGATTCTCACTGATCGTACCCGAGAACAGCTCGTTCTTCTGAAGCACCATTGCCACGGAATCGCGCAGTGTCTCAAGATCATACTCGCGGACATCCACACCGCCGACAAGCAGCATACCCTCCGTGACATCGTAAAGACGCGGAATAAGCTGTACCAGTGTGGACTTACTCGATCCCGTACCGCCGATGATGCCGACCGTTGCGCCCGAGGGAATGGTCAAAGAGATATCCGACAGCGCAAAACGCTGCGCCTGCTCGGAGTACTTGAACTGCACATTGCGGAATTCGATCGAACCGTCCTTTACCTCGGTGACAGCGTTCTCCGGATTGGCAAGTGTCGGCTCCTCACTGAGAACCTCATAGATACGTTTCATGGACTCTGCGGACATCGTGATCATCACATAGATCATGGACAGGAACATCAGTGCCATCAGGATCTGTACGCCATAAGTAATCATCGCGGAAATCTGTCCGATATCCACGCTGCGGTCTACAATTGCCATGTGCGCACCCACCGTCAGGATGAACACCATGTCAAAATACATGCACAGGCTCATCAGAGGCTGGTTGAGTGCCACGATGCGCTCCGCCTTGGTGAAGTCCTGACAGATATCGTCTGCGGCGTGACCGAACTTTTTCTTTTCGTGCGGCTCACGGGAAAATCCCTTGACAACACGCATGGCACGGACATTCTCCTCGATCGACTCATTGAGCCGGTCATACTTCTTGAACACCGAACGGAATGCCGGCAGCGCGTGCTTTCCGATCATGAACAGACCGAACGCCAGGATCGGGATCACGACAACAAATGCGGCTGCAAGTGCGCCGCCCATCCAGAATGCCGCAATGGTCGAAAGAATGAACATCAAGGGGCTTCGCAGACCCATGCGGATGATCATCATGAATGCCATCTGGATGTTGTTGACATCCGTGGTCATACGCGTCACAAGGGACGAGGACGAGAACCTGTCAATATTCTGGAACGAATACTGCTGCACGCGCTCGAACATATCGCGGCGCAGATTCTTGGAGAATCCCGTTGCAGCCTTTGAGCAGGTAAAGCCTGCGATCGCACCGCATGCGAGTGAGCAGACCGCCATGATCGCCAGCACAGCACCGGAGCGCACGATATCACCCATCGGTGCGCTGTTATCGACTTCGCGGATGAGCGTGGCAGTCGTAGTCGGGATGAGCGTCTCGATGATCGCTTCGCCCAGAATGAACAGGAGCGTCAGGATGGATGCGAGCTTGTATTCGCGGATACAGGCTAACAACCGTTTTAACATACACATCTTCCTTTCTTCATAAATGGCATCAAGCCCTGTTTTGACAGCAAAACACGGGCTTACGCATACTATTATTTTACTATATCCGGGAAAATTTGTCAACCCGGTTCGATGAAGTTTCACCCGGATTTCACATGAGAGGGAGGCATCGGAGAGCTTGACGAGATTCGCTCTGCCTGACCATCTCATGCACTCCTGCGGTCACGCAGGATGCACCACACACTTCCGAGCATGCACAGTCCCTCTGTCACAGGAAAAGCCAGCCACACACCTGTGATCTTCCAGAGCCTTGCCAGCAGCAATGCCATCGGCACGATCACGATCAGACCGCGCAGGAGCGAGAGGAGATTCGATGCCAGTGCGCGTTCCCGGCATGCCAGATACACCGCAGTGATGATGCTCACGCCTGCTGCTCCCGTTCCAAGAAAGTACAGCCGCATCCCCTCAACCGCAAGCCGCTGCAGCTCGCTGTCACCCTCGCTGTTGAACAGTGCCGTGATCGGATCGGCAAATCCGTACAGCACCGCATAAACCACCACGAACAGCAATGACACCGTATACAGCGCATAGCGCAGGTATCGCCTTGCGCCGATCCCATCGCCGCGTCCGGTGCATCTGGAAGCCAGCGGCTGCATTCCCTGCGAAATACCGGTGAACATCGAAATCACTACCAGCGCAGCATTCGCGATCACCGCATAGGCGGCAACGCCGGTATTTCCGGCAAACTGCTGCATCAGCCGGTTGAATACAAGAATCACAATGCCATTTGACAGCTCCGCGATCAGCGATGCCCCTCCCACGGACAGAATATGACCGCTGCGGCGCAGAGAAAGCTTGGTTTTCCGCAGGGAAAAACGCCGCCTGTCCGACAACAGATACGGTACCATCACCCCAATACTGATAATAGGCGCTAAACATGTGGCAAATACAGCCCCGAACATCCCCCATCGGAACAGACGGAGGAACATCCAGTCAAGCAGGATATTCGAGAAACTTCCCGTCAGCATGGCTGCCATCGCTCTCTGGGGAGCACCGTCATTTTTCAAAAATGCCAAAAAAATCTGGTTGGCGATAAAACACGGCGAAAACAGCAGGATCATGCGCAGATATACGCGCGTCATGTCCAACGTCTGCGCATCTGCCCCGAGGAGATGTGCAGTCTGTCCGGCAAACAGCACACCGGCGAGCATCAGAATGACCGAAAACACTCCACCGATACGCAGCGTCCGGGTAAAGACCTCACAGGCATCCTGCGCCTCACCGCAGCTCATTCGGAGCATATAGCGCGTTCCCCCACCCATTCCCAGCATCAGAGCGATGCCGTTGACCAGACTGAACACCGGGATGGCGAGATTCAGCGCAGCAATACCGTTTCTGCCAAGGTAGAATGATACGAACCAGGTATCTGCCAGAATGTAGCAGGAGATCCCGAGCATCCCAAGGACACTGAGCGAGACATAATGCAAGAAGCTGCGAAGCGGCTTTTTTTCCATAATGTACCTCCAATTGGTTTGAAAATAAATTGCCGTCACCCTTTTCCACTCAGACCTACGGAAAAAGGTGACGGCATATTCCCGGCTCATCCGGTGACAAGCCGTGCCATTTCAATTGTACAAGATCTCAGGCAATCAGTACCGGGTACTCTGCAAGAATGCTGATGCCCTTGGCGGCAAGCTGCGCAGATGCAGCTGCAACTGCGGCGGCGTTCATGGCAGATTCGGTAATAAATACGGTCTCGCCGTCCTCTGTGGAAATGGTTCTGCCCTCAAGTGCGCCAAACACCTCGGTCAGCGTGTTGACATCTGCTGCCGTTGTGCGGAAATACCGCTTGGACGTGAACAGCGCGAAATCCTCGATAAAGTCAGTGGAATTCACATTCTCCCACATCTGCGCCGGAATGGTATGGTCAAGCTGAACTTCCTCGATCATATCGCCCAGAACGGCACTTGCGGTCGGGAACTTGCCTGCGCCGCGACCGTAGAACATTGCCTTGCTGATGCCGTCACCCCGCACCATCACGGCATTGTACACGCCGTTGACCTGCGACAGCAGGTTGTCCTCCTCCACGACCATCGGCATGACAGTCGGCAGAATCTTGCCATTGTCCAGACGCTGCACACGTGCGATCAACTTGATAGTGTAGCCCAGACGGTTGGAGAGATCCACATCCTTCAGCTCGACCTCACGGATGCCCTGGGTGTGGACGGATTCCGGATAGACATGCTTGCCAAATGCCAGCGAGGAGAGAATGCAGATCTTGCGGCAGGCATCGTGACCCTCCACGTCAGCGGTCGGATCCTTCTCGGCATAGCCCTTTTCCTGCGCAAGTGCCAGTGCGGTGGAAAAATCCATATTCTCCTTGATCATCTTGTTCAGGATAAAGTTGGTCGTACCGTTGAGGATGCCTGCAATGGCAGAAAAATCATTTGCCGCCAGGCACTTGTGCAGCGGGCGAATGATCGGGATCGCACCGCCGACACTTGCCTCGAAGAAGAAGTTGACATTGTGCGCCTTGGCGGTTTGCAGCAGGATATCGCCCTTTGATGCCACCAACTCCTTGTTGGAGGTGGCAACGCTCTTGCCTGCCTCAAGGCAGCTCTTGACGAAGGTGAATGCCGGCTCGACACCACCCATGCACTCTGCCACGACCGTCACATCGGGATCGGCAAGGATCACGTCGATGTTCTTAACGAGCTTGTTGGCATAGGGTCTGTCGGGAAAATCACGCAGGTCAAGGATATACCCTATCTCCAGCGACTTGCCGCAGCGTTTTTCGATCAATGCACGATTCTTCTCAAACAGCTCAACGACGCCGGAACCTACCACGCCGCAGCCGAGTACTGCAAATTTTTCCATAGTTCTTTCCTCCTGATTATGTATCCAAATTCTATTCACCTGAAAGGATCTTGACATGCACAACGCCCTCGACCAACCGCAGCTGCTCCTCCAGCTCATGGGGCGTCTGCACCGCGCCGGTCAGACGGATGGAGAACGTCACGCCTGCCACGCCGTCAATGGGGATATTCTGGTTGACCGTGAGAATGTTCGCATCCAGCCCGTACAGGGCGGACAGGACGCTTGACAGCACACCTGCCTCGTCACGAAGTGTCAGATGCAGGTTGATGATGCGCTGGGTCAGCTTGTCCTCATACGAGAATACGCAGTCCTTATACTTATAATAAGCACTTCTGGAGATCCCGACACGCTTGCAGGCTGCCGCCGAGCTTTTCTCCTCGCGGAATGCCAGAAGCCGCTTGACCTCCAGCACCTTGCTGATGACATCCGGCAGAACGGACGCATCTACCACGATGAGCTGTGTACGATGTTCCATGGTGCTCCTCCCGAATTCTGTTATAAATCGTCCGCGTACAACAAACAATTGTACTTGCATATTATACTATACCATGTTTTGTCTGATTTGTCAAGGGCTTTTTGGATTTTTGCACGGAAATCCATTTTGTGAATCTGAAATTGCAGCTGCCTGCAAAAGCTGCCCCACCCCCTGCCCCCTCCCCGGAGGGGAGGGGATGAGGATGGCGGTGCTGCGCACCGCCGCCGCCCAAGGCTGTCGCCTTTGGAAACCGCTTTTGGGAAAATGGATTTCCGTGGGATTTTTGCACAGAAATCCATTTTGCGAATCTGAAATTGCAGCCTACCTGCAAAGGCTGCCGCCTTTGGAAACCGCGCGCCATGCACCACGCCTATCGTCTGCGATCGCTCCTATTGTAAACCAGTTTCAAAATTTTAGTTGACAATCGAAACAAGATGTGGTATAATAAGGATATCAAACAACAGGAGGAATGTATTATGTCCCGTACCATGACCGCTACGCCTGCCAAGAAATTTTCCACGATGGAAATCATTCTGGTGGGGCTGTTCTCTGCCCTGATGGCTGTCTGCTCGTGGATCTCGATCCCGGCACCGGCACCGTTTTCGCCGTTCACGCTCCAGACATTTGCTGTATTCTGCACATTGGAGATCCTGGGCGGCAAGCGCGGATTCTTCTCCATCCTCGCGTTCGTCCTGCTGGGTGCAGTCGGCGTTCCGGTTTTTGCTGAATTTTCGGGAGGTCTGGGCGTACTGTTCGGTACGACCGGCGGCTACATCGTTGGCTTTCTGTTCTCCGCCCTTCTCTACTGGGCGATCGAAACGTTCTTCGGCAGGAAGCTCTGGGTACGCATTGTGTCTCTGACCCTCGCGCTGCTCGTATTGTATGCGTTCGGAACGGTTTGGTTCGTCATTGTCTATTCAATGGGCAATGCATCCGTCGGCGTTGGCACGGCACTGATGTGGTGTGTAGTACCGTACATTCTGCTGGATACTGCCAAGCTTGTGCTTGCTATGCTGATCGCCGGAGCTGTGAAGAAACGTGTCAGTCTTTAAGCTCCGTCCGCACCACGGGCTTTGCATCCGTTTTTTCAAGGGAATGGGCTATTCTGCAGAGTTTACGCAGAATATGCAGAGTATCATCCAGCTCCTGAAAGCACAGGATCCCATTGTCATCCTCATGCCGGAATGCGATGTTCTGTGCAGCTGCTGTCCCCACAATCTTGGCGGCACATGCTCCAGCCAGACCAAGGTGCAGCGTTTTGATGACGCTGTTCTCCGGTTATGCGGTCTGTCCCCCGGCAAGACGCTGCACTGGTCGGAGTTTTCTGAACTGGTGTCCGAAAAAATTCTGAACAGCGGCAGGCTCAGCGAGGTCTGCACGGACTGCGACTGGTATCACATCTGTGAGGATGCAAACCTTGTATGATAGGCAAGCTCCCCCTCCCGGAACATTCCGGAAGGGGGAGTTGTGCAGTACTGCCTTAATTTCTGGTATTCTGTCCGTCCATCAGGTATGCCTCAAGTGCCGCCGGTGTCGAGAGAATACGGGATGCACCGTGCGCTGTGAGGAATTCTGTTGTCCGAAATCCCCAGTCCACGCTGATGCACGGCATAGCAGCATTGTGTGCCGTCTCGATATCCACATCGGAGTCACCGATGTAGACCGCCTGCTCCGGCGATACGGACAGTGCATTCAAAACAGCATTCACGGCATCCGGACAGGGCTTGCGGCGAATGCCCTCACGCTCTCCGGCAACGGCATCGAACAGCCCCGGAAAATAGTCCGCGCAAAGCGTCTGCACAGCATAATCCGCCTTGTTGGAAACGACTGCCGTCCGCATTCCGGTGCTGCGCAGTGTCTCAAGCAGATGCACGATCCCATCATACGGCTGTGTATGATCGGCGCAGTGCTGCGCATAATAGGCAGTGAAGCTCTCGTGGACTGCGTCGATCTCCTGCACCGGTGTTCCTTCCGGAACAGCCCGTTCCATGAGACGGCGAATGCCGTTGCCGACAAAGCGGCGCACCTCCTCGAGCGTGCGTCCGGGCATGGCGTGCGCCTCCAATGCATGGTTGACCGCCGCGCACAGATCCTCCAGAGTATCCAGAATCGTTCCGTCAAGGTCGAAAATAGCTAGCTGAAATCGCATGGGATTCCTCCTTTTTACTGCTGACACTGCAAATTGTGTGTCACATTTGCAGTGCAGATTTCGTCATACATATTAGATAGAATCGGCAAAAAAGTCAGTTTTGTGGAACAAAAGTGATGCTTTTCACGCCTTTTTTATGTCAAAAAGCCAAAAACGCGACAGATTGTAACATACCTTTGGTCATTTTGACAATTGATTTTTGATGGTATCTATATTATAATACAATTAGGATAGAATGTCAATCCATCGGTTGGCGGCTGTGCGGCAACCGTCCGCCGCTGCTCAGGGCAGAACGGCTTTCACGTGTGGAACTGTCTGCCTATCTAAGGGGTATTATTTCATGATGAGATCAACTACAGGATCAGCGGCTAAGGCTGCGGATCTCCTGCGCTCCGGCGTAAAATATAATAAGGCCGAGATCGTACATGCCATCCAGTATCAGGCAAAGCTCCTGCTGGCGGAGGGGCGGCTCTCGGAAACCAAACAGTTTATCCAGCATTCCGACATGTCGGTATTCCAGCACTGTGCGCATGTGGCGTACATCAGTTGTCTGCTCTGCGTCAAGCTCGGCATTCGTGTGAGCTGGAACGAGCTGATCCGTGCAGCACTCCTGCACGACTATTTCCTCTATGACTGGCACGATGGTCCGCCGTTCAATTTCAAGCACGCCTTCGGGCATCCCGGCTTTGCCGCGCGGAATGCTGCACGTGACTACCATCTGACACGCAAGGAGATCCAGATCATCAAATGCCATATGTGGCCGCTGACGTTCGTTCCTCCGACCTGCCGGGAGGGGTGGATCGTTGTTCTTGCTGACAAGATCTGCACATTGCTCGAGGTCGGCAGAAAGGAGTGTGTTCGCCTATGAGCAATATCATCGAACAATTGTCGGGCATGCCGCTTGATTACCTGTTTCTCAGCTTTATGCTGTACAGCTTTGGCGGCTGGCTCTGGGAAACAACATTAGTCTCCCTCTGGGAGTCAGGACATTTTCTCAACCGCGGTTCTCTGCTCGGTCCCTACTGCCCGGTTTACGGCGGCGGTGCGGTGCTGGGCATCGTGATGGCGCATCAGATTCCGCATCCGGCAATGCAGTTTATCGTTTCGGCATGTCTGTGCATTGTATGCGAGTATATCTGCGCGACCATCCTGGAGGACGGATTCCATGTGAAGCTTTGGGATTACTCCGGCATGCCATTCAATTACAAGGGGCGCATCTGTCTGCTGGGATTTCTGTTCTTCGGTGTTGCTACGACTGCCATCAGCCGCTTTGCAGAGCCGCTTGTGGTTTCGGCATTTGACCGCACTGACAGCAGGATCATCACCATTACTGCGATTCTGCTTGCACTGCTGCTGGCAGGCGATACGATCCTATCGGGCATTGCGTTCTCACGCAAAAGCCGCAGGCTCTACCGGTTCTACATCCGCTACCATGCGATGCTCAACCGGGAATTCCGGAGCATTTCCCATTCCATCCAGCATCGTGTACCCAAGCCCCTGATGGCACGGCTCAAAGCGATGCAGGCGGCGATCCTCCGGAAGAATCAGGTGCTCAATGCACGGCATCAGGAGCGCATGGAGCAGATCAGCGAATACCGTGAGCAGGTCACGGAGAAGGTCGGCGAATACCGTGTTCAGGTGACAGCGCGTGTGGGAGAATACCGCGAGCATGTGACCGAGAAGGTCGGAGAGTACCGTGAGCAGGTCTCGGAAAAGATCGGGCGGTTCAAACGATGGTAAAGCAGAAGGCGTACCAGAAAGACGGGTACTCATAAAGAAGTTTTCGCCATAGCACTTATGATTTTCAGTCAAAAGTG
>CAZKHW010000075.1:8839-11162 GCA_964552525.1 uncultured Ruminococcus sp. | reverse complement strand
ATTCTTTCTGTAACGTTTCCATGTTAAAATTATGACTCAGTGTTCGCTTGTTTGCGATCATCTTCGGATCAACGCCCGTACCAACGCACACACCGCCGGACAGCGGATGAGAGCTGGTAACGAACGGATATGTACCAAAATCAATGTCGAGCAAAGTCGCCTGTGCGCCCTCAAACAGGATGGTCTTGCCAGCCTTGTGCGCCTCGTAGGTGAGGACAGAAACGTCCGCCACATAGGGCTTAAGACGCTCGCCGTATGCCTTGTACTCTGCGATCAGCGCATCCAGATCGTGCGCCTCGCCGCCGTAAACTGCGGTAATGATCTTATTTTTGAGCTTGCCGGTAGCGCGTGCCTTCTCCTCGAACAGAACCGGGTCGATCAGGTCGCAGATGCGGATGCCGCAGCGTTCGTACTTATCCATATAGGTCGGGCCAATGCCGCGCTTGGTCGTACCGATGTCATTGCCGCCGCGGAATTTCTCGGACAGACCGTCAAGTGTGATATGCCAGGGCATTACCACATGCGCACGGGGATCGATCTTCAGGTTCTTGGTGGAAATGCCGCGGCGCTCCATCTCATCCAGCTCCCCGATGAATTCCTTGGGATCGAGTACAACACCGGCACCGATCAGGCACATGGTATCCGGATAGAGAATCCCGGACGGAACAAGATGCAGCTTATAGGTCTGACCGTTGCTGACAACCGTATGACCAGCGTTATTGCCGCCCTGGGAACGAACAACAACATCGGCACGGGATGCAAGGATATCAATGACCTTACCCTTACCCTCGTCGCCCCACTGCGTACCGATTACGATATTTGCAGGCATGAAAACTCCTCTTTTCTTCTGTGTTCTCGGACACACGAATGGTGTCCCTCAGCTTTCGTTCCGCTTTTGAAAAAGCGGAATGACATACAGTTATATTATAGCAGAAAATGCTCTGCTTTGCAAGGGTTTTTTTGATTTTTTCTAAGAACCTGTTAAAAAAAGAAAGTCCGCCATAAATTTGACGGACTTCCTGATCACCGAGGCATTTTTATTGACAGCTCTGCCGCATTACTCCTCGGATTTCTTCTCCCGGTACACTTTGATTTGTCTCTTGGTGAGGGTAACGCTCTCGCCCTTGGGAAATGCTGCGAGCTGGTTGTCGTTGACATAGATCCAGGTATCCGTACCGCCCTCGGATTTCAATGTCACGCGGTACTCGTTGTTGGTGTCACGCGCGGATACCTCCGTGATCTCCGCAACCGTATAGGTCACCTCCACACGCTGATCGAGGGTGTAGCCTACGCCGACACCTGCCAGTCCCAGTGCTGCCATCACGATGCCGATGATGATCTTCGCACCGCCATTGTGATTGATCAGCAGCAGCGCACCTAACAGCGCGACCAGACCGCCGATCACCATCACACCAATACCAATGTAATTCTGAATTGCATCCATCGTATGTGTTCCTCCTATTCGTTCCGATTGCAGCCCCTGCTGCGCTGTTTTTATTATAGCACAACCGACTGTAGATTTCAATAGGAAATTTACAATTACCACTGGAAAATTTAAAATTTTGCTGTTTCCACAGATTCCCATGCGCATTTTTTGTGATTTTGCATACACTATCAACAGCAGAAGAATGTGTTTGCCGGAAGGGGGTGGCATCCCCCACATGGGAGATGTCCTTTTGACTCGCCCGCTGTCGATTCGGAAAGCACAGGACGCTGCTTTCCGATAGAAAGGGAGCCTCTCACTGTCGCCGGTGAGAGGCTCCCCTTGATGCTGCACGAATGCGGCAAAAGCATCCTCTCCAAAAGAGAGGATGCTTAGCGCCTGTTATGCGTTTGTCTCGTCATCCGATGCAGCCGGTCTGTTCCAGCTGTCATCGCTGTCCGTTTCCGGCATCGCATCCTCGGGGAATCCCAGTGATCCGCCCTCCTCCGGAAGTGTCTCGCCGTTCATGAGCTTCTCAAAGCCCGGACCGTCAACCTTTTCATGTGCGATCAGGTACTGCGCCACGCGGTGGAGCTGATCCATATGGCTGGAGAGGATCTCCTCAGCCTTGTCATAGCCTTCCTCCACAAATGCGCGGATCTCGGCATCGATCTCGGCTGCAACTTCGTCAGAATAGTTCGGCGTAGAGCTGAAATCTCTGCCCAGGAACGGTTCAGACTCATTATTGCCGTAAACCACAGGACCGAGCTTTTCACTAAAGCCGTACTTGGTGATCATGCGCCGTGCCATACCGGTCGCACGTTCAAGGTCATTGGAAGCACCGGTCGAAATATCGTCCATAATGAGCTTTTCCGCCACCCGGCCGCCGAGCAGAACAAT
>CAZKHW010000075.1:0-8829 GCA_964552525.1 uncultured Ruminococcus sp. | reverse complement strand
GCATCTCCATCTTGCTGTTGTAGCTCTTGTCATGCTCGGGCAGGGAAAGCGTGTAGCCGCCTGCCATGCCGCGGGGCACGATCGAGATCTCGTGTACCTTATCCTGATGAGGGCAGTAGTACGTACAAACCGCATGACCTGCCTCATGGTATGCCGTAAGCTTGATCTCGCGCTCGGTCTTGATGCGTGATTTCTTCTCAGGACCTGCAACGACCTTAATGGTCGCCTCAGCGATATCCTTGTTGGTGATCGCCTTGCGGTCACCGCGTGCCGCCAGAAGTGCCGCCTCATTGGCAAGATTCTCCAGATCTGCGCCGGTAAAGCCTGCTGTCGTTTTGGCAATGTCCTTCAGGTTGACATCGGGTGCCAGCGGCTTGTTCTTGGTGTGAACCTTGAGAATGTCCTCACGCCCCTTGATATCGGGATAGCCGACAACGATCTGACGGTCAAAACGTCCCGGACGCAGGAGTGCAGGATCAAGAATGTCACGGCGGTTGGTTGCCGCAATGACGATCACGCTCTCGTTGCCCTCAAAGCCGTCCATCTCCACCAGAAGCTGGTTGAGGGTCTGCTCGCGCTCGTCATGACCGCCGCCAAGTCCGGCACCGCGGTGTCTGCCGACCGCATCGATCTCGTCAATGAAAATGATGGAGGGCGCATTCTTTTTCGCAGTCTCGAACAGGTCGCGGACACGCGATGCACCGACACCGACAAACATTTCCACAAAGTCCGAACCGGAGATCGGATAGAACGGACAGCCAGCCTCGCCTGCAACGGCTCTTGCCAGCAGCGTCTTACCGGTTCCGGGAGGGCCGAGCAGCAGCACACCCTTGGGGATACGTGCGCCCATCTCGTTGTATTTGCGCGGATTTTTGAGGAAATCCACGATCTCCACCAGCTCGAACTTCTCCTCCTCAGCACCTGCCACATCCATGAAGGTCGCCTTCTTGCCCTGATTCTGGCTCTTGATGTTGGCTCTGCCAAAGTTGTTGTAACGTCCGCCGCCTGCCTGGCGCATCATAAATACGAACAGCACCACGCCCATGATCAGAATGATCAGGGTCGGGATATACGTGATGATCCAGGAGTTATCCGTGATCTTGTAGTAATCCTGATCCAGCGGCGCATCCGGGTGTGCCTCGTTGTAGTCCAGACGGTAGTTTGCCGTCTCCTCCCGGAAGATCCCCACATTCGGGACAGTATACTCGATCTCTTCGTCATCGTCCAGGGTCAGCTTCAGCTCGCCTGAACCAAGATCCAGGGTATACGAGGTGACCTCAAGATTGTCGAAATGCAGCATGATCTCCGAGTAGGTATACTCCGGATCTTTCTCATTCAGACGCGGCAGCATCCATGCTGCCAGGAAGATAAACAAAACTGCGACCATCAGATAGGGCACAATGCCTCTGCTTTTTTTCGGTGTCAAATCATCCACTCCTTTTGCTCTGGGGTACCCCGCTGTCCGGGGCAGTTTAGCACTCTCGTGTTAAGACTGCTAAATTAGGGTAAGTATACCGCACATATGTGTAAGATCTATGTGCGTTCTGTGTCGGTTGGGTGAACTTGCAAAAACAGCATATGCTGTGTCTGCGCTGTCACCCGGACGCGGTCTGCCGCGCCCAAGTCCTCCGCCCAGATCAGTCCCTGGGCATCCGAGAGGAAGTGCAGTGTCTGCCGCCGTGCCGGTGCGACCTGCTCATTCAGCCATTTTTTAATGGTGACGTGATGCATCCGGCATGCCGGACGCATCCGCAGACCCGGCTTTCGTGCGTGCAGCATTACACACATCTTTATTATATCATAATCGAGACAGAAATCTGTGAATTTTTTGTGAATCCTTGCAAATTTTTCGGAATCTTCCCTGTCAATGACCTCTGCTTTGACGCAGATACCGGGAAAAATCGAATTTTCACCCAACTGCAAGGGAATTTCCGGGGGCATTTCCATTTTTTTCTGCACCCAAAGAACGCCCCGGCTGCTGTGCAGAAGTCTGCCTCTGCGGTCTAGGTCGCACGTACCGCCGCGCGTGAGGAGCTGCTGCACGGCTGCGAGAGCCTCAAATCCATGGGGCAAGCCATTCTCCTCCAGAAACCGCGCGATCACACGGCTGCACAGTGCCGGATGCAGCGCATCCGCGCCGCCGAGCGACCCGTCCGGACGAAGTGCCTGCCGGTACGCCGCATCTGCCATCGTATCCAGCAGCTCCGCATCCTCCCGAAGGGACTGCGCCATCCGCAGTACATGATGCTCCGCGCCGGCATTGAGCGTTCGCAGCGGCGGCACGATCGTGTGCCGGATGAAGTTGCGGCTGTACGCGTCACTGAGGTTCGTGCTGTCGGTGACATAGGACAGCGCACCGGCGTGCAGGAAATCCTCGATCTCCCCGCGTGTCACGCACAGCAGAGGGCGCAGGAATCTGCCGCGCTTTGGCGGAATGCCGCACAATCCGCGCAGTCCCGTTCCCCTTGCCATCCGGAACAGGATGGTCTCAAGCTGATCCGAGGCGGTATGCGCCGTTGCCACATAGGTGCAGTCCAGCGTGTCAAATGCGGCATAGCGGCACTCCCGTGCGGCAGTCTCCTCCGAAAGGCGGTGCGCGGCGGCATAGCCCTTCACATCCGCCGGAATGACCGTGAGGGAAACGCCGCGTTCTGTGCAGAAGGTCCGGCAGAACAGCTCATCCCGGAGACTCTCCTCACCGCGCAGTCCATGCTGGATATGAACGGCACTGACCGTCAGACCGAACGTCTCACGCAGTTCCAGCAGGCAGTGCAGCAGGCATACGCTGTCCGCACCGCCGGAAAGCGCGCAGCAGACGTGCGCGCCGAAGATCTCCTCACGCCGCAGAAACGCGCGTACAGCGTCAAGCGGGCGCATCGCTGCGTTCGAGTGTCGTAAAGCGTGTAAACTGACCGTCCCACGCCAGCTTGATCGTTCCCGTCTCACCGTGCCGGTTCTTGGCTACGATGCATTCCGCCTCGTTCTGGTTGGCGTTCTCCTTGTTATAGTACGCATCACGGTAGAGGAACATGACGATGTCCGCGTCCTGCTCGATCGAACCCGACTCACGCAGGTCGGACAGCATCGGACGCTTGTCCGTGCGGCTCTCCGGACCTCGGGAAAGCTGCGAGAGCAGGATGATCGGCACATCCAGCTCCTTTGCCATGATCTTGAGCTGCCGGGTGATCTCGGCAACGATCTGGACACGGTTCTCCGTGCGCAGGGTCGTTGCGATCAGACCCAGGTAGTCGATCACGACCAGCCCCAGATTCTTCCTGCGCCGGAGCTTTGCCTTGATCTGCTGTACGGTAATGCTTGCGGTATCATCTATGTAAATGGGCAGTCCGTTGAGGTAGCAGGCACCTGCTGCAAGGCGCACCCAGTCCTCACCGGTCAGAAAGCCGCTGCGGAGCTTGTGGGAATCGACCTGCGCGGCACTTGAAAGCAAACGGGACACGAGCTGTCCCCGGGGCATCTCAAGTGAGAAGATGCAGACCTCTTTCTCGGGATTGTTCTTGGCAACGTTCTGCGCAATGTTCAGCGCAAACGCTGTCTTACCCATTGCAGGACGCGCCGCGATCAGGATCAGGTCGGATTTGTTCAGACCCGATGTCACCGTATCGAGGTGCGAAAAGCCCGAACGGATACCCAGATACAGCTCACGGTCAGGACCTGCGAGCTGACCGATGTGGGTGTAGGTCTCCGTCACGATCTCGCGGATGTGGACAAGTCCTCCGGTATTGCGTCCCTGGCGGATATCGAAAATGCGCTGCTCTGCGGCATCGAGCAGGAGCGTGGCATCATTCTCGCCGCCCTGGATATCGGAAAGGATGCTCCGCGCCGTTTCCGAAAGACTGCGGATGTAGAACTTGTTCTCGATGATCTGGCAGTAGTTCTCCACATGGGAAACCGACGGCACCATGTTGATGAGGTTGCCCAGGTAATTTCTGCCCTCGGCGGCAGTCTCGAAAATATGCTGCGATACGGCTTCGTTGAGAACTGTCACGACATCGGCTTTGACCGTGCCGGTGCTGAACATCTGCTCCATGATGCAAAACAGGGCGCGGTGCTGCTCAATATAAAAAAACGCAGGTTTGACCGTTTCCAGCACCTGGGCAATGACATCGGAATCGATCAGGATCGCGCCCAGGATGGTCTGCTCTGCCTCAAGGCTGTAGGGCATTTCGTAATCTGTAAAATTGACTGGCTCTGCCATACGTTCTCCTTTCCAGAGGTCTATTGGATGGAAAGGGGCGGTACCGGAATACCGCCCTTTTTCTTACGCTTCCACGACCTCAACCGTCATCTCCGTATTGATGCCGCTGTAGAGCTTGACATCGGCTGTGAACGTGCCGAACGCCTTGATCTCCCCTTTGAGGGCGACCTTTTTCTTATCGACCTTGCAGCCGAACTGCTCCTCGATGCTCTGTGCCACCTGTGCAGAGGTCACTGCGCCGAACAATCTGCCGCCCGTACCTGCCTTTGCCTTGATGACAACGGTCTGACCGCCCAGCTTTTCCTTGGCAGCCTGTGCATTTGCCTTATCTACGTCGATCTTGTGCTGTGCGGATGCCTGCTGCCCTTTCAGGTGGTTGAGATTTTCCGGTGTTGCCTCCACCGCAAGCCCCTTCTTGATGAGCATATTGCGTGCGTAGCCGTCCGAAACCTCCTTCAGCTCGCCTTTCTTGCCGGAGCCTTTGACATCCTGTACAAAAATGACCTTCATATCAATTACTTCCTTTCTGCATACAATGTATCTTTGATCACCTCAAGCAGGCGTTCCTTCGCCTCCTCGGGGGAAATGTCCGGGATCTGGGTGGCTGCCATGCTCTGATGACCGCCGCCGCCAAGTGCCTCCATAATGACCTGCACATTGATCCTGCCGAACGATCTTGCCGAAATGCTCACCGTATCGCCCATCTGGTACAGCACGAATGCCGCCTCGACATTCGAGATGCTCAGCAGCTCATCCGCTGCCTGCGGTGCGACCAGACGCACATCCGCGATATCCGGCGGTGCAACGGCAATGGCGCAGCATCCGCTGATCTGCGCAGCCCCCACGATCTCCGTGCGGCTGCGGTAGGACTCGATCGAACCGGAAAACAGGTTCTTGACCCGAACCGTATCCGCGCCGATCTTTCGCAGATACGCCGCCGCCTCGAATGTGCGGACACCGGTGCGCATCACGAAATTCTTCGTATCGAGCATGATGCCCGAGAGCAGACAATCCGCATAGACCGCATCCACCGGCTCGTCGAGCCGGAAATACTGGAGCAGCTCCGTGATCATCTCACAGGCGGACGAGGCATACGGCTCATGGTGGAACACCACGGCATTATCCACAAAATTCACATTTTTCCGGTGGTGGTCGATGACTGCCACGCGCTTGGCTGCCTGATACAGCTCCTGACTCTCCAGGATATCCTTATTGTGGGTGTCCACGATCATAAGGAGCGTGTCATCCGTCAGGGAATCAACCGCCTCGCCCGGCTCGATGAACAGATCGCCGCCGACCTCATCCTCCACGAGGGAAATAAGCTGGGGGGCAAGGTTCTTTTTCTGATCCACGACCACGTACACCGGCACGCCCATCAGCCTGATGGCACCTGCCAGACCGCAGCAGCCGCCCACGGAATCGAGCTCCCCGAAACGATGCCCCATGAGGAACACCTGATGGCTGTCGGTGATCAGCTCCTGGATCGCACCGGCGATAATACGTGTCTTGGCACGGGATTTCTTCTCCACGCCCTTGGAAACGCCGCCGAAGAACCGGAAACCGTTCTCGGTCTTGACCGCTGCCTGATCGCCGCCGCGTCCGAGCGCCATGTCAAGGCACTGGACTGCATAGCGTTCACTCTCCGCAAGTGTCCTGGCACCGTGTCCGACACCGATCGAGAATGTCACGAAATTGCGCTCGTCAATGCTGATGGCACGGGCATCGTCGAGGAGCTTGAACTTACCCTCGATGAGCTGGCGCACATGCTGCTCCTCAAGTACCGCGATGAACCGGTCGTTTTTCAAACGGCGGATGATGCCGTTCGTACCGGAGATGAAGTCCTCGAGCAGCCGTTCAATGGCAAAGCTCGCCTCCAGCCGTTCGCTCTCCTTGGCGTTCTGGATCAGATCCTCATAGCTGTCGATCACAAGGAGCATGACACAGGGCTGGGAATTCTCGCAGTCCCGGCGCAGCACCTCCAGCTCGGTGACATCCGTCCACAGGTACACATTCAGGGGCATACCGTCCTCCCGGTAGGGGAGACTGCGCACCCGGTAATACCGCTGCTGCCAGCAGATATCCTGCTCCGGTGCAGACGGGTTGAACGGAACGATCTCGTACAGATTTCTGCCGAACAGGTCAGCACCCTCCATGATATCCTCCTGGAAGTACGGGTTCATCTGTACGAGCACTCCCGTATCATCAAGGACACACAGACCGAACGGCAGATGTTCCAGTGCCGCAAGCTGCGCCTTTTCAGAATGCTCGCTGAGCTGCGCGACAAACCGCACGCAGTTCTTATGCGCATAAATAAGCATCGCGGCTGCGATCCCGGCAAGCACTGCACTTGGGATGCAATAGAGAAATCCCATCCCATCGCCGCGCCAGAACAGGAGCGCGGACGGCAGTACCGTTGTCAGAACCATCAGTGCCAGAATGACCCAAAGGGTCACATGATGTCTGGGCTTCAACCTGTCACCTCCTTATTTGAACTTCGCGCTGTAACGCGGTCATACCTCCATAATAATGGGCAGGATCATCGGGCTTCTCTTGGTCTGCTCGAAAATGAAATCCGAGAGCGCATCGCGCAGCTTGCCCTTGAGGGATGTCCACTCACGCAGCTCGTAGACCGAGCAGTCGCCGAGGGTATGACACATGAGCTGCCTTGCCTGCTCCATCAGCTCCTCCGCCTCGCGGACATACACAAAGCCGCGCGAAATGATGTCCGGTCCGGACACCACCTCACCGGAGCTGCGGTTGATGCCGACTACTACGATGATAAGACCGTCCTCCGCCAGATGCTTGCGGTCGCGCAGGACGATCGAGCCGACATCGCCGACGCCCAGACCGTCTACCAGCACTCTGCCGGCAGGTGCCTGCGACACGATCTGCAGCTTGTTGCCGTCTGTCTCGATGACATTGCCGATGGATGCCAGCAGCACGTTTTCCTTCGGAATGCCCATTTCCAGTGCAAGGCGGCGGTTCTTGATCAGGTGCTTGTACTCGCCGTGCATCGGGATGTAGAACTTCGGGCGCACAAGGGAGAGGATAAGCTTCAGCTCCTCCTGACATGCATGACCGGAAACGTGAACCTCGTACATCGACTCGTAAATAACCTCTGCGCCGGACTTGAGCAGCTCGTTGACGACCTTGGTCACGTGCTTTTCGTTGCCGGGAATGGGGGTCGCCGAAATGATGATGAAATCCATCGGCGTGATATTGACCTTCTTATGATCGTGCATCGCCATCCGGGTCAGGGCGCTCATCGGCTCCCCCTGAGAGCCTGTCGTGATGAGCACGATCTGCTCCGGCGGATACTGGTTCATAGTTTCAATGTCGATGATGGTATTCTTGGGGACTTCCAGATAGCCCAGCTCCAGCGCGGTGGTGATGACGTTGATCATACTGCGTCCCAGCACGGCGACCTTTCTGCCGTTTTTGGCAGCCATGTTGATGATCTGCTGGACGCGGTGGATGTTCGAGGAGAATGTCGCAATGATGATGCGGCGGTTGCCTGCCTTGGTAAACAGACGCTCAAAGCTCTCACCGACCTTGCGCTCGGACTGGGTATAGCCTGCACGCTCGGCATTGGTGGAATCCGCCATCAGCGCAAGAACGCCGCGGTTTCCCAGCTCGCCGAAACGGGCTAAGTCGATCGGACCGCCGTCGATCGGCGAGAAGTCCACCTTGAAGTCGCCCGTATGCACCAGCACGCCTGCTGGGGTATGGATCGCCATGCCGTAAGAGCCGGGGATCGAGTGATTGACCTTGATGAACTCCACCGCCATACAGCCCATTCTGACAGTCTTGCGCGGTTCAACGACATTCAGGGAGACCTTGCCGAGCAAGCCGTGCTCCTCGAGTTTATGCTTGATCAGACCGATGGTCATGGACGAGCCGTAGATCGGAGCGTTCACCTTTTTTAAAAGGTACGCAAGTCCGCCGATGTGATCCTCATGACCGTGAGTAATCACAATGCCGCGCAGCCTATCCTGGTTGCGCTCAACATAGGTGAAATCCGGGATCACAATGTCAACGCCGGGCATCTCGGCATCCGGAAAGGCAAGTCCGCAGTCGAGGATGAACATATCATTCGCGCACTCGATGACGGTCATATTCTTGCCGATCTCGTTCAGACCGCCAAGCGGAATGATGCGAACGGGGGTGCGCTGCTTGCCGGGATGCTGGTTTTTGTTCTGCTGCGGCTGGATCGGGCGGCTCTGGTTGGCTGCCTGTGCAAGCTGTGCCTGCGGATGCTGTTTCTTCTGGGAGCTGCCGTTTCTGCCGTGATCGGGCTTTTTGCCGCGGTTGACGTAGTAACGCTTTCTGCGTCCGCCGTCACCGCCGCCTGAACGATTCTGTGTGTGATTGCCGGGATGATTGTTGTTGCTGTGATTGTTCAAATGAATACCTCTCTTTTCCTGTACGCAGGCAGTATCCGGGCGCAGCTTTACGCTCCCCGGCAATGCGGGGGAGGTACTTCACCCCATCAACGGGACTGGGTGATTTTAAAATAGAGCTTTGCCTTTGCTGCCTGCCATTTGACTTTGCGCCGCTTGGCTGCAGCGCGAACGTTATTGTAATTGCGGCACGTATGCCGGAAGCTACGAATC
>CAZKHW010000074.1:0-11226 GCA_964552525.1 uncultured Ruminococcus sp. | reverse complement strand
GATTTGCGGCGGTACCGGTTGTACATCTTCCGGCTCCCCGGAGATCGAGCGTGTACTGCGTGAGGAGATCGAGAAGGCTGGTCTTACCGAGAAGATCCAGGTAGTCAAGACTGGCTGCTTTGGTCTGTGCGCACTTGGCCCGATCATGATCGTATATCCGTCCGGTGCATTCTATTCCAGAATCACCGCTGAGAACATTCCGCAGATCGTGCAGGAGCACTTTGTGAACGGCAATCCGGTCAAGGAGCTGCTGTATGATGAGACCATTGCTGACGGCGAGATCAAGGGTCTGAACGAGACCAGCTTCTACAAGAAGCAGCATCGTGTTGCTCTGAGAAACTGCGGTAATATCAATCCTGAGAATATTGATGAGTACATTGCCAAGGATGGCTATCAGGCTTTGGCGAAGGTGACCAAGGAGATGTCTCCTGATGAGGTCATCCAGACGATCCTGGATTCCGGTCTGCGCGGCAGAGGCGGCGGCGGATTCCCGACTGGTATGAAGTGGAAGCTCGCTCGTACCATCGTTCCGGATGCTGACCAGAAATATGTATGTTGCAACGCTGATGAGGGCGACCCGGGTGCATTTATGGATCGTTCCGTACTTGAGGGCGACCCGCACGTTGTACTTGAGGCAATGGCGATCGCTGGCTACGCAATCGGTGCAACACAGGGTTACATCTATGTACGTGCTGAGTATCCGATCGCTGTTGAGCGTCTGAAGATCGCGATCGCACAGGCGCGTGAGTACGGCGTTCTGGGCAAGAACATCTTTGGCACTGGCTTTGATTTCGATATCGACCTGAGACTGGGCGCAGGTGCGTTCGTCTGCGGTGAGGAGACTGCGCTGATGACCTCTATTGAGGGTAACCGCGGTGAGCCGCGTCCGAGACCTCCGTTCCCGGCAGAAAAGGGTCTGTATCAGAAGCCGACCATCCTGAATAACGTTGAGACCTATGCCAACATTCCGCAGATCATTCTCAATGGTGCAGAGTGGTTCGCAGGCATGGGTACTGAGAAGTCCAAGGGTACTAAGGTATTCGCACTGGGCGGCAAGATCAAGAACACCGGTCTCGTAGAAGTTCCGATGGGTACGACCCTGCGTGAGGTTATTGAGGAGATCGGCGGCGGTATCCCGAACGGCAAGAAGTTCAAGGCTGCTCAGACGGGCGGTCCTTCCGGCGGCTGTATCTCTCCCGAGAACTACGATGTTCCGATCGACTATGACAACCTGATCTCCATCGGTTCTATGATGGGCTCTGGCGGTCTGATCGTTATGGACGAGGACAACTGCATGGTTGACATCGCAAAGTTCTTCCTGGAGTTCACCGTTGACGAGTCCTGCGGTAAGTGTACACCGTGCCGTATCGGTACTAAGAGAATGTATGAGATGCTCGACAAGATCACCAAGGGCAAGGCTACCCTGGAGGATCTCGATAAGCTCGAGGAGCTTTGCTACTACATCAAGGCTAACTCTCTGTGCGGTCTGGGTCAGACAGCACCGAACCCGGTTCTGTCCACGCTCAAGAACTTCCGCAATGAATATGAGGCGCATGTTATCGACAAGAAGTGCCCGGCTGGTGTCTGCAAGGATCTGCTGATGTTCAGCATCTCCTTCGACAAGTGCGTAGGCTGCGGTCTGTGCGCGAAGAATTGTCCTGTTGGTGCGATCACCCAGGGCGAGGAGATCGCTCCGGGTAAGAAGAAGGCAGCGTACATCATTGATACTGACAAGTGCGTCAAGTGCGGCGCTTGTATGGATAACTGCCGCCTGAAGGCAATTACCAAGGGTTAAGGAGGAACAAAAACATGGCTGATATTAATGTAAAAATCAATGGTATTGCAGTTTCTGTTCCCAAGGGTACGACTGTGCTCGAAGCTGCACACATGGCAGGCGTGGATATTCCGACGTTTTGCTATATGAAGGAAATCAATGAGATCGGCGCATGCCGTATCTGCATGGTCGAGATTAACGAGGGCAGAGGCTTCCGTATGGTTGCAGCCTGCGTATATCCGCTGAATTTCGACAATACTGAGATTCGCACCAACTCTCCGAAGGTAATGGATTCCAGAAGAAAAACGCTCGAGCTGATTCTGTCCACACATGACAAGAAGTGCCTTTCCTGCGTAAGAAGCGGCAACTGCGAGCTGCAGACTCTTTGCACGGAGATGGGCATTGAGGACGTGAATGCTTATGAGGGTGAGAAGCCTGTATATGAGATCGATGATTCTGCGGTTCACATGTACAGAGACAATAACAAGTGCATCCTGTGCCGCCGCTGCACCGCTGTTTGTGCAAAGTGGCAGGGGATTGGCGTAATCGGCGCGAATGAGCGTGGTTTCAAGACCAACATCGGCTCTGCATTTGAGATGGGTCTGGGCGATACCTCTTGTGTATCCTGCGGTCAGTGTATTGCAGTTTGCCCGGTAGGCGCTCTGTCCGAGAAGGACTACACCAATGAAGTGTTTGCAGCGATCGCTGACGAGTCCAAGACCGTGATCGTACAGACTGCTCCGGCAGTTCGCGCAGGTCTGGGCGAGGAGTTCGGCTATCCGATCGGTACTAATGTTGAGGGCAAGATGACCGCAGCTCTGCGCCGTCTGGGCTTTGACAAGGTATTCGATACCGACTGGGGTGCTGACCTGACGATCATGGAGGAGGCTACCGAGTTTGTTGACCGTTTCACCAACGGCGGCACACTTCCGCTGATCACCTCCTGCTCTCCCGGCTGGGTCAAGTACTGTGAGCATTACTTCCCGGATATGACCGAGAATCTGTCCTCCTGCAAGTCTCCGCATCAGATGCAGGGTGCTGTTATCAAGACCTACTATGCAGAGAAGATGGGGCTCGACCCGAAGGACATCGTTGTTGTTTCTATCATGCCGTGTACTGCGAAGAAGTTCGAGTGCCAGCGTGACGATCAGGCAGCAGCAGGCGTTCCGGATGTAGATTATGTTCTGACCACCCGTGAGCTGGCAAGAATGATCAAGCGCGCAGGTCTGAAGTTCACCGCACTGCCGGATGAGGACTTCGACAATCCGCTGGGTCTGTCCTCTGGTGCAGGCGATATCTTCGGTGCGACCGGCGGCGTTATGGAGGCAGCACTGCGTACTGCATACTGCTGGCTGTCCGGCAACAACGAGGAGGTTGTGGAGTTCCACGAGGTTCGCGGTACTGACGGCATCAAGCGTTCCACTGTCAATATCAATGGCACGGAGATCAAGGTTGCAGTTGCATCCGGTCTGGCAAATGCCCGTGAGCTGCTCACCAGAGTTCAGAACGGTGAGGAGAAGGTTGACTTCATGGAGATCATGGCATGTCCTGGCGGCTGTGTAAACGGCGGCGGTCAGCCCCAGCAGCCGGCAAGCGTTCGTCTCTTTGAGGATCTGCGTTCCGAGCGTGCAAAGGCTCTGTACTCCGAGGATGCGGCAAAGACCCTGCGTCTGTCCCACCTCAACCAGGATGTTCAGGCACTCTATAACGAGTATCTGGAGAAGCCCGGCAGCCACAAGGCGCATGAGCTGCTGCACACCACTTATGTAAAGCGTACCATTAACTGATTGATGCGTATAGGAAAAACGGCTGTGAGCGTTATGCTCGCAGCCGTTTTTGGATGCCCCAGCTTTGGAAAATTCAGTGCAGTGGTGTATATACAAGAATTTCCCCCAGTATTCACTGGGGGAAATATTCTCATATGGGATCGGATCAATCAGTGAACCGGGAGTTCACTCTGCTGAATAATCTTGACAACGCATTTCAAGATGATGAGCGAGTCTGTAGAGTCTACTTTTCCGCTATCATCAACGTCTGCGTTTGCAGCACCATTGGGGGAAAGCGTCGCAGAGCCAAGCAGGCTTTTGTTCAGCATGATGACATCCAGAATGTCTACCTCACCATCGCAGTTTGTATCTCCGTACTTGGTTACGTTGCTGCCGGTTGGTGTTGTAGGATCAGTCGGCTGTGGATTAGTCGGCTGGGGCTGCGTCGGTTGTGGATCAGTTGGCTGAGGCTGTGTCGGTTGTGGATCAGTCGGCTGGGGCGGTGTCGGTTGTGGATCAGTCGGCTGGGGGTGTGTCGGATCCTGCACTGTAACAGCTACTGTCTTGATTACCTCAACGATGGTAGCGGTTTTCGGCCACCATACGTAGAAATCGACGGATGCGTAGTTGTTTTTGTTGGTGTACTCAACAGTGAACGTGCCGTCGCCATTCGGAGTAGCTGCCCAATCATCGGGAGCCCAGCCGCCGGGAGGATTGAAACAGCCGTTGGTCTCGGTGTCGCTGGAATTGGTCTTAGCAACGACCTTTACCTTGCTTGCACCGCTGATGTCGATTGTCCAGTAGGTGTTGCCCTCTTCGTTGGTCTTTTCTGTGTAAGTTGCCTTCTGGTCGGAGGGCTGGGACTGTGTGGGTTCCTGTGTAGTGGGTTGTACCGGATCGGTATTCGGCTGTGTCGGATCAGGCTGTGTAGGCACAGGCTGTGTCGGATCAGGAATAATGGTAGAACCGCCGTTTCCGAAGGAATAGCCGGACTTGAACTCGGATGCTCTGGAAACGATGCTTGCTGCGCCCTTGTCAGAACCGCCGAACATGTCAGCAAGTGCTGCACAAGCCAGTGCAAAGCAGCCGTTATAGTCGAGTGCCGGCTCAGTGAACTGGTACTCGTTGGTGTTGTCCTGATAGTTACCGGAGGAATCCGGACCGCCGATCAGTGCGCCGTAGAGGGTGTATTTGCTCTCCGGATTCTGTGCCGGATCGCCGGTGCCCGGGTTTGCTGCACGATGGTGGATGTGGGTCGGCCACTTGGAGCCATAGCCGTCCAGGAAGCTGTAGCCAAGGTTGTTGTTGCCGAGGATGTAATCCATCTGCCACTTAGCACCCTCAACGTGGCTGTCGCTCTTATTGCCGTTGGCAATGGCGTAGGCAGTCATCTGCTTTGCGCAGTTGAGACGGGATGCGCCCCAGCCGTCAGCATTATAGTTGCCAACGCTCAGACCGCCCTGCTTCTGCAGCTCAGCCTCAAGCTGGCTCTTGAATGTACCGTTGCCAGTCGCCTTATACATCATGGCAGCATAGCCCTGCCATACCTTGTTCCAGCTATGTACCCAGCCGTCATACTCGCCGTTGTAAGCACCGCCAGAGGGGTAGATGTTCGGCTCAGAGCCTGCGCCTGCGATCCAAAGCATTGCCTGTGCCCAAGCCAGCTCATCGCCGTGCGTTGCCTCAGTGTCATAGAATCCGCCAAGACCGCCGGTGTAGTTGCCGTCATGTGCCTTACCGAAGTTGTAAATCGCCTGTGCATACTTCAGGCACTCTGCTGCATAGCCGGGATCAGACTGCTTGACAACGTAAGCACAGCCAGCCAGTGCTGCTGCCATATCACCGCAGACAGCAGTGTTGTTGTTGCCTGCTGTCAGCCAGTAGGTTTTTCTGGGATAGGTCTGCCCCTCAGGAGAGGACCATACACTATGGTCGGCATTTCCATCCGCAACAACATGACAGATGGTTGCAACCTCGCCGGAGCTATTGAGGAAGGTCGTTTTCATCATATAGTCGGCATTTCTCTTAAGGAGGGCAACCAGGTGATCCTTGCAGCCTGCCTTATCGTAAACGCCAGGGTTCATGTACTCGGACATTGCCAGAGATGCAAAGGCAAATCCCATCGTCAAGTTGAATTTGATGTGGTCGCCGGCATCGTGGTAGCCGCCGGAAACATCAACAAATCCGTCACCGTCAGGGTCTACCAGTGAACGGCAGGAGCTGTCAAAGTTATCCGCATCGGAGATCGCTGCCTTACCGTCATAGGTGTGGCAGTTGCCGCGCCATGTCAGTGGACCGTCATCAACGTCCGCGCCGCAGGCATTGGCATCAAAGAAATACAGAGACAGGGACAGCGCCTGATAATAATCATTATCGGCAGCCATGACTGTCTTGTTGGCAGAACCGAGATTGGTACCGGAGAAGAGCAGTGCAGCGCTCATCGCACCGGCAGCAATTCGCTGTGCCAGTTTTTTGGTGTGTTTCATCTCAAACACTTCCTCCTTTATAATAGGTTGATACATGCATTCTGCCTTACGCAGCCGGCAGTCTGCATGTATACGAATGGATGCTATGGAACGTTCATCACAAAACGTTCACATATACACATAAATTATACCATATTCTGTAGGATAAATCAATAGAAAGTTGACTTTCTAAAATGATTTTAGAGATTGTGACAAAAACGAGACTCGAAATTTATGGTTCTATGTGCAAAACTGGTGATTTTGCACAAAGCCCTGAAATAACGGCACATCTGCGCCGTTATTCCTGACCGGGAACGGCATCTTCCTCACGTGCAGAGCGTTCCATCTCTCGTTTGAGCAGATAGAACAGCGCATTCATATCCAGCGGTTTCGCGATATGTCCGTTCATGCCGCATTTCGCTGCCTTGGCAACATCCTCGGAAAACGCATCGGCGGTCATGGCAATGATGGGAATGTCGGCATCCTCACGATCCATAGCGCGGATCGTCTCGGTCGCCTCATAGCCGTTCATGATCGGCATGCGAATGTCCATCAGGATCGCACGGTAATAGCCAACAGGGGAGGCGGCAAACATTTCGGTACAGATCTTGCCGTTTTCGGCACATTCCACTGTCAAACCGGCATTGTTGAGGATCACGGTCGCGATCTCACTGTTCAGCTCGTTGTCCTCCGCAATGAGAATGCGCTCGTTGGAGAATTGCGGAGATACCGCAGTCTCCTGCTGTTCAGAGGGTTTCTGTTCGACGGTTTGCGTGATGCTATGGAATAGTGTTGATCTGAACAGCGGCTTGGTAATAAAACCATCAGCACCGGCAGATCTTGCCTCCTGTTCAAATTCCAACCAGTCGTAGGCGGAAATGATGATGACCGGAATCTCCTCATGGGAATGCTCACGAATCTGACGAGTGATCTCCACACCGTTCATACCTGGCATTTGCAGGTCGATCAGCAGAATGTCAAAGTGCTCCGATTTCTCGCAAATCAGCTCCAACGCCTGCGCACCGTTCGTGACAAACTGCGCATCTGCGCCGATCTCGGACAGCGCGAATACCGCGGATTCACAAAGATCGGGATCGTCATCGACTACAAGCACCTTCATGCCCTGAAGCGTCATATCCACCTCCTGCATCTCACCGCGCTTAAAGTCCAGTATCACGTGGAATTCGCTGCCCTTACCCGGCTCGCTTTTGACGTCGATCGTGCCGTTCATCATGTCAACGATATGCTTGGTGATGGCAAGTCCCAGTCCGGTGCCTTCCTCCTTGGTGACGCGATCCTTGTCCTCGCGGACAAAGCTGTCATACAGAACGGCAATGAACTCTTTCGTCATGCCGATGCCATTGTCGCGGACGTAGAAGTGATTTCGCACATAGGCACTGCCGTAGGGAGATGTCTCCTGCGACAGCGTCAAAGAGATCGAACCGCCCTCCTGCGTGTATTTTGCCGCATTGGACAGCAAATTGATCAAAATCTGATTCAGGCGCAGGTTATCGCAGCAGATAGTCTCGCAGCAGATATTCTGCACATAGATGTCGAACTGCTGGTTTTTTCCCTTAATATGCGGCTGCATGATGGAAACGATGTTTTCCAGACTTTCGCGCAGGGAGACCTGCACCTCCGAAAGCGTCATTTTTCCGCTTTCGATCTTAGACATGTCCAGCACGTCATTGATGAGGGCGAGCAGATGGCGGCTGGATTTGGTGATCTTGTTCAGGCACTCCTCCACTTTTTTCTGATCGTCAATGCTCGAACGCGCGATGTCCGTCATGCCGATGATGATATTCATCGGCGTTCGGATGTCGTGGCTCATGTTGGAGAGGAACTCGCTCTTGGACTGGTTGGCAGCGATTGCCTCGTTCTTGAGTCGCTCCAGCTCCCGCATGTGCTGGTAGGAATAGATCGCGAACAGGATAAACGTGATCAGGAACACTACGCAGAGCAGGGTAAAGCAGTTGATAAAGACCAGGCTGCTTTGCTGATGATTGGCGGAGAGGATCTCCTGCATCTGGCTAAAGCGCATGAAAGAGACCAGATACCAGTCGGCGTAGTAGAACTTTCTGGCAAACAGCATGCGTTTTTCGCCGTCGATAAGGAAAACCGACTGATAGGTCTCACCGTTCTGCATTGCCGTGCCGATCTCATTTACATAGTCCTCTGCGGTCTTACCTTCGTAATCCTGATAGCGGCTGCGGATACGGGTATAGTAGCTTTCGCTGACCGCATCCTCGTTGCGGATGACAAAGCTGCCGTCCTGCTTGCGGATGACAAACGAATACACCATTGCTTCTTCATTATAAGAAAGGTTCAGAATGTCATTGAGCGTGGAGGTAGAAATATCGCACAGCAGTGCGCTGTAGTCCGTGCCGCCGATCGTGAAGCTGCTGGCAAGCACCATTTCGACCAGACGCTCCTCATCGCCGTTGGTCGTCAGCACGATCTTGTTCGCCCCGCCCTCGAGCTGTTCGTGGAAACTGTCGGTGTCGTAGGGACGGATCTCTGGATCACCGCGCAGCACCTCTCGCTGTCCGTCAGCCGTCAACAGGGCGACATACCGCGCACCGGAGGTGATGCCGTCTGCAATCATTTTCTTGACCTCCTCAGGACTTTCAGACTGATTCAGGGAGGTTTCCAGAACCTGCCGCAGAATGTCAAAGCGTCCCTCAAAATAGGTCTGGGAATGGCTGACCGTTTCCGCGGTCAGAGCCGACAAATACGCCATACCGATATCCTCTACCGTTTGCTCATTGAGCTGTGCTGTGCGCTGGCGCATTTGCAGAAATCCGAATACTACGGTCAGGATCAGCAGGATAAATGCCAGAAACACAGGCAAAGGATGCATCCTCTTGTTTTTTTTCATAGCTTTGCCGCCTATCTTTAAAAATGCTGTTCCGCAGGGATCAGGACTCTGCCTGGAACCGGCGGATCGCATCCATTGTGATCTGGTAATCCCTGGAGACATCGACAAATAATCTCTGCGCCTCCGGTATATCCGGCGTATCGCCGCGCAGTGCCTCGGTCAGCAGGTGACTGGACTCGTACAGCCGTGTAAACGAGAGATTCTGACAAACGCCCTTGATGGTGTGCGAGGCGATGAATGCCTGCGAATAATCGCCAGTCTCCATGGCTTTGCTCAGGTTGGAAAAGCTCTGGTCATCAAGGAATTTGAGGACAAATCTCTTGACCATCGTCTCGTTGAAAAGGCGGCGGATAACATCCGGATAGTTACCGCCAAGCTCTGTATAGCATTCCTGTAAACTCATGATCTTTTGATCCTTTCTTTTGATTTGGATTTGATAAAGCAGGAGACCGCACTGTGCCAGGATTCAGGCATTGTGCGGCTCTGTGACGGGGGTAAGGTCATTGATCTTTCCGAAAACGCCGATATAACGAGGTGTTTCATCATCCGACCAGACGGTGCGTGCGCAGAGTCTGCCGTGCATCAGCACACCATTGATGACAAGCTCGACCTCTGTCTGTACATCCGTGTCGTCCGGACTTGCGCTGCGGAAGCGTTCCGAAAGTGCCCTAATACGAGGATCGTCCATCACCTGCGGCTGACTTTCCAGGATATTGTGGACAGTTTTGTCAGTACCGAGGAGCTTTGCGCCCCATTTTGAAAGAATGACGATCGAGGAGCGGCTGTCGTAATCGAAACGCAGCTCCTCGGCGCGGTGGGCGAAGAACTTTTCCTTTTGGTGCTCCTTGCGGATCTGCTGCAGCGGATAGACCAGATCATCGAAATCGTTATAATTCATCAGCTCACCGACCAGATTTTCCAGTGCCTTTTCAGGACGCTGTACACCGGGGGTACGGTTCAGTTCCTTGATGATCTCTCCGTGGATATCTGCCAGGCATTCGAGCAGAAGGTCGCTGAACGCACCGCATTCGCCGTTGACGATCATCTCATACGCTTTCTCATGAGAGAACGCCTTCTTATAGCAGCGTTCACTGGTCAGGGCATCGTACACGTCTGCGAGAGCCACGACCTGTGCGCCAATTGGGATCTCCTCGCCGACCAGACCATCCGGATAGCCCCTGCCGTCATAACGTTCATGGTGAGAACGGCAGATGGTACGTGCGACCTTGATCAGCGGCTCCTGCGCATACAGCGGAATATCCTTGAGCATCTGTTCACCCATGATCGTGTGGGTCTTCATGATGTCAAATTCCTCGGGTGTAAATCTGCCGGGCTTGTTGAGGATCTTGCCGGGAATGCTGATCTTGCCGATATCATGCAGGGCTGACGCGATAACGATGAGGGAAATATCGTGCTGTGTGAGGTGATACCGGTCTGTTTTCTTAACAAGGTGCTGGAGCAGGAGACCGGTGATCGTTGAGATGTTGAGGACATGCATGCCGCTCTCACCATTCCGGAACTCTACGGTATGGCTCAGGATGTTCACCATCATGGTATTGTTCTTTTCCTTTTCATAGACCAGATGGGTAATGAGGCGGTTGAGGCGCTTGTGCCGTGCGTGCAGATTCAGGGTGTTGATGACGCGCTTGCGGACGATAAACGCATTGAAAGGACGGTCGATATAATCCGTTGCATGCATGGTATAGGCGCGCTCAATGATGGACGGGTCACTTTCGGAGGAGATCATGATGACAGGGATATCCTCGATCATTCCGCAGTCATTCATTACGGCAAGTACCTCAAAGCCGTCAACATCGGGCATGACAATATCCAGGATCATCAGGTCAATGGCAGAGCCGTACTCCCGGAGCATTTTGATTGCCTCTATGCCGCCCGATGCCTCCAGAATCCTGTAGTCGTCCTCCAGCATAGCGATCAGGAACTCACGGTTAGAGAGAGAATCGTCAACAATTAGTATGGTCTGTTTTCTTTCGGTTTCTGTTTTTATCATAAAATAGCCTCCTCAGCATATTGCTGTGTACAACGATGTTGTGCGGAGCATGCTCCGGTCATTCTGCATGATTATATATAATGAAATTATACCATACTACCAGCTTTTTGTCAAGTATCGCAGAAATTCTGCCACGGAAATCAATTTTGATGCTTTTCATTGTGAGTTTCATGCAAAAGCCGCCCAAGGCTGTCGCCTTTTTGGAAAATTGAATTGTAAGTCTCATGCAAATACCGTTCTGATACGGAGCCCCCAGTTTCCAGCAAGATCCTTCATTTTTCCAGAGAGTACATAAATGCTGAAACCACCTTGTCGTGATTTTACGGGATTTT
>CAZKHW010000073.1:0-11769 GCA_964552525.1 uncultured Ruminococcus sp. | reverse complement strand
GCCACGAGAAAAATCTGCTCAAAAATCCGGCAATCTCCAGATACTAAACAGGCTCTAAATATCATTTGTTGCTAAAAACAATCCTCTAAATTCCAATAGATAAAATCCATTGAAATTTAGAGGATTGCAGTCCGCTACTGCGGCTATCAAAACATTGATGTTACCAATATAATAGGGAATCTTATCGGAAAGATCTATTATATGTTTATGCATCTCCATTTAGCACTGATGCGGCATTTTGTGTATCATCAAATTTCGGGAGGGGATCAATGCAGATCATCCCTCGGTCTTGCCCCGGCGGTATTCGGTAGGGGTCATACCGAACTCCTTTTTGAACGTCCTCATGAAATGCGAATAGTCATAGCCGCATTTACGCGCGATCTCCTGGAGCGTGTCCGAGGTGTGCAACAGGAGAAATTTGGCATGCTCGAGCTTGCTGCGGTGAATATCGCTCGCGCAGCTCACTCCGAACGCCTTCTGGTAGATACGGTGGAAGTACGAGCTGCTGATGTTGAGCAGTTCTGCACACATTGCCAGCGACCATTCATGCTCCGGATTCTTGTAGATGCTCCGGCGCAGCTCCGAAAGATCCGAATAGTGAAGCTGCTCGGAATAGCTTGGCTGGCTTGCTTTTGCTTTCGAGAGCAAAGTCAGCGCCGCCTTTTCGGCATCTGCCGGATCGTGCGGCATGCGATCCTCGTGTGCAATGACGTATTGCAGCGGAAGATGTGTCTGCCCCAGTGCAGTCTGGTATTGCTCGAATTGCTCACGAATGTTCTGCACAAGCAGATTGTGATAGCGCGATGCGTCTGGTTCACTGCCCAGAATGAGAAAGTCGCTTTCTCCGGCTCGCAGGCATTTTTCACCGTGGCTGCATGCATTTTGCATCTCCTCGGCAAACGCAACAAGCAGCTTGTCCTTGACAAGGCTTCCATGTGCCTCCGTGAGCCGGTACAGTCCCGTGATGGACAGTGCGATCCAGAACGGATGCTCTCCGGCGTTCTGGGCATTGCGCAGGAAATCATCCCACAGGTGCGGAAGGCTTTTGAGATTGTACAGACCAGTCATGGTGTCGCGCACCTGGGTGAGCAGATTGTGATACGCCAGCGAGCGCAGGGTATTCTGCACACGCAGGAACTCCAGCGCATTGTTTACCTCGCGGCAAAAACGCAGATAGTGCGCGTTGAAACCATCCACTACGTCCCGGTACTGCAGGAGCGCATAGCCGAAACAGCGATCCTGGAAATGCACCGCGGAAAAGAACGTAACGGTCGGTATCTCCGAGTGCATCAGATCATCCGGTACCATATCCTGTAAAGGAAATGCCCGGTGGTCTCCGGAATAGCACATCAGCATCATAGTATCGGAATACCCGTGTGTCCGGTAGCTGTGAGTGCTATACTCGGGCAGAGAGCCTTTGTCCCAGTCATCGCACAGGCACAGGCAGAACTGCTCCTTGTCATAGTAGTCCGGCTCGGCGAAAATGAAGATGCTGTCGTACATCGTGCGCACAAAGCTGTCAAGATTGCTGCACGAGAGCAGGCGAGTGGACAAATTGTTGTCGAGGTAGGCATCCTCCATTTTCTGATAGTTGAATTCCTTTTCGGCATGACTGTGCTTGACAGGGGAACAGCCGCAGCTCTGGCGGCAAAGCAGTGTGCCGTTCTCTGTGACATGGGGAGCGATCTTTTCGCCGGTGATCAGCTCGTGGAGCAGGATATAGGCGTTGCGTCCAAGCTGCTTCCAGCTTGTCCGGTAGGTGGTGACGGAAGGGACGTGGATCTCTGTCTCGGGTGTGCCGTCGTAGCCGGTGACGAGCAGATCATCGGGAACGGACAGTCCATGCTCTTTGAGTGAATCGCACAGCGCAATTGCCATCACATCGTTTGCGCAGACCACAGCATCGGGCTTTTTCCGGATGCCATCGGCAATTTCGCGTGCAAGGTTCTGTGCGGTATAGACCCAGAAATCGCCGAAGATCACGTTGTCCTCCGGAACGGTAAGCCCTGCCTCGCGCATCGCATCCATGAACCCTGCCAGACGCTCATGCGATACGTTCTGGAAGTCCTGTCCGGTCAGACAGATCAGATCCCGGCAGCCGTGCGCATAGATCAGATGCCGTGTCACATCTGCCATCTCGGCGCGATCCTGATACCAGATGGAGGTGAACGGCGTATTCTCCTTGCCGATACGAACAATGGGCAGGGGACAGCTCTCCTGCAAAAATCGCTGAATGTGACTCCAGTACTCCGCAGAGGAGAAGGTGTACGGCAGAAATACGATGCCGTCAAGCAGAGAGAAATTGATCGCATTGAAAAGGTTCTCCTCACCGGTGATGATGCCGGTATCAGCACTCTCGTCAGTCAGTGTAAAGACATATGCGCTGACACCGTGCGAATAGGCTTCCTCCAGCAGACCGCAAAGCTGCTGACGGTTGATCTCTTTATAGACCTTGCCCATGATAATTCCAATGCGTTTGTGCATACCTTGTCACTCCCTGAAGCTGGTTACTGGTAAGCGCGCATCTCCATGAGACCATCGGACATTCCGCGTCCGGTCAGGTAATCCAGGCTTGTGCCAAAGGTATCGGCAATGACGACCAGCACCTCCACGGGCATGGCATGGATGCCGCGCTCGTAGTTGGCGTAGGTGCGCCGGCTGATGTTCAGCCTTTGTGCCATCTGGCTCTGGGTGTAATGCTCGCGCTTGCGCAGTGCGCGGATGCGCTTGTACATGATCTCTCGTGTAGACTGATAGGTTTCCATAACGTTGTCCTCCTTATGATTTCATTGCATGCACCCCCGTTCAGGGGCTTCTATACAACTAGACACGTTAGAGGGTCAAAAATTGACACGTTTTTGAAAAATCATCTGAAAAATCGGCGAGGTGTACAAGAAAGCATGCGCAGAATTGTACACATTTCCTATAAAACAGGGGCAGGCATGCCGCCTGCCCCCAAACCATATTTGCTTAACCGAAGTAACGCTTGAGCAGACCCTCGAAAGCCTTGCCGTGACGTGCCTCGTCCTTAGCCATCTCGTGAACCGTGTCATGGATGGCATCAAGGTTCAGCTCCTTTGCACGCTTTGCGAGCTTGAGCTTACCCTCAGTTGCGCCCTGCTCTGCGAGCATACGAACACGCAGATTCTCTTCAGTGGAATCGGACACGATCTCTCCGAGCAGCTCTGCAAACTTGGCAGCATGCTCAGCCTCCTCATAAGCAGCCTTTTCCCAGTACATGCCGATCTCCGGGTAGCCCTCGCGGCATGCCACGCGTGCCATTGCCAGATACATGCCGACCTCGGTACACTCACCGGTGAAGTTTGAGCGCAGTCCATCGAGGATCTCTGCATCGGTCACTGCCTTGGCAGAACCCAGCTCGTGCTCACATGCGAACTCGAGCTGATCGCTAGCCTCCTTAACGATGAACTTCTCGCCGGGAACACCGCACTGCGGACATTTATCCGGGGCAGAATCCCCCTCGTGAACATAACCGCAAACAGGACATACATATTTCTTCATTGTAAAAATCTCCTTTCATGCAAGACAGACTTGTTTCAACAAGTTTCTCACATCATTATATCATTTATTATAGCATCACTTTATCCGTTTGTCAAGCAGATTTCTTCTGTTTGTAACTGCCCTACAAATTCAAACACAGCTTTTTAGACATCCTGCCAAGGAGAGAAATTTTGTGTAAGATATGCAACAAACAGTTGCAATATCGCACATCAACTATGCGACGCCTGTCGCATTGGTAAAGAGAGATATAAAAGTCTTGGGAATTTTGTTAATATCCACCAAATCGCCATAATATTTTTCGTGGGATATACCACTTGTAATTTGGGCTGGCATCTGTTATAATGAAACCATCCGATAGATAGAAAGGGGTTCATCCTAAATTATGAAGATGAAAGCAATGAGAAAAACACTGGCAGCCCTCCTCGCAGCAGCAACTGTTGTCTGCTCGTTCGGACTGTCGGGAGCGCAGGCTGCAACGCTCTCACCTGTAGGGAATACAGGGATCGTATCCACAGCAAGCACGGACGCTGTCAGCATTACGGCATCTGCCGGTTATGCAGAGGGCGCGTATGCAGAGTGGCAGGCAGTGACCGGCGCATCGGGGTACAATGTGTACGCTGACGGCGCGCAGCTTGACAGCATGCTCATTCGTCAGTATGCAAGCTGTTTCCGCGTGGATGCAGTTGGACTTAAAGCAGGCAGTCACACGCTGAAGGTCGTTCCGATCCTGGGCGGCAAGGAGGATACCTCCAAGGCAGCCGAGATCAAGGTAACCACGACAGCGCATGACCGCAGCGGTTTTGGCTGGGTGAACGGCACCTCCTCCGGCGCATACAACGAGGACGGTACGCTCAGAAGCGGCGCAACCGTGATTTACGTGACCGAAAAGACCAAGGACACGGTCTCTGTTACGTTGCCGAACAAGTCCGGTAAGGACACCGCGCTGACCGGTGTGCAGAACATCATCACGAACCTCAAGAGCAATACCAAGGTCGGGCCTGTCTGCATCCGACTGATCGGCAATATTTCCGATCCGGCTGATATGCCAAACGGTGATCTGTATGTGGATGCCGTGACCTGCGGTCTGACCATCGAGGGCATCGGTACGGATACGACCTTCAACGGCTTCGGTCTGGTTGTCAAGAATTCCTCCAATGTGGAGATCCGCAACATCGGCTTTATGAACTGCAATTCCTCCGAGGGCGATAATGTCGGTCTCCAGCAGAAGAACGACCATGTCTGGGTGCACCACTGCGACATGTTCTACGGCGATGCCGGCAGCGACGCTGACCAGGTAAAGGGCGACGGCGCACTGGATACCAAGACCTCCACCTTTATCACGCACTCCTACAACCACTTCTTTGACAATGGCAAGTGCAATCTTCAGGGCATGAAGTCCGAAACGGCTGACAGCTATATCACATATCACCATAACTGGTACGACCATTCCGATTCCCGTCATCCGAGAATCCGTACCTGCACGGTACATATTTATAACAACTACTTTGACGGCAACGCTAAGTACGGCGTAGGCATGACAATGGGCGGTTCTGCATTCGTAGAGAACAACTATTTCCGCAACTGCAAGTACCCGATGCTGATCTCTATGCAAGGCTCTGACATTGCATCGGGCGCTGGTACGTTCTCCAGTGAGGACGGAGGTGTGATTAAGTCCTTCGGTAACTACATGACCGGTTCACTACAGAAGGCATATGTCACCTATCAGCAGGACAACACCGAGTTCGATGCGTATGAGGTCAGCTCCCGTGACGAGAAGGTTCCGGATTCTGTCAAGGCGAAGAAGGGCGGCACGAGCTATAACAACTTCGATACCAATTCCAGCCTGATGTATCAGTATACGCCTGATGCCGCGGAGGATGTGCCTGCCAAGGTCACCGCAGGTGCAGGTCGTGTACAGGGCGGCGACTTCAAGTGGACATTTGACAACGCAACGGCTGATGCAAGCTATGCGGTGGATGACGCACTCAAGGCAGCGCTGGTAAGCTACAAGGATTCCATCGTAGCGATCGGCTCGGGCTTCTCGGATTCCACTGATCCGACTGCAACAACTGCTCCGTCAACGACTACTGCGCCGAAGGAGACAACAACGACTAAGACCACGGAGACAAGCGCAAAGCCTGACGAGTCTACAGCAACGACCAAGACACCGGAAACACCGTCTGATCCTGCCAATTATACACAGGTCATCTATGCATCTCCGGATGGCAGCGGTTCTGGTAAGACTGAGAACGATCCGACCAGCTTCACCGATGCAATCACCAAAGTTCCGGCAGGCGGCGTGATTTTCCTGCTCGGCGGCACGTATCACTACACCGATACGATCCTGATCGACCAGAATAATTCCGGTCAGGCAGGAAAGCTCAAGACTGTAGCACCCTGGAAAGGCGCAAATGTTGTATTTGACTTCACCGGTCAGGCGGTAAGTGCTTCTGCACGCGGCATCGTCCTTGACGGCAGCTACTGGCATTTCTACGGTTTTGAGATCACGCAGGCAGGCGATAACGGCATGCTCCTGTCAGGCAGCAACAATATCATCGAGATGATGGTATTCAATGATAACGAGGATACCGGTCTCCAGATCTCACGCTACAGAACGGAGGCAGCGAAGATCACAGATTGGCCGTCCAACAACCTCATCAAGAACTGCACCTCCAAGAACAACTGCGATGAGGCAACGATGGAGAATGCAGACGGGTTTGCGGCAAAGCTCACCTGCGGTGAGGGCAACGTTTTCGATGGCTGTATCTCGTACAACAACTCCGATGACGGCTGGGATCTCTATGCAAAGACCGAGACCGGTCCGACCGGTGTCGTTACCATCAAGAACTGCATTGCATTCCGCAACGGGTTTACCGAGGACGGCAGAGGCTACGGCGATGCTGACGGCAACGGTTTCAAGCTCGGCGGCGGCGGTGTCGGTACACGTCATGTGGTAGAGAACTGTTTAGCATTTGAGAACCTCAACTGCGGCTTCACTGATAACAATAACCCCGAGTTCGGCGAGCTGAAGAACTGCACCGCCTACAATAACGGTGTCGGCGGCAAGGGCAAGGCGAACTACTATGTATATCGCTGCTCTGCATCTGCAAACCTCTCGAACATCATCACTTACTACAATACCGCAAACGTTACCAAGACAAATGCCCCCGGCATCAAGTTGGCAAATGACAAGTTTAAGGGCAATGTGACCAACGCTCTGTACTACAATTCCAAGTACTACTACAGTCAGGATAAGATCGCTGCTGACGGCAGCTCCCCGAAGATCGGCACGGTTGTGACACCGGCGGATTCCGACTTCCTTACCCTGAAGGTTGACGCCATGGGCACGGACTTCCACAAGGCATGGAGAACGGCAGAAGGAATGCCAAATCCTGGCGGATTTGCGGAAACACCGTCTGACGGCACTTACGCAGAGCTGGGCTATCACATGAGCAAGGGGCTGGCACAGACATCCACCCCTGCGATCAACTACAATGTTGGCGCACAGACGCCTGAGGAGAGCAGCACCACTACCTCCACCGATGCTGCAACACCGACGGAGAGCAAAGAATCCACCACGACAACTGTCAAGGTCGATCCGACCAATGGAACGGAAGAAACGCCTGAAAATACGACACCGACCGGTACGCAGGAGGGTCTGTGCGGTGATGTCAACAAGGACGGCGAGGTAGATATTCTGGATGTTATCATGCTCAACAAGTTTTTGCTTGGTTCAGTCAAGCTGGATAATGTCGCACAAAAGAATGCTGATGTTGACAGCAATGAGGAGATTGATCCTACCGACTCTTTGAACATCCTCAAGTGTGTTGTTAAGCTTATCACCCTTCCTCCGGTATAAACACTGCTGACACATTTTATTCTCTCTATATGTTTGCAGACCAGACCGGACATGGTATCCGGCCTGGTCTGTGGCTTTTTGATCTCCCGGAGCATGCAAAAAACGCCCCCTCATCCTGTAGGATGAGGGGGGCGCAGCAATTCTCCGGGATCAGGAGATCAGCATGCGTTTGAGTAGCGCGAGGTCGAAAATATCCACGCTCTGATCGCCGTTGATGGCATGAACTGCCCCAAACGCATCCGGATCACGCAGATGTCTATATTTTCCGTATCCTGTCTCCGATGATGCCGACTGCGATCAGGACAACCGCTCCGCCGAGCAGCCAGTATTTTTCCTGAAAGCTGCCTGCGCACATCGAAAAGAGGTAGAAGTTCCCAAGCTTTTGCTTCATTGTAATATTCGCCATATAATAGACCAGCGAACCCATGTACGCTGCCGGAGTATTTCCTGTGATCCCGGCGACCAATATGCCCAGCGCCCCCAGAAACAGCGCTGTAGCAAACCCTCCTGCGGCATGGCGGAGTGTCACACAGCTTCCTGCCTCATGCATGACCGCGGTGAAAATGCCGATCAGCACGGCAAGTGCTGCGGCGGAATACAGCACACGCATCAGGCAGACCTGCGTGTGATCTGTCTTTTTGGAGCGTATCACATCACGGACAGCCGCGCTCTGCTCCGGCAGAAAAATCGGCGTGAGCAGAATGATCCCTGTGATCGACAGCAGCATCTCAATAGGCTGTGCCGCCTGCTGCTCGTCAAGCCCACTGATGGCAAACAGCAGCGGCGTGAACAGCGCGGTCAGAATCGCTGCCGCCGCATGCGGCAGAAAGTGCGTTTTCAGATTAACGGCTAAGAGCCTTGCCGCGGAACGAAAGTCCATGGAACACACCCCTCCTTTTTCGGTCATAGAAATAGGCGGTCAGCGCAATGGCTGCGATGGATGCCAGTGCGTAGAACACGCGGTTAAAGATAAAATTGTCATACGTCCGTGTGAACACATCCAGTCCATACAACGAATTGTGGCGCACGACCAGCGTGAATTTTCCGATACTCCCTGTCAGATCGGTGGAGATGAAGATACTCGTAAACCATGCTGCTCCCTGCACAAAGATGGCGAGCATAGAGGAAGTCAGCTCCGTGAGCAGCATGCCGACTGCGGCAGCGGTCATGATATTCGGCAGAAGCCATACGGAACTGTAACGGAATATGGCGGTCGGGTCGGTGTCGCATCCCTGGTACAGGCTGCTGACCTTTGCGGTGGCAATGCCTGCGCAAAGGATGACCGGAACGAGCATGACAGTCACGAGAGCCGCATATCGGGTAAAGATCAGCTTTGCCGAGGAAATTTTTCTTGAATACGCAAGCTGCTCCATCTGCGATCTGCGGTCAAGGGCTGCCAGGAACACGGCAACAAACACGGGAAGGATCGCAAGAACGATCCCCATATAATCGCAGAAAAGCCGCGCATAGGCACGCGTGATCTTATCCTCACTGAAAAAGGCATTGTACTCTGCCAGCGCATCCTCATAGGTTTGGGGAACGCGTGAGAAAGTCCCCACAAGATAGCTCTCGCTGTAATCCGAGCCGCCGCCGATGATGTCATCCGCCTCCTGCATCAGCTCACGAAACCGCGCGTAGGTCAGCTCCGGCAGAACGCTGATCTCCGGAAGATTCCCCTCCACATAGATTATGTTTCCGTTGTCATCAAGCTGAAATCCGCCCGGCTGATAATCCTCCATGCTGTCGAGCTGTGCCTGCGTAATGCCTGTGATCTCCGTGATGATCGAAGCCATCCTTACTTTTTTCTTCTCACTCAGATGAACGTTCTTGTAAAATCCGATGGGATAGGCAACATAGCTGTTCTCGAGGTAACCGGACACAAGACTTTCGGCTGCTGCCGGCATCAGCAGCTCCGGAATCTCCTTTGCTACTGTTCCGTAATTGTCCTGCCCGGGGACAGGTGCTGTGATGGGGGCTGCGCAGTCATTATGGAACTGCGTGAAATACATTGCTGCCGTCACAATGACGTAGAGGACAAAGGCAAGAGAAAACAGGATCTTTTTGCATTCCTTCCAGAACAGCATCACACATCACCTCCCGATACCTCACAGCCGTGGCTGACCAGACAATACATATACGCATCCTCTAGATTCGGCTCTGCCGCCGCGATGCCTTGGAGAGTCGGACACTGCTCGGAGATCAGCCGGACGGTGACATATTCGCTCTGGACGAGCATGCCTGTCACGATGTAGTCCTGCTTGATCTGCGAAAGGTATTTCTTCGGAACATTCACCGTAAACACCTTGTTGGCGGCACTGCGCAGCAGCTCGGAAACTGTCCCTTGCCACAGGATCATGCCGTCATTCATGATGGCGATATGCTCACAGGTCGCCTCGATATCGCCCACGATGTGCGTGGAGAGGATCACGATGCGCTCCTCCGCCACCTCGCACAGCAGATTCCGGAAACGGATGCGCTCCTCCGGGTCAAGTCCGGCGGTCGGCTCATCCACGATCAGCACCTTGGGGTCATGCAGAAGTGCCTGGGCAATTCCGAGACGGCGTTTCATGCCGCCGGAGAGCGCCTTGACCTTTTTACGGCGGTGATCTGTCAGGTTGACGCGTCTGAGCAGTGCATCGATGCGCTTGCGCCGCTGACTGCTGTCCATACCGGAGAGAATGCCCAGATAGTCCAGACTCTCCTCTACTGTCATCATGGGGTACATGGAGAAGTCCTGCGGCAGATAGCCGGTCATGCTGCGGATCTCCCGGGCGTGACTGATCGGAACGCCGCATACGGTGATGATGCCGCCCTGCTTCTGGTGCAGTGAAGCGAGCATTTTCATGAGTGTGGTCTTGCCTGCACCGTTTCTGCCAAGCAGCCCGAACATGCCCTGTTCAATGGTCAGGTCGATGTGATGCAGTGCCTGCTTGCGGCCGTAGAACTTGTCCACGCCTCTGATCTCGATCGTGTTTTTCATAAGTGTCTAACCTCCCAATCAAATTGCGAAAGCGATCGGACTGTTGCAGGATTCTGCCGATCAACAAAAAATGCCACAGCTTCTCGCTATGGCATTATGATACATGATGAATTTCAACTTTTTATCAATTCCTCCGGATCTCGCCGCAGAACACCTCTGCCGTCACTGCGCCGCCGCCATGATTGGTGATGGTCAGGCTGCCGCCGCACTTCTCACACAGGATGCGGCAGATGTACAGCCCCAGTCCAAAATGCGATCCCGTTCCCTTGTCATCCCGAAAAAACGGCTCTGATGCATGGCGCAGTGCCTCCTCCGAGAATCCTGCACCGTCATCCGTCACGCCGATGCACAGCCGATCCTTGGCAATATGCAGCACGACGCTGACACGCTGCACCGCATACCGTGCAGCATTTGCCACCAGATTCTCGTACACCTGCATCACAAGCTCGCTGTCGATGCACACCTGTGCGGTGTCAGCAGTCGTCTGCATGCGAAATTCTCTCTCCGTGCAGAGCATGCGCCCAGTTTCCTCCAACTGCGCCGACAGTGCCTGTACCGGAACACACCGGATGTCCGGCACGATGTCCTCAAGCTTTTGCAATGCGCTCATATTCTGGGTATAGCTCTCAAGCCGCGTGACCTGACCGTCCATCATGGACAGGACGCTCAGCAGCTTGTCCTCTGAGACTCTGCCCTCCGGGACGTACTGGCGCAGAAATCCGACATAGCCCTTCAGTACGGTCAGCGGCGTTCGCAGATCGTGCGAAAAGGCGGAGTTTAGCCGCTTGCGCTCCTCCAACGACAGCCAAAGCTCACGGTTGTTCTGGTATAGTGATGCACGCATCTCCTCAAATGCCTCGCACAGATCCCAGATCTCGTTGTGCTTTTGGGGTGCGAGCTGAAAGTCCAACTGGTTATCACGGATCCGGGCGGATGCCTCCATGAGCTGCCGGATCGGCTCTCTCAGCTCCAGCCGGTAGAACAATGCCCCCATCACAAACACACAGATAAGCGGCCACAGTGGGATGAGCACCACCTGGGCATTGCTGAGGAGAAAATACATCACCTGATCCCTTGACGAAAAAAAGTATTGGTTATGATGCGGTATGACCATGTAATTTCCATCCTCCAGCTTGATCTCAACGCTCGTTCTGTCCCCTTCCTCCATATGCGGATGCAAATCGCGGTACCATTCCTGTACGTAATTGGTGCCGAAAGCGATCACCAGAATGCCAAGCACGGAAGTTAACATCGCTGGGGTCATATACAGCAAAATAGCCCATTTCAAGGATTTTTTTCTTTTTTTACCCATTTGTATCCCATCCCCCATACGGTTTCGATATGGTAGTCCTCATGAAACACCAGCAGCTTTGCCCGAATCCTGCGGATATGCTCGGCAACAACGGAC
>CAZKHW010000072.1:0-11772 GCA_964552525.1 uncultured Ruminococcus sp. | reverse complement strand
GCACATTCTTTTTATGTGAACACTCTCTGGTAACAGACTTTTTTGCGGTTACCCTCAAAAAAATCAAAAAAACACTTGACAAATCATGTCGGATGTGCTATAATAAAATAGCTGATGGAGAGAAAATCCTGATAGTACATTCGGCCCGTTGGTCAAGAGGTTAAGACACCGCCCTTTCACGGCGGAATCATGGGTTCAATTCCCGTACGGGTCACCAAACTGCGCGAATTTGAACACCTCGACAATCCTCTATTTCTTTGAGAAGGTTGTCGCAGTCGTTTGTCAAATTCGCAAATAACGGCGTTTTAAGACGCAGAAAAAGCCCAGAGGGTTATTACACCCTCTGGGTTTTTTCTTGTGTCCTACGTGCTGCTGAGAGCTCGCAGTGTGTTTTATTGCCTACTCCGTTTATTTTTGTGGTTTTCACATGGAACCGGGCAGTTTTCGCAGTCCGCGTCCGGATTGCACTTGCCGTCAGAGTGTATCAGCCCATAGATCCACGCAGCCAAAAGCACAAGCATGGCAGCGCAGAGTAAAAGCGACGCCGCTGTCCCTATCATGAGTTTATCACGAGGTCAGAGTCCACCCAGCCGTAGACGGTGGACTGCTTGTCCACATGTACGAGGTGATACGGATGCTTTGCTCCCTTTGCGATGGCTGTCACTTTAGCCGCACCGGCTTTAGGGGTTCCAGCGTCTGTCGTGGCGTTGGAGCTTGCATAGTGCGCGCCGCCCTTAAACTGCACGACGTCCCCGATCTTGATCTCGGAGATCACGTTCAGCTTGTCAGCGTCCACCCAGCCGTATGCCGTAGAGCCGCCGTCTGCCTCTGCAATAGCGTGGTACGGATGCTTGCCGCTCGCATACGCGGCGGTGATCTTTACCTTGCCGGGCTTGCAGAAAAGCCCGCTCGTAGCGTTTGCGCTTGAATAATGCACCGAGCCGGTGAAGTTCACGACGTCCCCGACCTTGTATTTCAGCGACGTGCTCGGCTGCTCCGAAGTTGTCGGTGCTGTCGGCGAGCTGGTGGCGGTGTCGTACTTAGGACGGCCGAAGCCGTAGGTGTACCCGTCGTTCATTTTACGGGTGCATCGTTTCACCTGTTCGCTCGTGTTGCCTTCAATGGTCGTGAAGGTGGATCCGTTCACACTCTCCACAATGCCGGTGTGACTGATCTCACCGCCCGACTTGTAGAAAACTTGGTCGCCCGGCTGCGGATTCGACGTATAAAAGCGGCCCTGCTGCTGGTAATACTGCATAGAGTAGAAGCAACCGGCTCCGAGTGAGCCAGTCTGGCACTCGATTTCCTGCGCCTTCTTCGCGTCCTTGTCGGCCAGCTGATAAAAGCACCAGTCCACGAACACGTCGCACCATGCCACGCCCTGCTTGTTGCCGTTGTAATAGCCGGCCGCTGCGAGGTCGCGAGAGTATTTCGTGAAGTTCGCGCTCCCGGAGTTCGCGGTCTTGTCGTCAAGGTTTGCGTTCGATGCCTTCTCGTGGTACCCAATCTCTGCCGCTGCGATCGCGATCAGAGTCGCCGCCGTACAGCCTGTTACGGGTTGCTGATTCGCTGGCAATGCTCCGGCGTATTTGTTGAAATAGGTCTGTCCGAAGCCTGCTCTCTGTGCTTTCACACACTCTGACATATCGGTCGGACGCTCGTAGATCGTCAGAACGGCGTCGGACGCTGCGCGCACGCTGGTGGCACTTTTGAGATTTGCCAGCAGATCCTTGTATTCTTTGCTGTTCAGCTCATTGAACAAAAAGCCGAGCTGCGTCTCCAGATCTCCGATCGAGGTGCAGGTGCTCTTTGCATATTTCAGCAGCGCATCTTTGCGCGTGTAGTATGTCCATTGTGCAAGACCGTAACCGGCGGCATCGTTCACAAAGTTGAAATATTCGCCGGAGTCCACCGCTGCCGTGTAGGTGGCGTCAGTGTAGCCGAGGCTTTTCTCGTATGTGTTCTGCAAATTCATGGGATTGAGCGCGCTCTCCGCGTATAAGTTACCCATAAGGCCGGCTGCTCCGCACGCACTCAGCCCCTTATCCATGAGGAAGTTCCAGATCTTTTCCTCATTATTTTTTCCTTTCAATGCCATATTATGCCCCCTTTACATGGTTTCAAATGTCTGCGCGTCCGGCTTTGTACCCGTCAGAGCCATGAGCTTGATCTTGTTCTCAGCTTTGGCTTTGTTGTAGTAAAAGCCGGTAGTCGACGCGAGCTCGGCGAAAACAGCCGGGATCAGATACGCGAGCACCGACGTGTCGCCGGTTCTCCAAATCATGCAGCAGGAAAAGACGGTGATCGCTGCCGTCATAAGTACGACGCCTGCGAAAATGAGCTTTGAAAACTCCATGCGCCTGCGGCTTGCTGATAGCAGACGTCTGAGCCGCCTGTTTTCCTGCCGGAGTCTGGTGTTTTCCTCTGTAAGCTCTCGAAGCTTTTCGTCGTCCATGAGCTCGCCCCCTTAGTCGTAGAGGGAACCGAGCCCCTGCCGTGTCAAAAAGTCCTTTTGCTCGTGTTTCACTTTGGCTGCATATTCGAGTGCGGCGTGCATATCCCCGTTACAATGAGCGTCAGGGATCCGCTGCACCGCTTTGGCGGTAGCCTCACCGAGAGCAATCGCGGCGTTCACGCTCTGGAGTAGAAGTACCTCGTTTTCCTCGCGGAGTCGTTCGCGTTCCTCACGCTTTTTTCTGCGTTCCTGTTCTTCCTGTTCACGTTTAGCGGCCTGTTTCTGGATCTTCTGCTGAATAAGCCAAAAACAAAAGCCGGTAAATGCTGACGGTATGCTCGCCGCCGCCAGCACGGCGATCACGATCTCATTCATTTTATCACCCCTTAACATTATTTTTTCTATACGATTTCCGGAATATAAGCGGATCGAAAGCCCACGCTCGCGTACGAGATCGACCGGGCGTTGTAGCCGGAGACGCAGAAAACGCCGGCACCCGCCCCGGACGTGAAGTAGCCCCCGCGATACACGCAGCGCTCGGCTGCGCCGTTATGCCAGCCTGCATAGTCGCCCTCGTAGTCAGCTTCTTCTGTTCCCTCGTCCGGCAGCAGAGCCAGAGCACGCAGCAGCACTTTGGCAGCTTCGCCGATCGTAGCTCCCGCCGTTACCTTTCCGAAGGTGCAGCTCTTGTACTCTGTCTGCACGTTTGTGCTCGCGTTCTTGAATACCCATGCATTGCTCACCCAGTCGAGACGCACCGTGTTTCCGGAAGTTGTTCCGGTCGTGTCGGTCGTGCTGCACTCTGGCTCCACAAGCGCACCGGTGGTGGCGTTGATTGCCTTCCAACAGGTGCTCGTCGCATTCTGCGGGTTGTCCGGATCTGCTGCGTCGTTATTTTCGAGGATCTGGAGCTCGCCCCATACAGTACGGATACCGCCCTGCCACTCTGAGACGTTTCCGCTCAGATCCCAAATGCCGCTGGGAGTCTGGTCGTGACTCCATGACAGCGGGCCGGTACCGGTGGCGACGTGGTTTGTTCTGCCGTCGGTTCCATTCGTCATAGGTATTGCGCGGTAGTTGCTTTCTCTGGTGTCTTTGCCGTAGTTGTTGTTGCCGTAGGGCATAAATCCATTTTTTTTGCACCAGAGAGCGATCGCCGCCCACTCGGCGTTGGTGCTGAGGTGCCAGCCTGCGCCTTTTGCGGTGCAGCGTGCGAGCGCGGTGTCAAATGTGATATTTGCAGTGGGATCCTCTGCCGGCAGAGAGTACGCCACGCCGCTGTTGACGTGGTTCTGATACTTTGAGTAATAAAAACCGGGGATCTGCTTGCCGTTTACAATGAAGGCGGGGTGCACGCTGTCGTCACCGCCCTCCAGAACGTCGCTGTTTTTGAATTTCGGAATATACACCAGAACAGACGGCAAGCCGGTGTCGTCCAGCTGGACGGTGTTGTTCGGGCAGATCATTTTCACCGCCAGATTTGTGAGATCAAAATTTGCCATGTGTTTGCTCCTTTCGTTTAGTCAATGCTCCAGAGTGTGAGTGTCACGTCGCCCATGTCGAGCGGCAGCTGCTCCCGGTTCTCCACGTCCTCGGTGTACTGCGCCGCGGGGATCTTCACCTGCGCCACATAGCGCAGCGCGGACTCGGTGCCGATCGTGAGGTTTCCGGCTCTGTCCTTGCAGACGTCAACAGAGACAGGCCAGTCCTTCTGATACTTTGCAGCATTGAGCATGAGCTCGTCGTCGCCAAAATACAGACGAGTGCCGCTCTGCTCCCACTCGATCTTCTTGCCCTCGTTCTTCTCGACTACCTTGATCTTGCTTGCCATGGTTTACATACCTCCCTTGATAATGAGTTTCACGGTCGCGCTCTTTGCGCTACCGTCGTAGCGTACCTTGAAGCCGTTCAGCAGCTTGTCACTGATCAGCACGTCGCCGACGTCGCCGGAGTGCTCCAGCACCTCGACGTCCACAGAGTACGCCGTGGTCGTTCTGGTGTTGCTGAGGCTCACCGTCTTTTGCGAATTGTTGAACGGGTAGCTCTGCGAGTTGGTGAGTGTTACCGTCTTTTCCTCGACAGCAGCCTCAGCGCCGAGCTGTCCGGCAGCAATCATCAGAAACGCAGCGGCGACAGTCGCGTCCTCGATCCCGATCTCCATGTTGTTGAAGTTTCCGGCACTCTGAGGCGTGCCCTCTTGAATCACCTCTCCGGTGGACGAGTCCACCACCTTGTCTTTCCATTCTGTGCGGTTGTACATGGTTTCCCTCCTTCCTGTCAGCCTGTTACCTCGTAGATCGGGATCGTGATCTTGATCATTGTGCCCTGTCCGGCCACTTTGCGGATCGTTCGCGTCTGGTATGCTGCGATCTCTCCGCGAATATCAATCACACGCGACGCGCTGATCGTCACCGCGCTGTTGTCAAGCTGCGGGAACGTCACCATAATGACGAGCGTGTCGCCCTCGATCTTCTTCTGGTTTATGGTTCCGCGGTACCACGTCAAGCCGACTTGTGCCTCGACGTGCACCAGCGATCGGAGCCATTGCTGCCTACGGTAGTTCATAAAATTGCTCTGAAAATATGCCATAGAGCCGCGTCTCCTTTCATTTACTCGCCGCAGCGGCGTGTCCCGCACCTTATGAGCTCATAGCCAAAAGCCGCGAGTGCTGCCGCTGTTGCTGTCTTTGCTGATAGTGCGGCGCCGTTCGTCCCGGTTTCCGGGTATGTGCCGCAGATGTTTTCGCCGGTTTCTGTAAAGCCGTACAAGTTAGCCGCTACTGTCGGCTCCGTCTCCGCGGCATTGCTCACCAGAGCGCCTACCACCGCCTCGCGGGGATAGGTACCGCAGATCCGCTCAAATTCGTATTGATATGCAGCGTACCCCATAGCATACTCGACGCCGGGATCCGAGCCTTGCTGCCAGAAATAAAACACGCCCGCTATGTGGGAGCGTTCGTTTTTGGCAGCCTGCACCGCCTCGACGAATTTCGCGTAGCTCTCCGGCGTGATCGCCGCGTTCGTTGTCAGAGCCATGAAGGTATAGGGATCCGTAAAGGTGTCGTCGTCCATTTCCCACCATTCCAGCACATAACCCTCGCCGAAATACGCAGAGATCAGACGCTCGACAGCCCATTTCGTGCCGCGTTTGCGTTTGATCTGCTGTGCGAGCTTAATCGTGGCGCGCTTTTCCTCCAGACTCATGCCCGCGGAGTCGTACCAGTCTACGTCCTGCTCCCATGCCATTTCGTCGCACTCTGCCTCGTTCAAGTTGTCGATCTGATCCCATGTCCGGATTGTTTTCAGCCTGCCACACGGTGGGCCGACGAGCTCGTTCACAGCCTTGCAGAGTGCGATCGCCGCCTCGTCGTCACGCATAAACGCAGGCAGCAGCCGCACAAAGTCAAGCTCTGATAATTTCATACCACCCATAGCACCGCCCCCCTTATCCCTTCACGATATGCCGGACGGTGAGGTTCCCGGAAAACTTCGCCACGGTCGTGCTGTTAAGCTCTGTAAACTGCGGCGCGGTAATTTCTACGCGGGTTGCTCCGGTGAGCTCGTCGCTCCAGTCCGGCGCAAGTATCAACTTTCTGAGATAGTCCGGGTTTATATCTTGGTCAAGGTTCGAGCCTTGCCAATAAACGTACCGGTTGATTGCTCCGTCTGGCCCCTCAATGTTCTGGACGACTTCGGACTCGTTCGCCTTGGTTGTGTAGTATGTCAGATTTATGTCGTAATACACCACGCTCGGCGCCTCGACGGTCACGCGATCGGTGAGCGGTCGCACGTCGTCAGCTGAGCACGCCGCCAGAACGTCGGCCAGCACCTCGTCACTCGGCAGCTCGCCGCCTGCGCAAATCGGCACGATTTTAACACGCCCGCGCATATCGCGGGAGATCTTGATCGTCACCACCGCGGCACTTGCCAGCCCTCCGGACAGCTCCAGCATGAGAAGATCGTCGGAATATGTCGCCGTGTAGTCGGTGCCCTCCGTCGCCTCTGCACCGCTCGGCAAATACACAGCCAGCGTGGCCGGCAGCAGAGTGTCGCCGCCCATGAAGGCATGACCAGCGTACACCGGCAGCGTGCGGGTGACTTCCTCGCGCTCTGACTGCACCACGGCGTCGGAGACGAGAGGGTTCGCAGAGAGCGCCCAATACTTGTAAGCCTTAGCCGGCCCTGCGGTGCTGAGTTTGTTCTCTGCCTCTCGAATCCTTTCGCGATATGCGTCGTCACCCTCAATGTCGCCGCCGCCTGTTGTCTCCGTGAGGTTTGTCACGGTGTCGATTAGAGCCGCCTCTGATATATCAATGATAGTTTTGATTTCTCCGGGCTCGATTCCGTTATAGTCGGAGCCGCCTTTCTCTGCCGTTGCCGGCACATCCACGCTCAGTGCTCCGGCATATAGCACGGCGGTGCGGTCAGTGAGAAAATAGCGGTTGAAGTCGCTGCTCACGCGCAGTCCTGACGGTATGACAATATTTGACGCCACCGGCTCAGAGATCCCGAAGCGCAGCGTTGTTGTGGCATATGTAGGAACTAACCGCTTGACGTCACGATTCTCGCCCAGAGCGTCCAGTACATCGCCCCGTGCGTACCGGAGCATTTTCTGACGGCAGGCGTCGTTCACGCTGTTAAAAACACTCACGATCACCGCAGCCAGAGCGTCGCCGAAGATCCGACGCTCGTCTCCGGGGTACAGTGGCTCGGCTACGCCGTTCTCCAACTGCTCCAATATGTTACTGACTATTTTGTCTGCGCTTGTTTCTATAAAATTGATTTCAGCCATGATCCGCTCTGCTCCTTTCGCTTGATATTTACGAGCAATCCGAGATCGCCGCCCGCTACGCTGCCGGTGTCTGTTGAAATGTCCGCGATCTCGACGCGCGGCTCGTATTCTCCCAGCAGCCACTCGGCGTCTGCCATTGCTTCGTCTGCTGCGTTCGGCTGGTCGATCAGAGCGCCGTCCCTGCCGCGCACTCTGTCGTATGGAACCTCCCCTCGGACTATCCTCAGAAGATTAGAGGCGCACGTTTCCGGGGTTCCGTTTCCGTTTGCTTTCATGCTGCCGCCTCCCTTTACACGAGTGTAACCTCGTTCAGATACACCCAGCTATTGATCCCATTAGGGTGTCCCAGAAGCACCTTGTCGCCGCTGATTTTGCTCACCTCATGGCTGCGCTCCTTCACCCATTGCGGGATCGTTTGGCCTGTCGTATACTTTGCGCCAGTTGGTTTCACTCGGCTACCGATCTTGATTGTCTGAGTATTCGCTTTTTGCACGCCTTCGTTGGTTTCTTTCTTCATCGCCTTTGACTCGATATCGGCACAGATAGTGATCGCTGACAAGTCCACCTTGACGCTTGATGTGTCGTTGTCGTACTCCTTAAACTCAAACGAGAGTGTCGCCAGTCTCATGCGACCGAGGTTGTCGAGCTTCACGTTAGAGACGCCGACTTTCCTCAGCTGGAGCATAGGCCCCAGCCTTTTATCGCCTAAATAAAAATAATTCACCTTGGTGACAAGGCTCTCCCAGCTCTCGATCTCGGCGCGGACGTCCACGCCAGCTCCAGAATGCAGCACCGTTGTGAAGGATAGAGGGAAAAGCTCGGTGCCTCTCTCGTTAGTCGTTTTCTTTTCCTCTGTGCTGGTGTTGTTGTCTGCTATTTGCTCAAATGAGAACGTCAGTCCCTCCAGCGCGAGCACTTTCTGAGAGCTTACCGTCCACGACTTTGAGCCCCACCTTGCCATTGTTGCCATAATAGTGCCCCCTTTACTCCGGGCCGCTTGTGTGCTCGCTGCCCGGCTCTACGCCGCCGTGAGTGTGTGTGGCAAGCCGGATGCCGTTGTCCGTTATAGATCCGACGTTGAGGTTCGGTATGTATGCGCCCCACTCTCCGTCGGCTCTGCTTAGCAAAATGCCGGTGCTGTCTCCAAATTCAACATACACCACCGGCGTGCCCTTTTGCAGATTTCCGGAAGCTCCGCGAAGGTGCCATGGGATCACGATCTTGGTCGTCGGCTTTGCGACTGTCTCAGAAGGGACGACGCGGGCGGTGTTCCCCTCAATTGCTGCGATCTTGCCCTTGAAAACATTTCCCATTTAGTACCCCTCCAGAAGATCTCGAAAATAAATTGTTGATTTATTGCCTACAAAATCGTGCCGCACCTTATACGCAAAGACGGTGCCGTTCCACGCGCTTGCCTTTTGTGTTTCCAGCTTTAGCAGGCTTGCCGCCGCGTAGCCGGGCAGAAGTGATCGGGAGAAATATCCGGTGCGACCGTACTTGTTCGCATTTCTGAGTAGCCCTTTTGCAAAGCGCGCCGCCTCGCCGCTGCTGCTTGTTCTGATACCCTCCGGGTGCAGGATCGATCTGCTGTTCGTGCCCGGTGCCTTGAATATGCCGGAGCAGTCGCCGCAGTTGATCTCGCACGAGCTAAAACAGGCCGCCCGGTTGTCGTGATATGAAAATTTTCCGTTTTGATTCACCAGCAGCTTGCCTGCTGCCGTCTTGCTTTCCATAAGCGGCTCACTATATGCCAGCAGTTTTCCGTCGTATATAATCATTTGGCAGCTTTCCAGCATACAGAGCCGGGAGAACATAGCGAAGTCCGTCTCGCTGTCCTGCACAAGATACGGGTACACCTGATCGGTGCAGCCGTATGTCTGAAATGTCAGACCATGAGCTGCTGCGATCTCGTGACCGAGCTGCAAAAAGCGCACGCCCTCCCAGCTTTTCGATCGCTTTGTTTTGCCGCTGAGCGGCAGAGAGAGCGCCCGGATCGTGTAGAGCCCGTTCTCTGAGGTCATGGAGTGTATGAACATTTTCCCGGTGTCTGCTGCTCCGTACTTAAAGCGGATCGCGTCACCTTCGGCCGGCTGCCACTTACTCCACGTCCCCTTGGTGTCATTGAAGCGGATCACGAGGCCGTCGGCTTGTTTTTCCGCGAACATTTCGTGCACGCAGTAGTTGACAGATACGTCCTTGTAAATATCCACATTTTTGATAAATAGGTTCATGAGCTGTCGCCCTCGTCTCCCCGGCGCCACGGTGGCAGAGTGTCCGGCAACTCTGCGTCCTCGACAATTGGCAGTCGTAGAGCCACATTTGCCTCGAAGATCAGCACGTCGGCGTAGTCCGGGTTAAATTCAATGATATAGTGAGCGAGGGTTTCGGCGCCGTACATTTCCAATGCCAGAGCGTCGAAGGTGTCGCCCTCGCGCGTCGTGTATTCCTTGTATCCTGTGACTCTACGCAAACTGCGCCACCTCCCGCATTTTTATAAATTCCTCCAGCCAGTCGAAGAACTCGGCCTCGTGAGCCCTCAGCTCGTCCATGAAGTCGCCCTCGTCCTCGCCGCTGCCTGCGGTCTGGATCTGCGGGCTCCATATGAAGCCGGAGAAGTCGTAGTAAATCACTGTTGTGCTGTTATTTGCGAGTGTGCCGAGAGAGAAGTCGTCCAGCGTGAGAAGCTGCCCGGCCTTTTGCAGCAGACTGGTGTCCGGATCATTCTCCGGCGTCTGCGGCTGCTCTGATCTAAGTATTGCCCGCAGAATTGACTCCAGCTTATCCCAGAGGACAGCCAGAGGCAGAACAGCCTCAGCTCCAGCCTCACCACCTGCGAGCAGATTGTTTCCGGCAGCTCCGAAGATTGTCGGCTCTGTCAAGATACCGCCCTTTTTGTACCAGCTGATCCCGAAGTTCGGGACGCTAGGCGGATCTATGGAAAAGCTGCCGGTTATGCTGATGTGCGGCAATTTTAGAGGCGGCAGGCTCCACGAGAAATTAAACGCGCTTTTCATTGCGCTGATCGCGTTACTTACCGCTGACTTTGCCGCATTGATCTTGTTTGTGATCGAGGTCTGTATGCTGTTGAAAATGCTTTGCACCGTGCCGAGTGCTCCGTTCAGCGTGCTGCTGATTGTGGATTTAATGCTATTGAAAACGCTCGAAACTATGCTTTTTGCAGAGTTCACCTTGTTGCTGATCGTGCTCGTGACGCGGTTCCAGATACTTGACGTCGTAGAGATAACCGCGTTCCATGCATTGCTGGCCGTGGTCTTGATCGTGCTGGTCACGGTGCTGATCTTCTGCTTTGCGGTGTCAATCTTCGAGCCGATCGTGCTCTTGATTGTTTCCCATGCTGCGGTCGTTTTAGAGATTACAAACTCCCACGCAGCACTCGCGGTGTCCTTGATCTTACCGGTCATGGCGTCAATCTTATCCTTTGCCGCCGTGATTTTGTCGGAGAGCGTTCCTTTGATTGTCTCCCAGACTGCCGAGGCGGTCGAGCTGACAGTGCTCCACGCATTGCTCGCCACGTTTTTTATACCCGTGGTCACGGTTGTGAAAATGGTCTTTGCTGCCGTGATCTTGTCGGAGATTGTCGTCTTTATCTTGTCAATAAATCCGGAGATTGCTCCGGTGATGTTTTCCCAGATAGCGATCACGGTGTCCTTGCAGTTCTCCCAGATAAACCTAAACGGCAGTGTTATGATCTGGAAGGCGGCGCTCAAAATTTCCTTAACGAGCATGACGCCAAACTGCACAATGTTTTTGATTTTTTCCCACGCCATTCTGAAATATTGCGCGATCACGCTGTCGCCGCTGAAATATGCCCGTAGAGGTTGCAGGACGGTGGAGTCAAACCACGCCGCCACCGGTCGCCAAATCGCTTTGACGCCCTCCCACGCCTTCGAGAAGGCAGTCCCAAAGAATGAACCCACGTTCCCGAAAATGTTTTTGAGCGCGTCGAAAAGCCCGGTAAAATAGCCGCCCAAGCTGGAGAAAATGCCCTTGATTGCGTCCCACGATCCGGAGAAGTCCCCACAGAGCACTGACTTCACTGCTGAGAAGATCCCGGCGATCGTGTCGAACACGCTCTGGAAGAACGAGGCAGCGACGCCCCACACCTGCTTCACATTGTCCCACGCTGTTCTGAAATACGCAGCAATCAGACTGTCGCCGCCGAAAAATGCACAGATAGGCTCCAGCACGCCGGACTCAAACCACCCGGCCGCGCTGCTCCAAATGCTCTTGACGCCCTCCCATGCTTTCGAGAAGGCGGCGCCGATAAATTCGCCGATATTTGCGAAGATGTTTACCGCAGCGTTGTACAGTCCGGAGAAGAACGAGCCCCAGCTCGCGAAAATGCCCTTGATAGCCTCCCACGCTCCGGAGAAGTCCCCGTGGAGCACTGACTTAACCACTGAGAAGATCCCGGCGATCGTGTCCCATAATGTCGTGAAATACGAGACGGCGACGCCCCACACCTGCTTCACATTGTCCCACGCTGTTCTGAAATAGACGGCGAT
>CAZKHW010000071.1:0-12068 GCA_964552525.1 uncultured Ruminococcus sp. | reverse complement strand
CAGCTTTGCCCTCTTGCCGCAGGCAAAGGGCATTGCGGACGATAGAATCCGATCTGTCGTTATTGCTAACTCGCAAGCGCGGTCACCGCGCATCACCCATCACGATCCCTCGTCCGTTGGTGGCAAAGTACACTCTGCCAAAGACTCTGCTGTCACCCGAAATATAGCTCGTCAGATTGCCAAACAGGTGCTGCTCGTCATTCAGACGGATCCATGTTGCACCCTTGTCATCCGAACGGTAGATGCCCTCCTGCTCCTCGCCGACGCTGCCCATGGCATAGACCGCAGGGTACTCCCCTTCCGACTTCGGCGCACCAAAGCCGATGGCGGAAAAGTTGATGTCCTTGATGGGCGTAAAGCTCTTGCCTGCGTCCTCCGAGTACATCACCAGCGAGCCGGAGCAGAGCCAGACATTGCCCGGTCTGCCCACAACTGCCTGGATATCACAGTTGTCCGCGATCATCGTTCCGGTGGGCGAGAAGGTCGTGCCGCCGTCCTCCGAGACATAGAACATGCCGTTGTACGCCGCATAGAATACCTTGGGATCTGCGCGGTCTGCCGCGATCCTTGCGCCGTAGCCCAGACCCTCGACATAGTACCACTTGTCCTTCTCAATGCTGTATTTGTAGATGTTGGAATTTCCCGTATTCGCCGGCGTCCAGAGCAGCACCGCGCCGTCTGCGCTGACCGAGATCTTGCCGCCCTCCACCATTTCGGGAATGTTCGGCACTGCCTGCCAGTTCGCGCCGCCGTCCGTGGTATACCACACGGGATTGCGCTTGTCCTGCACACAGTACGCCGCTACATTGGCGTTTTCAAATGCCGCGTCCAGATCGGTGGGATTGCCGCCCGAGGAGCTTCCCATAAAGTGCGCATCATCCGGACCTGCCGTCACATCAAGATGGGAAAATCCCGTCAGATCGCCCATGATCGAATAGAGCTGCGGTTCTCCCTCCTGATAATGGGGTGAGACCATCTGGTACACAGCCGTTTCCTCCAGTCCCTGCGCGGCAAAGCTGATGGTCACATCCTCCCCTGAACCGAGGGCGGTCATATTCTGCGTGCAGAAGATGGTCGCACCCGTGCCGTACATCACCTCATCAGAGTTGAACGGATTGACCGAGCAGTCGGTGATCCACCAGCCGGTCTTTGCCTCCTCCCGTCCCCAGGTGAGCCAGTCCGCCTGGGCAACGTCCATTACATAGTGCTTTTCGCCTGTCTTGGTGTTGAACAGACCTGTCCAGGTCTTTCCGCCGTCCGTGGTGCGGTAGAGATTGTCCCCCGGATCTGACCAGTAGTAGAGCGTGGACACCACAACGGTGTCCGGATCGTTGGCATCTGCCGAAACGCCCGAAAATCCGCCGTATCTGCCGTCATCCAGTGCCGGGGTGATATCCGTGAACGCCGTGCCGTCATACTTGCAGACCGCGCCGGTGTTGTTGTTTTCTAAGGAATTAGGGCCTGCGGAGTTGGCATAGCACAGATAGAGCGTTCCGTCCGACGTGAAATCCGCATGCAGCGGAAACATTCCCGGCAGATTGGTGGGGAGTGCCTCCCAGCTTGCGCCCTCGTCAGAGGACTTGTAAACGCAGTTCCCCGAGGTGTCCGCAACGCCCACATACACGTCATTGCTCACAGGGTCAAATTCCACCCACATGATGCCGATGGAGGTGCTTTCCTGCATGTAATTGCCCTTGGTCGGGAACGATGTGACCTCGTTCCAGGTCTTTCCGTAGTCCTCGGATCTCCATAGTCCGGCATTGCGCGTGCCGGTGTAGATGACCTTGTTGTTTTTGGGATTCACCATCATGCGCTCGCCCGTACCGCGTCCTTGATTATTCGCGCCGCAGTCAAAGGGCATGTCAACCTGCGTCCATGTCTCGCCGTAATCCTCCGAGGAGAGGATCGCGCCCTTGCTGCCCATATAGGTGCCGCACAGGGCATACACGCGGTTTGCCTCCACAGGATCTGCTGCAATGGACTCGATGCCGATGAGATTCCACTGCTCCTGCCCCAGGTGGTCAGTGATGGCGACCCATCGCTGCTCCGCCTCGACCCAGCGGTACGCACCGCCGATGTCTGTCCGGGCATAGATAAGGTTTTCCTCCGCCTTGCTGTAGACCATGCCCGTGACATAGCCGCCGCCGCCGATGGCAACATTGCTCCACTCGTAGGAGACCTTGCTGTCAGCACCGGCGCATCCCGTACAGCCTGCCAGCACCATGGCGGCGCACAGGCACAGGGATGAAATGTGTCGTTTCTTAATCATTGTGATGTCCTCTCTTGAAACACCTGCTTTGCGATGTCCACAGTCTCCTTGGCGTCTTTTGCGTAGAAATCCGCGCCGATGCGCTCGGCATACTCTGCCGTCAGCACCGCGCCGCCAACCACCGTTTTACACCACGGACAACGCTCACGCAGCAGCCGGATCGTTCCCTCCATCGAGGGGAGGGTCGTGGTCATCAGCGCCGACAGCCCCACCAGAGGGGCATGGTGACGTTCTGCCGCCTGTACAACATCCTCATAGGGCACGTCCTTGCCCAGGTCGATGACCTGATAGCCGTAGTTCTCCAGCAGGATCTTGACGATGTTCTTGCCGATGTCGTGGATATCACCCTTGACCGTGGCAAGCACGATCGTGCCGCGGTTGACGCTCCCGGCAGAATGCTCCGCCAAGTGCCGCTTGATCTCCTCAAATGCGCCCTGCGCCGCCGATGCGGACGAAATGAGCTGCGGCAGGAAGATCTTCCCCTGCTCAAATGCCGCACCTGCCTGATCCAGTGCTGCGATCAGGTGCGTATTTACAATTTCCATCGGGTCTGTCGCTGCAAGCAGTTCCCTTGTAAGAGCTGCCGCCTCGTGTTTCAGTCCTGCGCTGATGGCATCGGTCAGGGTCATGCCGGATTTCTCCTGCGGTGCGGACGGCTTGGGAGCTGTATCTGCACCGTAGTGCGCGATGAAATCCACTGCGTTTTTGTCGATATTGGCAAGTAATTTATAAGTTCGCACAGCCGAGACCATGCTCTCGGTATTCGGGTTGATGATGGGCAGATCCAGTCCGGCATACAGTGCCATGGTGAGGAAATTGCGCGTGACCAGCTCACGGCTGGGCAAGCCGAAGGAAATGTTCGACACACCCAGCACGGTGCGAAGCCCCAGCTCCTCCTTAACGCGCGAGACGGCTTTCAGCGTCTCCATCACGCCCTCCTGCTCCGCGGATGCGGTCAGGGTCAGGCAGTCGATGTACACATCCTCACGCCGTATCCCCAGCGAAAGCGCGCGGTCTAAGATGCGCTTGGCAATGGCAAAGCGTCCCTCGGCAGTTTTCGGGATGCCGCCCTTGTCGAGGGTCAGACCGACCACCGCCGCGCCGTAGCGTTTGACGAGAGGCAGGACGGTGTTCAGCGATTCCTCCTCGCCGTTGACCGAGTTGACAATGGGCTTGCCGCTGTAGATGCGCAGACCTGCCTCGAGAGCAGCCGGGTCGGTCGTATCAAGCTGCAAGGGGGTATCGGTGACGCTCTGGATCGCCTTGACCGCCGAGACCATCATCTCCTCCTCGTCAATGTCGGGAAGTCCCACATTCACATCGAGGATATCCGCCCCGGCACCCACCTGTTCGATCGCCTGCCCGAGGATGTAGTCCATATCATGCTCAATAAGTGCCTGTTTGAAACGCTTTTTGCCCGTGGGATTGATGCGCTCGCCGATGATGCGCGGCTGGTCGATGACCACCGTCCGGCTTGACGAGCAGACTGCCGCCGGAATGACCGGAGTGCGCGGCACGGCTGTCTGCGTTTGCAGCATGTCGTGAAGTGCGCCGATATGCGCCGGGGTCGTGCCGCAGCAGCCGCCGAAAATGACCGCGCCCATCTCCGCGAACCGCTGCATGCATGCGCCGAATTGCCCGGCGGTAAAATGATAGGTGTTCGTCACAGGGTCGGGCAGACCGGCGTTGGGCTTGACGATGATGGGAAGCGTTGTCCAGCGGCACAGCTCCTCCACGATGGGGACAAGCTCCTCCGGTCCAAGCGAGCAGTTCACGCCGATGGCATCCACGCCAAGTCCCTCTAACGTCAGTGCCATTGCCGAGACAGGACAGCCTGTGAATGTCCTGCCGTTCTCCTCAAAGCTCATGGTCACGAAGATGGGCTTGCCGCCGCCGTGTTCCTGCGCCGCAAGAACGCCTGCGCGAACCTCGGCAAGATCGCTCATCGTCTCAAAGACATAGAGGTCGGCATCGCGCCCTGCCTCGATCTGTTCGCGGAAGATCGCATACGCCTCCTCAAAGCGGAGCGTTCCGGTCGGCTCGAGCATCTGCCCGATCGGTCCGATATCCAGCGCGGTATACTGCGCTCCGGACTCCTTGGCACAGCGGACGGCAGCCTGTATCAGCTTCTGCACGCTGTGGCCTGTCCGCGCCATTTTCAGGCGGTTGCAGCCGAAGGTGTTGGCATATACCACATCTGCCCCAGCCTGGACATAGGCGCGGTGGATGGCGGTAATAACCTCGGGATGCTCGAGATTCCAGACCTCGGGGATGCCCCCCAGGGGAAGCCCCTGCGCTTGCAGCATGGTACCCATGCCGCCGTCCAGTATGAGAAAGTCACGATCCTGCATGAGATTCATGAACAGTGAACTCCTTTCGCCCGGTACGGGCAGGTTTTGGATTGCGAGCAGACGGCACAGCCGCGTTTTCCCTTGGAAACCGGCGTGTCGGACAGACCGATGACCGCTGTCACGGTCTTGGTGGGAATGCAAAGCCCTCCCGGTGAGAGCGTCACGCCCAGCCGCCGCTGCGCATTGAGCGCAAGAAGAAAATTCTCCTGCGTTTCGATGGGAAGATCCCCATATCCCGGCGAAAACCGCCAAGTGGAATAGCGTTCGGGAAGTGCTGCAAGGATCTCCTCCTCGGCAGCATCGCAAAGCTGCTCGGTCAGCGCGCTTGCCATTGCATCGGTCATCATTCCGGCAAGCACATCCTGCGCCTGCGCGGCACGGATGGCAGTGTCTGCGCCTGCACAAAGCGTGGCGCACAGCAGCACGGCACGGGAACAGCCGTCCAGATGCCTGCGGATGTCCTCTCCGGTGAGGAGAACGCCTGCACAGGACAAGCCCTCCGGTGTCGGCTCGATGGGGCTGACACGGTAGGTGTATCTTGGCGAAACGGCGGAAAGCAGGCGTTTTTCACACTGATCGGCGAGTGCCTGCATATTGGCATCCGGCTCACCGTGATGTCCCATATACCGGAATGCCTGCGCACGGTCAACGGAATGCAGGGAGATCATCGCTCCAGAATGCCCGAGACTGCCTCGGTGATGCGCCGTGCAACGGTGGGATTGTTCATGGTGTACAGGTGGATGCCGTCCACGCCGTTTGCCGCAAGATCCACGATCTGATCGACTGCGTAGGCAATGCCGGCATCGCGCATCGCCTCCGGGGAATGCCCGAACCGCTGCATCATGGCGGTGAACTTGCGCGGCAGGGATGCGCCGCAAAGGCTCACCATGCGCTGGATCTGGGCAGCGTTCACCACCGGCATGATACCTGCCTCGATGGGAACGGTGATGCCGGCGATCTCGCACTTCTCGCGGAACTCGTAAAAGGTCGTGTTATCAAAGAAAAGCTGGCTGATGAGGTGGGATGCCCCGGCATCCGTCTTTTCCTTGAGGTGGCGGATATCCTCGGCGGCACTTCTTGCCTCGGGGTGAACCTCGGGGTAGCATGCGCCGTAGAGGTGGAAATCTCCCTCACTGCGGATAAAGCGGATCAGCTCGGAGGCATAGCGGAAATCATGCTGCTCGGGGGCATCGGGGCTTTTGTCGCCGCGCAGGGCAAGGATGTCCTCAATGCCGTATTCACGGAACATGGTCAGCACCTCGCGGATCTCCTCGCGTGTGTAGGAGATGCAGGGCAGGTGCGCCACGGGCTTGATGCCGAATTCATGTTTCAGACGTGCGGCAAGCTCGCAGGTGACCTTGCCGCCGTTGAGACCGCCGCCTGCGCCGTAGGTCACGCTGATAAAGTCGGGCTTTAATGCCGCAAGCTCCGCAAAGCAGCCTGTGACCTGATCCACGGGCGTTGTGGGCTTGGGGGGGAATACTTCAAACGAGTACAGCATAGTAAATTAACCTCACTCTGTTATCGGATCGTCCAGTCGATGGGCGCAAAGCCGTGATCGCGCAGGAACGCATTGGTTTGGGAAAAATGTCTGCATCCGAAAAATCCGCGGGATGCCGACAGGGGGCTGGGATGTGCCGCTTTCAGCACAAGGTGGCAGGGATTGGTGATGAGCTGGGACTTCTTTCCGGCAGGCGCGCCCCAGAGCAGGAACACGATGGGATCTTCCCGAAGATTGAGAAGCCGGATGATATGATCGGTGAACGTCTCCCATCCCCTGCCGCGGTGGCTCTGGGGAATGCCTGCACGAACAGTCAGCACTGTGTTGAGCAGGAGCACGCCCTGCTGTGTCCAGGGGATCAGCTCACCGCAGGCGCGGCGGTTGTCCGTGCCGATGTCGTCATACATCTCCTGATAGATGTTGCGCAGGGAGGGTGGGATCTGCACGCCGCGGCGCACGGAAAAACTCAGACCGTGTGCCTGCCCCTCGCCGTGGTAGGGGTCTTGTCCCAGAATGACGCAGCGCACCTGGCTGTAGGTGGTATAGCGCAGGGCATTGAAGATATCGTTCTGATCGGGGTATACGGCTGTGGTGCGGTATTCCGATGCAAGGAATCTGCGCAGCTCCTGATAATAGGGCTTTGCAAATTCGTCTGCTAAGAGTGTGTCCCATTCATTTCCAAGTGTGACCATGCTGCACCTCCGGTTCATTGTGTGTTTCGTGAAAGAGCCGCCCAAGGCTGTCGCCTTTGGAAACCGCTGGCTGTGCGTTTCGCGCCTATTCTCATTATACCATAAAGTGGTGGGGAATACAAGGGATTTTTGGAAAAAGGCGCGAATACTCCTATAAATGTGTACCGACCGTTATATTGCACCAAAAATGTGGGTGCAGGGCGGTCACCGCCCTGCCGGGGGTGGTTTAAGGAGGGGCGAGCAGCCCCTCCTAAGTCGGCGGCAGCCGACTGTATTATGTACTTAGTACCATCTCTAATACCGCACCCAGATCCATGCCGGAAACTGCTGCAAGCTCTCTGATGCGCTGCCAGTCCTCTGCCGGGGTGCTCGCGTCATAAACGGCGGCTGTCACAAATCCGCAGCGCACTGCCAGTTCCACGCAGTGCAGGGCATCCTCGACCACCAGAATCTGCTGCTCCGGCACACCAAGGGCATCCCTTGCCGCAAGATACATGTCCGGCGTGGATTTTCCCTCCGGGAAATCCTCCCCCGTCATCACAAACTGCATCCGATCAAGCAGTCCCAGCCGTGTCAGTACCGCCTGTGCAGAGCTGCGGTAGGTTGCTGTGCAGATGCCGTAAGGGATCTGCCTTGCATCCAGCGCATCTAAAAATTCCGTCACATGGGGCTTGATGGGAATGACAGAGCGATAAAATTCCGCCGCCATCTCCTCAATTCGTGCGATCACCTGTGCAGGCGTGAGCCGGGGGACATACTGCGATACAAACAGTTCTGCCCATTCCGTGATCGACAGTTTTGCGACCTGTTCGGACAGTCCCTCTGGCAGCTCCAGACCGTTTTCCGCAAAAAAAGCAATGTCGATCTCGTGCCAGATCTGCATCGAATCAATGAGCGTGCCGTCCAGATCTAAGATCACACCCTGTATCGAATCCAACAGTGCCATCAGAGCAGACTTCCTTTGATGATGCGTGCGCGGAAATCCTCCGTACTGGAGGTGATCTCACGCTGCGCAAGACCGTAGACATTGGAAACTCTCTCCTCCATTGCCACAAACGCCCGGCATGCCGGATTGATCTCCCGGAGCTTGGCAAGGGAGCTGTGGATCGGGATGCGGCTGCGTTTCTGCGCCAGCCCCATCAGCTCACAGCCGCGGTCGTTGAATGCCAGAACGCGTGCATAGGGCGGTGCAATGCGGAGAGCTTCGCGGCGGATGCCTGCCATAGCGCACATCATGGAGCGCCGGATGCGGGCCATCGTGTAGCACTTGGTCTTGACCGCGCTGAGCAGTTCATCCAGCGATGCGGCATTGCGTGCGGCGTAGAACCGGCTGCAAAGCGCCTCGTTCATGTCCGGAATCTGCATCATCTCCTCCTCGGAGATGGTACGCATCCGGTACAGCACCGCGCGTTCTAAGCGGCGCAGAGTAGCCGTTCTGCCCTCGTTGATGCGGTCGGCGAGCATCTTGGCGGTATAGGACGGCACATAATCAAGATAGGCAAGATCCCCGTCCAGCACGGACTTGCGGATATAGGTCGCACTGGCATACTGCGCCTGCGTCTCCATGCTGTCGTGCATCACACAACGCCGCGAAACGGCAAAGGGCTTGAACGATGCTCCGGATTTCCGGATGGCTTTCATGTATTCGATGGCAAGGAGATTGTTGGGGTCGTGCATTTTTCCGGCAACCTGCTTGCCGTAACGCTGGCGGACGATCTCCCAGACGGCGGCAGGATAGGAATTTCCCTCCCTCATCAGTGCTACAATACGCTTGCCGTAGATCTGTGCGGTGGAAAGTGCCGCATCGGTGAGGAGCGACAGCACCTCAATATCCCCTGTGGAGCAGCCAAAGGACAGCTCATCCACGATGCCAAGCTGCTCCAGCAGCGTGATCGCACCGGAGGCATAGTCCTCCGCGGCGGCACAGGAGAACGGGGCAGGCAGCTCGATCACCAGGTCTGCACCTGCCTTGACAGCAAGCTGGGCGCGGTCGAATTTGCTCAAAAGTGCAACATCGCCCCTTTGCACAAAATTGCTGCTGAGCAGAGCGATGATGTGTGTTGCGCCGTTCCGGCGCGTTTCCTTGATGTGGTACACGTGTCCGTTGTGCAGCGGATTGTACTCGCAGATAATAGCACTTACTTTCATGGGATCGTCTCCTTTTCCCCTTGGTTTTCTTTCTGTGATGTCGGCTGCTCCGGCGCGTTGAGGGTATATTCCATTATACAATGCCCGGTGAATTTTGTCAAGCGCGGCAGCAAAAAGGCAAGCGAATCAATTTTATGAACACGAATTGTAGATTTCACGCAAGAGCCGCTCCACTCCCTGCCCAATGTCATTTAATAATCACAAAAATTTCCTATAATACGTTATTTTAAAACACTATAAGTTATAACATTGCATTCCTCCTGCACCATTCACTTACTGCTATTAAAAAAAGCCTATGAAGTTTCCAACATAGGCTATATTTATAAAATTATCTTAAATACGATCTACCAACTTACCACTATTAACATCTATAAGAAAACCCTCTATATTTCTTACTTCTATAGTATGACCGTCTTCATCATCCATCAACATACTTCCTGTAAAATTTAATCCTTTATAGTAAAATGTTGATTCACCGCATGTGTAAGGAGCATCAATATCGGGTTCTGTTTCCTGCCCATATAATTTCATCATAGTCTCACGTTGTTTATCCTCTTCATATTTTTTATTAAAATCTTCATTGCTTTTTAATATTTGATTTAACTTATCTTCATCTTCCTGCAAACGCTTTCTTACAGCATATGGTTTAATAATAAGATACCGCTTTAAGCATAATTCGAATGTTATATCTGGCATATTTTCAGCCCAATATGCTAATCCAATAAAATTATAACTTTTGCGTTCTTCCGTAGGTATAGAATATTCATCACACATTTTTCGGAATTCCTTCAGTAGTTTGGTTACTTTTTTCTCTTTCTCTTCACGTTCTTGTTGAATAGTTAATGCATCTTTTTTATATTTTTCCTGATTTGCAAAAAATTCTTCCCTTTTCGGCTTACACTCTTTGTATGCTCTTACGATATCCATAATTATAATCATAATTCCACACAATACCAAAATGCTAAAAATAACAAGGTCAATACGCCATATATATTTTGTTGCTTCTGAAAATTGAACTATATAACATGCAATAATCAATACTATTGATATTGCACCCAATGCAAAAGCAAAGAAACCTAACCATATTATCATACCAACAGCAACAGATAAATCACAGTCCAGTTTTGGTGGTGCTGTAAGTTCTGCTATACGTTTATCATAAAACTTTATTTTCAATAAAGAATCAAAAATTTTTTCAGCAACCTCACTGAATTTTTCAGCTTTTTTAAATTCTTCTTTTCTCATAATTTTACCTTCATATATTTTAAGTTATTAACTTGACCATAATAGCTTTCTGTGCGTGAAGACGGTTTTCAGTCTCTTCAAAAATTTTATTTGTGTGAGCTTTGAATACTTTCTCGATGATTTTCTCTTCTCAAGATATTATTTTCGTCGATCTTCCAAAACAGCTTTTTCATTATATCACAGTTTTTTCTGTTTGTCAAGCACTATCCACAACTTGTCATGGAAATCAATTTTGTTGCCTTGCATTGTAAATTCCATGCAAATGCCGCCTTTGGAAACCGCTTTTTTGCAAAAAAACCCCCGGCTCACATATGAACCGGAGGGGATAGCGTTATAGCGTCGAGGAAATAAACGCATCATAGATGCAGCGGATCGCCTGATTCAGATCATGCTCGTTCACGCCGACAATGACATTCAGCTCGGACGAACCCTGGTCGATCATCTTGACATTGATACGACCATGTGCAAGTGCGGCAAAGATCCTTGCCGCTGTTCCGCGCGTTCTTCTCATACCTCTGCCAACCACTGCCAGCAGTGCGATGTCCGGCTCAATCTCCAGCGTGTCCGGCTCAACTGCCTTGCGCAGCTCGGAAAGGAGCTGTTCCTGCTTGCCCTCAAGGGAGGCAGCATCGGCAATGATCGAAAGCGTGTCAATACCGGAGGGCATATGCTCCACGTTGATGCCAAGATCTGCAAAGACATTCAGCACATCGCGGACAAAGCCGATCTCGCTGTTCATCATGCCCTTTTCCATATTGACCGCGCAGAAGCCCTTCTTTCCGGCAATGCCCGTCAGGGTGCGCAGTGCCGGATCGTCTCCGGTATCGCTGTCCGGAACGATCAGCGTGCCGTCATCCTCGGGGGCGTTGGTGTTGCGGATGTTGATCGGAATGCCTGCGGTGCGTACCGGGAAGATCGCATCCTCATGCAGAACGGAGAATCCCATATAGGACAGCTCACGCAGCTCCTTGTAGGTGATGACCGGAATGACGATGGGATTTTCCACCACTCTCGGATCGGCAACCAGAATGCCCGAAACATCCGTCCAGTTCTCATATACACCTGCACGGACAGCACGTGCGACCAGCGAACCCGTTACATCCGAGCCGCCGCGCGAGAAGGTGCGGACAACACCGCTGACGGATTTGCCGTAAAAGCCCGGAATGACAGCATGCTCCACATCTGCCAGACGCTCACGGAGTTTTGCAACCGTCTCATGTCTCTGCATCACGCCGTCATCGCTGAACACGATGACATCGGCAGCGTCAATAAATGTATAGCCAAGGTAGGCAGCGATCACGATGCCGTTGAGGTACTCGCCGCGGGAGGCAGCATATTCCCTGCCTGCCTGTGCCAGATTGGCACGGATCTGCTCGAACTGCGTCTCCAGCGAAAGCTCGATGCCAAGGTCGGCGATGATGCCGTTGTAGCGTTCCATGATCCTTGCAAAATCTGCCGAGAAATCCTCGCCCAGCGCAGCCTTCTCATAGCAGGCATACAGCATGTCGGTGACCTTGATGTCATCCGCAAACCGCTTGCCCGGTGCAGAGGGAACGACATAGCGTCTGTCCGCATTGCTCTTTATGATCGCAGCGGCTTTTTGGATCTGACCTGCATCTGCCAGACTGCTGCCGCCGAACTTTACTACCTTCACACTCATACCACTGTCTCCTTTAGTAAATATATTACAGTATTAATTATATGCGAAATCTCCCCGAAAATCAATTGGAAATCAGTACAAAGATTGTAAGCCCTGAAAACGTGCATTTGGTAAATACGACTGTACGCCGGAGAGATACAAAAAAGAGCTGCCCCACCCCCTGCCCCCTCCCCGGAGGGGAGGGCGCGGTGACCGCGCTTGC
>CAZKHW010000070.1:0-12089 GCA_964552525.1 uncultured Ruminococcus sp. | reverse complement strand
AACACGCTTTCCACTGACATTCCGCAGGGTTTCCACAGCATTTCAACAGTCCGGACGGGAACAGCATATTTCAAAATCTCTCTTTTTACCCCATAATTCGACAAATTATTCTATTGATTTTAGGAAATATTTATGTTACCATATTGTATGTAGAGCAAAGGAGGACAACCATGAACGATAGAAAAACAGTATTGATCGGGGATGACACTGTTGATTTTGGAATAACCACTGCCAGCACACTGCGCGGACGCGGATTTTATGCGATCACGCGCCGCAGAGACGGCAGTGTCCTGCTCAATGCGATTCTCAGCGAGCAGCCGGATGTCGTTGTGACCGAAGCAGTGATGCCGCACATGGATGCGATCGAGCTGATCAAGCGTGTCACCGCCGAATCAGAAAAGACACCATCCTTCAAGCTGCCTGCTTTTATTGTGATCTCGAGCTATGACAACAGCTTTCTGGAGCGTCAGATCATGGAGCAGGGTGCAAGCTATTACATGCTCCGACCGTTCGAGGTCACCCAGCTTGCAGACCGCATCGCGATGATCCACTCGCAGTCCGCAGAGGCGAAGGCAGAGCAGGACATGGAGCTTCAGGTAACCGAGATCATCCATCAGCTCGGCGTTCCGGCGCATATCAAGGGCTACCACTATCTGCGCTACGCGATCCTGTCATCGCTTGAAGATCCGGAGCTGCTCGAAAGTGTCACCAAACTCCTGTATCCGCACGTAGCGCACCAGTATAACACGACCTCCTCCCGTGTAGAGCGTGCCATCCGTCACGCCATTGAGATCGCATGGGACAGAGGAGATCTCGACATCATCAACAACTATTTCGGCTACACCGTCAACACCTGCAAGGGCAAGCCGACAAACTCTGAATTCATCGCACTCGTTACAGACAAGCTGCGCCTGAAGCAAAAGGCTGGCAGCCGCAGCAAAACGATCAAGATCGGCTAAATTGCATATGGTTTTAATAAAAGTATCAGAACCTGCCCACATAGGGGACGTACGCGGATTTTCGAGCAGATCTGTGCCGGATCAAAGGACGAACAGCAGCGGAATACTGTATGTATTCCTAGGAGTTCGGACAAGGATACGGCGAAAAGATGCCGAAAAGGCGGGTGCGGCATCCTATGTGGACAGGTTCTCAGAAAGCCGAACCCCACATCGCGTGCAAAGTCCGGCTTTCTGCGTTATTCGATGGAATTCGGGAGCTTTTCCCGCAGCTCAGCGAGCTTGGAATCGTTGAGCTTTGCGGCATCGTTGACAAGATAGTCCGTGCCGCGGTAAACCTGAAACGAAAACGGCGGATTATAAGTGATATTCACAAAATCGCCGTCCACCTCAAGGATCAGCTCAAGGTTCTCGGGCATATTTGTCCCGAACCGTTTCTTGGTATAGAAGATATAGTGGTTGATCTCCTCCTGCGGCAGGCTGCCGCCTTTGACAGTGACTTTGAACATAGAGCTTGCTCCTCTCTGTGCGATTTTCGGTTGCTATAACAATAGTATAGCACAGATCGGAACAAATTGCAAGGCTTTTTATCCGAAGAATTTCCCGAGAGCCTCGGTCAGCTCCGGGGTACAGCCATTCGCGCAGATGGTACTCTGCGAATCCTCCGACGGGAGCAGCCCCTGATGGCTGTTGTAAAGCCGCGTGAGCAGAACTGCCTCGCCGGCATCATCCCTTGCAGTCAGTGTCACCACATAGTAGAACGCCTTGCGCTGCTCGTCATACCGCAGCGCAGAAAACACGCACTCCGGGGTATAGTACCCCTGCTGGTAAAATGCCGCCATCCCTGCCCACACGCGCTCCCGGACATCCGGCGCAAACTGACCGGCTGCAAAATCCGAAAGTGACGTCCATCGCTCCTCAGAAGGCGGTTCATCTGTGGACACCACCTTCTCGAACAAACCGCGCGGTTCTTGCTCGTGACCATGCGCAAAGTCCAGTGCATCGGCAAATTCTGTCTCCGAACCGGAGCGCACCCCCAAGTCCCATCTGCCGACCTCGCAGAGATACAGCCCATCAACATCCTTTCCCATCCAGAACATCAGTGTCCGCCCATCCTGAAATTCCACCTCGACCTCGGAGAGGATGACCCTGGAATTGACGGCATACATCTGCGCGTAGTAGGACTTGACCGAAATATGCTTTACGCTGGTATCTCCATATGCCGCCTGATAGGTCTGGTTCAGCCGTTCCACATCCTGTGCGCGGATTTCCTCACTATAACCGTAAGTGTGCAGATTGTTGTTCTTTCCCCATGTGATCCAGTCCGTATAGTGTTCAAAATCGCCCGTCGCGATCATTTGCGCAATGGGCTGAACCTCAACACTGCGCCAGAGTGTCTCAAAGCTCTGGATCTCCTCACATTTGGCGATCTGTCCGAACGTTAGATACGCAAGTCCCAGCACAAGAACGATCAGCAGTAGGATCCAGATCCTGCCGTGCCGGAGCTTGCGGTTCACCTTGCGCAGTGCCGTTCCCTCCTCCGGAGCAGGGGCATCCGGCACCGGCACATCGGGGAGCTGTTCGTACAGTCTCCGGCATGCATGGCACGTCTGGATGTGATCTGTGACCGCCGCCCGGCTCTCCTCGCTGCAAAGCGACTCGGCACACAGCGGTATCAAATCGCGGATGATTGCACATGTATTGGTTTCATTCATAGCATTTCCTCCTGTTCAAGCTGAGTGATGATCTTCTCTTTGGCGCGGAAATACGTCACACGCGCCCAGTTGCTGCTCTTGCCGAACAGCGCACCGATGTCCTCGAATTTCAGCTCCGCAAACACCCGGAGCGTAAAGACCTCCTTGTACGGCTCGTCAAGCGTATGCAAAAGGCGGTGGATCTCCCTTGCCTGCTGGGCATCGGCGACTCTCTGCTCGATCGGCTCACCCGTATCCAGTTCCAGTGCCTCATCCAGCGGCAGCGTCCGGTTGTCGGCACGCTTGACATGGTTGAGGTAGGTATTGCGTGCAAGCGTACACAGCCAGGTTTTCAGGGAGCATCTTCCCTGAAACTTGTCAATTTTTGTGACAGCCTTGAGCATGGTGTCCTGCAAAATATCCTCCGCCAGCATTTCGTCCCGGCAGAGCTTGAGGGCAAAGCGGTACACATCGGCAGCATAGAGCCGATAGATCTCGTCAAGTGCCTCCTTCACGGAGCATCCCCTCCTTTCTGTCTATTAGACAATCAAACCGGCATACATGTTACAAACCGACCGGAAATTTTTTCAGATCTTTCAAAACGACATGACCGACATACAAAAAGGACTGCCGGAGCAGTCCTTTCATTGCTGTCTATTGTTTGGGATTTTCCCGATTATAGTACAGACCAAAGCCAATACCGCACAATCCTCCCAGAATATGCGTGCTGTGCGAAACATTATCCGCCGTCGTCACGCCCGTGAGGATCTCCTGTCCGATGTAGATGACGACCACCAGCACCAGCGTCAGCGGAATCTTTCCGCTCGACACCGAAGTACACGAGCAGAGGATGATGAACATGAACACCACACCGCTTGCACCGAGAATGCCGTTGGCAGTAAACAGTACATTGGCAAGACCGCCGACAAACGCAGTCACGAGGATCATGGAGACCAGCGGCTTGCTGCCGTACTTCTCCTCAAGCATCGGTCCGATCAAAATGATGGTCGTGAAATTGTTCACAAAATGCGTGATATCCTTGTGTCCGAAAATGTAGGTAAACATCCGGAGATACATCAGCGGATCGCTGGGTACAGAACGGTAGCAGGTGAACAACGCCTTGGTAGATCCCCCGAGCGTTGCATAGCCAAACAGCAACACAACGAACGAGATGATCGAAAACGTGACCGTCACCGGCGCATTCAGCTCGACCTTTGGCAGCTTCATTTCTCAGATTTTGGAGTAGCCAAAGCTGTTGACGATCGCATCGACCTTGGCACCGGATGCGCACAGCGGACACTCAGACGGAATATTGCTGTGATATCCGGGCATATCATCCGGCGTGAATACAGAATCGATCTCGATGCCGTGATACTCCGGAATTGCCGAGAAGATCGCAGCGACACCTGCCAGTCTGCCGGAGTAGTATTGCAGACACTCTACACAGCGATTGATGGACTTGCCGGTGGAGATGGAGCTCATCAGCAGCAGGATCTCCTTGCCGTAGATGTTCTTCTGAAGATTGTCGCGGAACAGCATCTGGTTGTTCATGTTGGTCTCCGGTGTGATGACGGCAATATCCTGTCTGCTGTTCAGACCACCGCCGTGCTCGCTCAGGTCACGCGCCAGGAATGCGCCGATCATCTCCGTGCCCTCAAAGCAAAGAATGGTGTCGATCTGCTTGTGTGCATAGTACTTTGCAAGCTCCCTGCCTGCCTCACGCGCTGCACGATACTGGGTCTTGGTCGTGGTCATATCTACAAAATAATTGACGTGAGAATGGTTGGTTGCAAAATGTCCGGGAATGAGACCCAACTTGACGCTGCTATTATTCTTTGCGATGATTTCGATCATTCTATCTTCCATATTCTTGTTTCCTTTCTCCGAAAGCTCTTTTCTGGCAGATCCCCTGCTCAGTCTGCTTTTATTATAGCAAAAAAATGTCGGGTTGTCAATCACTTTTACGATTTTTCCCGGAAAACAATTTTGTGAACCTGAATTGTGAGTTCACCACCGTATTCTTAGGCTCTCTGCACACAGCGGCAAAAAAGCGGCGCACGCATCCGCGCACACCGCTTTCGGCTTTTATACCTTTATATGGGATCAGTCCCTGCCGCTGTTCTGCGCCTTGTTTCGCTCCGTTGCCTTGGTGTCCTTGCGGTCACGCTCCCTGCTGCGGTCGTCGGCATCGTCCTCCTCGCCGACACGGCCGTTATCACCGGCATCGTAGTCGCCGTCACCGCGGCGATCCCCGATCGCCTCGCTCGCGCCGTTTGCGATATCGGTCACGATCTCACGTCCGTCGTCCACGACATCTCCGACTGCATCTCCGACATCCCGGGCTGCATCGCCGACATCCCGCGCCGCATCGCTGACAAGATCCTTGGCGTCATCGCCAACATTGCCGCGGTCTGTTGCCGCCTCTGTGCCGCGATCAGTATGCACCGTCGTTACATCGGATCGGCTGGCTGTATCCTTACCTGACATTCTTCCGCCGCAGGCTGTGCAGCAGACTGCACAGGCAACTGCCGCAAGTGTCAGCAGCATGTTATGCTTCATGGGGTCATCTCCTTTCCGGTTGAGCCGCCTCATTTTAAAACGGCTCCGTAACAGTATACCCATCGAAGCGCATTTTATCCCGATGGTTTTGTGTATCTTTCCTTTGTAAAATACTGTTTGTAATGCATCATTTTCACAGCAATGTGCATATTGCACAATGAAGGAGGTGGAAGGATGTGCGTGATGCCTGTTTTTTCACAAAACACTTGCATTCAGAAATTAAATCTGGTATAATAGGTAGGACGTCTGACAGAGCAGGAGGGAACAGCGCATGGGTGCCAGAGATGAGTTTATCAAGATCTACCAGGACAACATCAAACGCAAGGGATCAGACAAGCTCTTAGAGTATCTGATGGGTGATGCCAGTGATTTTTTCACTGCGCCGTCAAGCACACGGTTTCACGGATCACACGAGGGCGGTCTGGTCGAACACAGCGTCAATGTGTACCATTGTCTTGCTGATTACCTGACGCGTCCGCGCACCAAGGAGCTGTACCGTATGGACTACAGCGAGGAGACTGTCGCGCTTGTGGCGCTCCTGCATGACATCTGTAAGCTCAATTTTTATAAGATCGACTATCGCAATGCCAAAAATGCACAGGGCATCTGGGAAAAAGTTCCGTATTATACGGTGGATGACACCCTGCCCTACGGTCACGGCGAGAAATCCGTGTATATCATTTCGAGTTATATGCGGCTTTCCCGTGAGGAGGCGTTCGCGATCCGATATCACATGGGCTTCTCAGGCATTGAGGACAAGAACAGCATCGGCAAGGCATTCGAGCTGTTTCCCCTCGCGTTCGCGCTCAATGTCGCGGACATGGAGGCAACCTATTATCTGGAGGGCTGCCCCGAAAAATAACAGCACCCCGGACACTCTCATCCGGTCGGAGATGCTGAAAAGTTAAGGAGTTTACTATAGTATGAGTTGGTTTGAAAATGCGATCATTTACCACATCTATCCGCTTGGTTTCTGCGGCGCACCCAAATTCAACGAGGGCGGCGAGCCGATCAATCGTCTCGAGAAGATCCTTGAATGGATCCCGCACTTTCAGGAAATGAATGTTGATGCCATCTACTTCGGTCCGGTCTTTGAGTCCGTTGAGCATGGCTATGATACCACCGACTACAAAATGATCGACCGCCGTCTGGGCACGAATGAAATGTTCAAGCATATCTGCGAAAAGCTGCACGAGGCTGGCATCCGCGTCATCCTTGACGGTGTATTCAATCACGTTGGCAGAAAGTTCTGGGCTTTCACCGATATTCAGGAAAAGGGGCAGAACTCCCCCTACTGCTCGTGGTTCCAGAACCTCAACTTCGGCGGTTCTTCTCCGTGCGGCGATCCGTTCTGGTACGAGGGCTGGAACGGTCACTACAATCTCGTCAAACTCAACCTCCAGAATCAGGATGTGTGCAATCACCTCCTCGATGCGGTGGCATACTGGATGGATGAATTCAAGATCGACGGCATCCGCTTTGATGCGGCTGACTGCATCGACTTCAATTTCTTCAAGCGCATCCGGAGCTTCTGCAAGGGAAAGAACCCCGAGTTCTGGCTCATGGGCGAGATCATCCACGGCGATTACAACCGCTGGGCAAATCCGGAGATGCTCGATTCCGTCACCAACTACGAGTGCTACAAGGGCATCTACTCCTCGCACAACGATAAGAATTTCTTCGAGATCGACTATTCCATCAACCGCCAGTGCGGCGCAAACGGCGGCATTTACCGCAACATCAAGCTGTACACCTTCGTGGACAACCACGATGTCAACCGTCTGGCAAGCACGGTCACAGACCAGCGTTATCTGTTCACCGCCTACACGCTGCTCTACTGCATGCCCGGCATTCCCTCCATTTACTATGGTTCGGAGTTCGGCATCGAGGGACGCAAGGGGCAGGGCGCCGATGCCGATGCACCGCTTCGTCCCTGTCTCAACCTGGTTGACGGCGAGGGAAATCAGGCACTGTACCAGCACATCGTCAAGCTCGGACGCATTTACAGAGCCTATCCGGCACTGCGTACCGGCTCGTACCGCACCGTCATCATTCGTAACCGACAGATGGTATTTGCCAAGGAGCTGGAGGGACAGACCGTCTACGTCTGCCTGAATCTTGACGATCAGCCGTTCGACTGCCAGTTCGGCACACAGTTCGATGGTCTGGTCGATGTCCTCAGCGGCAACGGCGTACACGTGGAGGGCGGCAACGCCTGCGTTCACATGGAGCCGTTCTCCTCCATGATTTTGGTACACGATAACATCGTGAACCTCCAGCCGGAGCCGGCAGAGCCTGTACAGGAAACTGCGCGTGAGATCCAGGAGGGACAGCATTACCGCCACTTCAAGGGCGGCAGATACACCGTTCTGGGCGTGGCAACGCACAGCGAGACGCTTGAGGATATGGTCGTTTACCGCAGTGACGATGACGGCAGTGTATGGGTTCGTCCCAAGATCATGTTCATGGATCGGGTCGGCGATCAGTATCGTTTCACCCTCCTGGATGATTAACAGAGGCTGCACGGCATGCCGTTGACCAATGCTTTCTCCTAATCACACCTTTCATAGCAAAATTCCCGAAACACCTTACAGGGTTTCGGGAATTTTGTTGGTTCACATGTCTGCCAGAATCCGCTGCTTTACAGCATCTGGTCAGTTGTTGCCGCAGTGGTTCGAGGAGGAATCGTTCTCAACCTCGTCCTCGCCGCCGTTCATCCGCTGCTTGTTGGATGCATTGTTGGATGCGCCGCTATTCTTCTTAGACATACCTATCGCTCCCATCTCCGCACATCCCGAACAGGTCCCTGCCGGAATGTGCGGCGTTCCGTCCTGACCTGCCGTCGGGGTTTTGTACCCCGTCGAACATAGTATGGACAGCTTTGAGCGAATTATTCAGCAACGGTAATTAAGACAGATTTCTCCGGATCGACTGTCCCACCGGCTTCAACGCTCTGCGCGATCACCGTGCCGGCAGGCTGATCGGACGATGCATACTGCATCTCCCAAGTGATCCCGGCGTGTCCCAGAAGCGCGGCTGCTTCGTTTTTGGTAAGTCCCATCACATCCGGCATCTGATACTGTTGCACCGCCTCTGTATAAACCGCCTTGGTGGGGTGGAAATCGATCCTGTAGTCCTGCGCCTTCAGGAACGCATATCCCATACCACAGCAGACCGCGACCGCTGCCGCTGTGTACATGAAATACTTTACAAACCCCAGGCGCGGCGCTGTCTCCACATGGAAGATCTCGTGCTCCTCGTCCTGGTTCAGATCCTTCTGGTACAGCTCCTGTTTCATGCGCTCGATGACATCCTCGGGTGCATGGATGGGATCGTACGCCTTTTGAATGCTTCGTTTTACGCTCATGACTTCTCACCTCCCAATACCTTTCGCAGCTTTGCACGCCCCCGGCTCAGATGCTGCCCGACAGCAGCCTCCGAACGTCCCGTGATCTTCGAGATCTCTCTGACCGAATAGTTTTCATAGTAATGCAGATAGATCGCCGTCCGGTAGCGTTCCGGCAGTTTCATGACTGCCGCAAGCACCTCGGAACCCTCCTCATTCTGCTCTGCACCCGAGATCTCTGTGATATCCATATCACTTCTCCTGCGATTCCAGGCACTTCGCAGAAGATTTTTGGATGCATTGATCGTACACCGCAAAAGCCATGCTTTTTCATGCGATGCACTCTCAAACCGCGGATGCGACTGAAAATATGCCAGAAATACATCCTGCATGATATCCTCCGCATCCGCGAAATTGCCCGTAACGGTCAGAGCTGTACGGTAGACGGCATCCTTGTACCGATCGACCGCCTCAAAGCTCATGCCCGTCATACGAATATGCGATCTGTCTGTTCCGGCATTTGTGCCGGAATCGCTCTGGTTGGCCAATAGCATCTGATCTCCTCCTTTCGTATCTGACCCTTTCGTGGTCTTCTGCTCTCTATACACATCAGACCGCCCGATCCTGACACTTTTTTGAAAATTTAGCGTTCTGCACAAGTGTTTCACAATATTTTGTGCATAATCACGTCACAAATTCTGATTGTTCTCTATCATATTACCACAGATCGTGACATTTGTCAAATCCCTGCGTTGAAAAATCACAGAAAGCACTTGACTGGAAAGCCGCCCATCCTGTGCAGTCTGCGATGCCGTTTTCGTCTTTTACGGAATTGCAAAAAAAATTTCCGGAAGATCATCGCATTTGATTGACTTTTGTTCCGTTTTGTGCTACAATAAAATTATAAATAGTTTTGAGCAGACGGGTTGTATGCGTCTGCTGACACACTTGCATTTGAGACATAATTTATCATTACCTGAATCATATAAATGATTCGCCGCACTGCCCACTGGTGTGCATTCGGAGGAAACAGCAATGAAAGATGATAAGAAAAAACGGCTTGATAACCTGTTTGAGGCATTTTCCATCATCGCAGAAGGAAAGTACGTGTACCTGTGTGACATGAACGAGGATGTATCACGCTGGTCAAAGAGTGCTGTGGATTACTTCAACCTGCCGGGCGAGTATATGAAAAACGCCGGTGATATCTGGGCTGAGCATATCCATCCGGAGGATCGCGAAACCTACTCCAAGAGCATCGCTGCCATTTTTTCAGGCGATCATTCCGGACATGACATGCAGTACCGCGCCCAGGCAAAGGACGGCTCTTATGCTGTCTGCACCTGCCGCGGCGTGGTCATCCACGATGTACAAGGCAATGCCGCTTATTTTGCCGGAGCGATCCAGAACCACGGGCTGCTCAGCTACATCGACACTGTAACAGGACTGCGCAGTCTTTATGGCTTTTTTGATGACCTCAAAAGCCTCTTCTGGAATCAGGAAAAAAGTGTGGTGCTGCTGCTGGGTCTGACAGGATTCTCGAACATCAACGACATCTACGGCTACACGTTCGGAAACAGCGTGCTGCGTTCTATTGCCAACGCGCTTCAGCACGAATTTGCGAATAACGGTGCGGTTTACCGCATGGATGGCACGAAATTTGCGGTCATCTCGCGCGTTCTGAACGCCGAGGAGATGTGCAGCGTCTACAAACGCATCCAGTCTGCGATGGCGCACCAGTTCAGTGTGGAGAACGAGCGTGTGAGCCTTTCGCTCAATGCCGGCGTGGTCACCATCGACAATTTTGAGATCAGCACCAAGACGGTATACAGTTGTCTGAAATATGCCTACTACGAATCCAAGGATAAGCGTCTGGGTGATGCGGTGGTCTTTGCCGATGCGCTCACGGACGAAAACCGTCTGTACATCGAAAAGCTGAATGTCATCCGCAACAGCGTTGCAGAAAACTGCAAGGGTTTCTACCTGTGTTACCAGCCCATCATGGATGCACGTACCGATCAGCTCAAGGGCATGGAGGCACTTATTCGCTGGAAGAATAATGATTACGGCACGGTTTCGCCCATCCAGTTCATTCCGGTGCTGGAGCAGGACACGCTGTTCCCGGAGCTGGGACGCTGGATCCTGCGCACGGCATTGGAGGACGGCAAGCTGCTTGTCCAGAAGTACCCCCATTTCGTCATGAACGTCAATCTCTCCTATGCGCAGCTTGAGATCAGCACGTTTGCCAGCGAGGTCATCGGACTGCTGGAGGAGACCGGATTTCCGCCGCAGAACCTGTGTCTGAAGATCACCGAACGCTGCCGCATGCTGGACATCGGGCTTTTGAAGAATATGTTCCGCATCTTCCGCGAACACGGCATCAAGGTCGCATTGGATGACTTCGGAACGGGATTCTCCTCACTGGGCATTCTGCGCGAGCTGCAGGTCGATACCATCAAAATTGACCGCGAATATGTCAAAAATGTCGAAAACGACAAATCCGACCAGAGTACCGTGATGTTCATCTCGAGTCTTGCCGAATCGTTCAACGCGGAGATATGCATTGAGGGGGTCGAGACAGCCGAGATGCGCGATTTCCTGCGGCAGTACGGCAATGTTTCGAGTTTCCAGGGCTATTACTACTCCAAGCCTCTGCCGATGGACGAGTTCATCCAGAAGTATATGACAGACTGATACGCATACAAAAATCACCTCCGATCCCGGGCAGCAAACGCCCGAGGGTCGGAGGTGATTTCCTGTTTTTCTGCCGGAGAATGCCGTTCAGGCAATCATGGCGCGGATCTTGCAGACTTCTTCCTTCTCCTCGTCCGTGACAAAGCCATCCGATCTGACAATGATATCACAGACAAGCACCGTCAGCTCGACAAAGGCATCTGCAAGACGCACATTATTTTCACGCAAAAGCGCGATACCGTCCGACAGATCCTTCTCAAAGTCAGTGCTCCGGAGCATCTCGGAGCAGCTCTCATACACCTGCTCCAGCTCGTTGCTCTCATATTCAAAGCCGAACAGCGCATCAAGGTACTCCACCTCGCGGTCGCTGATCCAGCCATCCGCCGTGATGGTGCGCAGGATGATGCTCACCAGAAGTCCGGCATAAAAGTCCGGCATCCCGCCGTAGGTGTTGGCATCCCAAAGCGTCGCCTTTTCCACAGCCTCACATCCGATCAGGAACTTCTCAAACTTGATCTGGAAACTCTCCGCACTGCTGTCAAGGTTTTTCATACGATCACTTCCCTTTTCTGGTTGTTATGATTCTGTCTTTATTATACAACATTTACTCTAAAATGTCAACAGATTTGCTGTATTTTTGAAATCGGCGTGGTGAGCGCGGAGTCCGCACTTGCGAGTTAGCAAGGACGCTGCATCGGATTCTGGTGTCCGCAATGCCCTTTGCCTACGGCAAGAGGGCAAAGCTGGTTCGGCGATAGCCGACCAGCCAGCGGTTTCCAAAGGCGGATTTGAATCTTGAATCATATCGGCAGCCGCTGAAATCTTCTCGCCAGCTTCAAG
>CAZKHW010000069.1:0-12092 GCA_964552525.1 uncultured Ruminococcus sp. | reverse complement strand
TCTCCGTAAAGGTCGGATTCTGGCAGCACTTGTGGATGGCAACGGTTGCAACACCGCCGCAGCCGATCACTAATAATTTCATAGGGGTTGACCTCCTTGTAAAAATTTCAGGATGGATTTGCCGAAAAATCAGCTTCTTCTGGATTCCTCCTCCTCCAGCAGCTCCTCCACGTACTTTGGCAGCATGAATGCGCCCATGTGGAGATTGGTGGTGTAATACCAGGTTTTCAGACCTCGCTCACGCCAGCGCACGGCATTGAGATCGCGCAGCGGATGATACTTCTTCGATGCGAAACCGAACAGCCAGTAGCCCGAGGGGCAGGTCGGGATGTGCGCCTGGTAGACGCGGCTGATGGGGAAGCTCTTGTATGCCTTGCGGTGCATGGCGCGGCAGGCATCCTCGTCCTCGTCAAAGAACGGCGAGCCGTGCTGGTACACCATGATGCCGTCCTCATGCAGTGCTTTGTAGCAGCTTCCATAGAATTCCTTGGTGAACAGTCCTGCCGTGTGTCCCAGCGGATCGGTGGAATCGTTGATGATCAGATCATACTCATCCTGCTTGCCGCGGAGAAACCGCAGACCGTCACGGTAATGCAGGCGGACTCTCGGATCATCCAGACCGCGTGCATTGTCCGGAAAGAATTCCTGACACACCTTGACAAACAGCTCGTCCGGCTCTACCACGTCGATCTCCTCGATCTCTGTATAATAGGAAAGCTCACGCGCCACGCCGCCGTCGCCGCCGCCGATGACGAGCACCTTTCTGACATGCGGATGCACCGCCATCGGAACGTGGACGATCATCTCGTCATAGGTGAACTCGTCCTTTTCCGAGAAAATGACAGAGCCGTCCGAGGTCAGGAATCTTCCGAATTCCACGGAATCAAACACGTCAATGCGCTGAAAGTCGCTTTGTCCGGAGAATAGCTGCCGTTCCACGCGGATCGACATTTTCACGTTGTGGGTGTGCATTTCGGAGAACCAGAAATCCATGTGGGATTCCTCCTTAGCAAATAGTTTTTAAACAAGCACATTCAGCCGTTCGAGCGTGCCGTCCTCCGGTCCCTGCATCGAGCAGCCCTTTTCCTTGGCAAAGAGAATATAATCCACGATCTCCTCGGTCACCATTTCACCCGGTGCAAGGATCGGGATGCCGGGGGGATAGCACATGACGAATTCGCCGCAGATGCGCCCCGGTGTCTGCCGGATCGGGATGAGTGTCTTGTCGGAGTAGAATGCCTTCTGCGGCGTTGCAGCCACCAGAGGCGTGATGTATTCCGCATTGTGCAGACGGGAAACGGGTTTGGCATACAGACGCTTGATGTCCTCAAGCGCACCGACCAGACGCTCAATGTCCTGGATGCGGTCGCCGATGGAGATATAGGCAAGGATATTGCCGATATCTCCGAATTCGATCTGGATATCGTACTCATCCCGGAGAAGGTCGTACACCTCGATGCCGGTCAGCCCGATGTCACGCGTGTACACGGAGAGCTTGGTAACATCGTAGTCAAAGATACTCGAACCGTTGACCAGATCCTTGCCGTAGGCGTAGTAGCCGCCGATGGAGTTGATCTCCTCGCGCGCATATTCTGCCATCCGGCGCACCTTTTCAAAGCTCTCCCGACCGCGCAGGGCAAGGTTTCGCCGGGAAATATCCAGACTCGAAAGCAGCAGATAGGATGCGCTCGTGGTCTGCGTGAGGTTGATGACCTGCTCGACATAGCGCGTGTTGACGTGGTCGTTTAGCAGGAGGATCGAGCTTTGTGTCAGACTTCCGCCGGATTTGTGCATGGAGATGGCAGCCATATCCGCGCCAGCCTCCATTGCCGAAACGGGCAGCTCCTCGTGGAAGGACAGGTGCGTGCCGTGCGCCTCATCGACCAGCACCATCATGCCATGCTCGTGGGCGAGTCGCACAATGGAGCGCAGATCCGAGCAGATGCCGTAATAGGTCGGATTGTTGACAAAGATCGCCGTAGCATCCGGATGCGCCTTGATTGCCTTTTCCACATCGGAGATCTCCATGCCCAGAGCGATGCCGATGTGCGCATCCACATCCGGATTGACATAGACAGGCTCTGCACCGCACAGCACCAGTGCATTGATGGCACTCCGGTGTACATTGCGCGGCATGATGATCTTGTCGCCCTGTTTGCAGGCAGTCAGCACCATACTCTGCACGGCGGAGGTCGTGCCGCCGACCATGAAGTAGGCATGTGCTGCGCCGAATGCCTCGGCTGCAAGCTGCTCCGCATCCATAATGACGGACACGGGGTGGCAGAGGTTATCCAGCGGTTTCATGGAGTTGACATCAAGCGAAACGCACTGCTCTCCGAGGAGCTTGACAAGCTCGGGATTGCCGCGGCCGCGCTTGTGTCCGGGAACATCAAAAGGAACGACGCGCTGTCTGCGGAAGCGTTCGAGCGCCTCGTAGACCGGTGCAGATTTCTGTTTATCGAGATTCATGGTATCATCCGTCCTAAAAAACAGCGGATAAAGCCGATACAGCCTTATCCGCAGAAAAATTGTATTTCCAGTACTGTGCATACCTTAGCCGGGGGGATAAGGCTGCTGCCGGACTTCTGCCGATTTCATTGACCATTTCACAAGCGATCGTTGATTATAAAGTAATCATCTTATAAAATTTCGAGCATGCACGCTCAATCAATTGCGGCGATATACCGCGGTTTCGGCTTTCGCCCCGCCTGTCCGTATGGGCTGAGCTTTTCGCAAGGAAAAGCGGTCGCAAGGCTCTGTCGGGACACACTCCGACAAGAACAAATCTATTATAACACATTTTGTACAATATGTCAAGTGCTTTGTAATCGGAAAACACGGAAATCCATTTTTCCGCCAATTATTGTGAGTTTCATGTAAACACCGCCGCCCCCCCTCTCTTTAGAGAGGGGGGCAGGAGAGGATTCCCTTCTGTTATTGGGCATCCTCGATTTCAGCTCCGGGGATGTTACACAGTGCCTCCACGATCTGATCATACTGCTCAGGATGACACCGCACATACTCCTCGATCACTTTTGAGATCCGTGCGGATAGGATTTTCCGCATCTCTGCGCGTTCTTCTTCCGTAAAAGAGGAAAGAGGACGTACTGTACCGTCCGGCATGCGTACTGTGCTTTCTGCCATACTGCAACACCTCCGAAAAAATGTATGGGGCAGGAATTTTGTCCTATGCAGCATTCATTTCTGCAATGGGAAGAATTTCGGGTTTCCGATATTTTGATAGCCGCCGCAGACGGCGCATAGAATGGTGTGAGACAGTGACCGGCTCGGTAAAATCGGGCGGAACTTTCGATAAGGAGGGAGCAATTTTGAAAATTGCAGCAGCGTATATTCGCGTCAGCACGGAGGATCAGATCGAGTACTCTCCGGAGAGCCAGCGCAAGGCACTTTTTGCGTATGCCGGGAAAAACGGCTATATCATTCCGGAGGAGTATATCTTTTCTGACGAAGGCATCTCCGGACGCAGTACAAAGCGGCCTGGATTCCAGCGGATGATCGGGACGGCAAAAACAAAGCCGAAGCCGTTTGATGCGATCCTTGTCTGGAAATTTTCACGGTTTGCACGAAACCGTGAGGACAGCATCGTCTACAAGTCGATGCTGAGAAAGCAATGCGGCATCGAAGTGATCTCGATCTCCGAGCAGCTTGGCGAGGATAAAACGTCCATCCTGATCGAGGCGCTTCTGGAGGCAATGGATGAGTACTACAGCATCAACCTTGCAGAGGAGGTGGTGCGCGGCATGTCCGAAAAGGCAAGACGAGGCGGCACACTTGGCCGTCCTGCCTATGGGTATCGTGCGGAGAACGGAAAGGTGGTGATAGATGAAACGCAAGCGGCGGTTGTCCGCCGTATCTTCCAGACATACGACGGGGGAGAGCCGCTGAGACGGATCACCCATGCCATCAATGCTGAGGGGATCACGACCGGCTATGGAAAGCCATGGACGTACCGGTCACTGGAGTATATGCTTAGAAATCCCGTATACACCGGCGTGACACATTGGACGCCTGAAAAGGTGAGGGCACGGCATTGGGAGACGATCTCGGAGCAGACGATCATCACACCGGAAACGCATGAGGCGATCATTTCTCAGGAGCTTTTTGACCGTGTTCAGGAACGGCTGGATGCATGGAGACGGAGTCATCCGTACAAAGCGCATCCGGGTCACGGTCATATGTTTCCGCTGAAAGGGCTTGTACGCTGCGGCACATGCGGCTCGACCATGGTATCCGGAGGGAACGGCGGCTTGCAGTGTCACAGCTATGCAAAGGGCGTGTGCAAGGTATCACATTTTATCACGATGCAGAAGCTTGACAAACTCGTTCAGGATCAGCTCGAGGCTGATTCGCTGTCCGGCAATCTTCATGTGACGCTTGCACGGGAGCAGGGGAGACCTCCAGAGCAGGGCGAGCAGATGCAGCAAGCGATTTCCAGACTACAGATCCAGCTCCAGCGCGTAAAAGAGGCGTACACAGCGGGGATCGATACACTTGAGGAGTATCGGGAGAACAAAGCAAGGATTCAGGCAAGGATCAATGCGCTTGAGGAGCAGATTCGGAAAGAAACGCCGGAATGCAGTCCGGACGACATACAGCATGCCATTCGCGCGGCGATCATAACCGCCCTTGGTCTGTATCGCTCAGACGCACCGGATGCTCTAAAGAATGAGACGCTTCGTTCGATCATCCGGTCGATTGCTTTCGATACCGGCAGGAAAAGCGTATCCATTGAGTATATCTTTTGACAGCCCGGCGGACCGGATGGTGAACTGGGCGCATCCCTGCGGTATCTCAATCAGCGGTATTCGATGCCGACCAACGAGATCAAGGGACTTTTGACGGATATAGGTGTATCGGTGGCTATTTTGCACACGTATTTTCTTGATCTGATACGAAATATTTCTGTAATCTGTAATGTATAAAGGAGCAAGGCTGATACATCGAATGGTGCACCAGCCTTGCTTGGTTCTGTTTCCTATTCTTATTTTATAAGCCCTTTGACAATGCCGATAAGATGATCGAGCTGCTCATCATCGACTTGCTTTAGGTATCCCACTATTTCGTTGAGCTTTTCGGGATTTCGATTATCGAGATCAAAAAAATCCTGCGGAGAGATTTCAAGATACTCACAAATGTAGAAAAAAGCCGACATTGACGGAAGATTGTTCTTATTTTCAATGTTATTGATATATCCTGCACTTTGTCCGATAGACAAGCTCATATCCCTTGCTGATACGCCTTTTGCAAGCCGTAACTGTGACAGACGCTCTGCAAACTTTTCTTCAAATCTCATTAGCTCACCACCATTCCATATATAATTGTACCATATATGTAAATGTTTTTCGTATAGTTAAACCGGCAGGTTTTCTTGACATATCCAGCGTGATAGGATATAATTGTATTATACGTCCGTTTCAACAATTCATTCAAAAAGGAGTATTTTATGAAATCAATTTGTTTTACAGGACACAGAAAGCTATCGGAAACCGAGACGTTATCGAAAAGGCTTTATCAAAGTCTGGAGGAAGCGGTAAAGAATGGTGTATCGGACTTCTATGCTGGTGGGGCGGTGGGATTTGATACGGTATCGTCTGCGCTTGTTTTGAAACTGCGTGAAGTCTACCCCCATATCAAACTTCATCTGATCCTGCCCTGTCCCAATGAAGAACAGACAGAAAATTGGTCTGAGGAAGAAAAGGCTGAATTTTACCGCATTCTTGGGTTGGCTGATGGAGTAGAATACACATCTGAGCACTTCTATAAGGGCTGTATGAAAGTGCGCAATGCTCGTCTTGTAGAGCTTGCCGACGGCTGTTTCTGCTATTGGAATCCTGACAGACAGCGAAGCGGAACAGCGCAAACGGTAAGAATGGCTCAAAAAAGGAAAATTATGATTGTGAATTTCTTCAGGAGCAATTAAAAAAGCCTGCTTCACACGACTGTGAAGCAGGCTGTCCTCATATTCAAATCAGAAGTTCAAACTTGGCTTTGTAATTTTCTCCTCTGCCCGATACGCTGTACCGCAGCTTTACCGACGGAACATATTTCAGCTTGATCTCCAGTATTCTTTCTCTGGAAACTGTGATCCTCTCCAGAACCTCGCCGCAGATATGCTCGTCAGCATTTTCAAAATCAAGATACTTCTTCGCAGCATCAATACACCTCTCCATTTGCCGAGCCTGATAATCAAGCTCCGGCTGCATCTGATCACAACGGTCTATTTTTGATCTGATCTCAGAAAGCTGTTCGTCATAATACTGATTCTGCCTTTTATAATCCTCAACGCTGACCACTCCTTCCAGATGCCTGTCAAGAAGTGTATGTTTCCTGCCTTCAAGCTTGCGGATATTCTCCCGAAGCATTTTGGTATCCACTTTTTCAGGAACACTGCATACAGTACGTATTTCAGAAATCATTTCTGAGATCAACTCTTTCTGATTAATTTTCAAAAAATGCAGTACATAAGCCGCAGCCTCCAGCAGTACCGAATCATTCACAGAATGATTGTCACACCCCACCTTATCACCGAATTTATTAATCTTTTCTCCCCCATATTTGGCGTTTTCTGCACATCGCCATGCTTTATATCCGATACCGTTTTTCAGTTTTTTTGTACGGCTGACAAATCTTTCTCCACACTCGCCGCACACTATTTTTCCGCTGCACCAATATCGGCAGCTATGTCTCGACTTCTGTTCGTCTGTCAGTGTGCGAGACTCACGAATTTTCTGTGCTTTCTCCCATGTACTACGGTCAATGATCGGTTCATGGTGATTTTTTATGTATATTTTTTCTTTCTCTCCTCTGTTGTATTTCTTTTTATGTGTCAAATAATCGGGTGTAAAGGTTTTCTGTTGACAAAGGTCGCCAACATATTTTTCATTACTTAAAAGCCTGAGAATAACTGTATTGCTCCATTCCTTTACACGCATCGGATGTATGTCTGCTTCTTTCAGTTCTCTGGCTATGACATGCGTTCCCTTACCCTCGTTTACATATTTATGAAACATCAGCCTGACGATCTCAGCACCCTCCTGATTGATATAGAGTTTACCATCTTTTACGTCATACCCCAACATACTTCTGCCGAACACTACCCCTTGTTCCATACGGCGTCTTTGTCCCCAGCTTACACGCTCAGAAGTCTTACGGCTTTCCTCCTGTGCCATACTCGCCATGATCGTCAGTCTCAGTTCTCCGTCAGGTTCAAGCGTATTGATGTTGTCATTAATGAATATAACTCCTACCCCTTGTTCTTTCAGCTTTCGCGTATAGTCAAGAGTTATCACTGTATTTCTTGCAAATCTGCTGACTTCCTTTGTTATAATAAGATCAATTTTACCTGCATATACATCATCAATCATGCGGTTGAAGCCCTCACGATGCAGTGTTGACGTACCGCTTACGCCCTCGTCATAATATACCTCCACCAGTGTCCATTCTTCGTTCCGATTGATATAATCTGTAAAGAACCTGCGCTGATTTTCAAGAGAATTGATCTGCGAGTCCTTATCTGTTGAAACTCTGCAATATGCGGCAACTCTTAACGGCATTCCCTGTTACCCCGTTTCTGGTGTTCTATGAGCCTGACGAGCTGCGTCTGGCTTATCAGACCTTTAGCGTACAGACTTTTATAGATGCCGATTTTGAGAAGCAGCCTGAATGCAGCCGGATCACTTGCTTCAAGAACTGTCTCTTTCGTCTGATCTCTCTTCATTCTACCAACTCCCATGTTCACATTATATGTGACCGGAATTGATATATTCTTTCCCCAAGATCCGATAGACGTCCGATTTTGGGGGATCAGTATAAAAAAACAGCCGCATCGCTGGGAAACTGCGGCTGTTCTTCTTTGACGCATCCTGATGAGATTACCGGTGCGCTTGTCCGATCTGTTCAGATAAAATCCTCAATGTCCGCAGTCAGATCTCCTGCGCCCACAGCCGCTGCATACATCAGAATGACTGCGGCATCACTTGCGTCGATATTGCCGTCATTGTTCACATCCGCAGCCTTTCGCTGTGCCTCGGTCAATTCGGGATCTTCGCCTGCGCCGATCTGCGCCGCCGCGATCAGAATCGCTGCTGCATCGCCGGCGTCGATGGCGTTATCTTCATTCACATCGCCAAGGGGAAGATCGGGTTTGGCAGGAAGTGCGGAATTGAAGTGGATCGCTGCGGCAGTGAGGGGTTCGTTATGAGGATCAATTTTGATTACGTTCCACTGTTCTTCTGTGCCTGTGTAATAAATATCTGTCAGATTGGTGCAGCCAGAGAATGCACGCCAGCTAATCTTTGTCACACTCTCCGGAATTGTGATACTTGTCAGACTGATACAGTCCTCGAATTCATAATTGCCGATCACAGTCACGCTTTCCGGAATCGTGATGCTCGTCAGACTGGCACAGCCTTTGAATGCACCATTGTCAATATGTGTTACGCTTTCCGGAATCGTGATACTCGTCAGGCTGGTACATTCAGAGAACACCCAAACGCCAATAGATGTCACACTCTCCGGAATCGTGACACTCGTCAGGCTGGTACAGCCCTTGAATGCATAATTGCTGATCTCTGTCACTGCTTTCTCATCAATCTCCGACGGAATTTCCACAACCTCCGCTGATTTGTCACAGCCGGTAATAGAAATTGTTCCCTCAGTATTCACTTCATACGTCAGATCGCCGGGGAGTGGGTCGGGTTCTACAGGTGTGGTGGGATTAAAGTGGATGGTTGCATCGGAGAGGAGAGTGTTGCCCAAACCAATTTCGATTGCGTTCCATTGCTCTTGTGTACCTGCGTAGTAAACATCCGTCAGACCCTTACAGCCAGAGAATGCAAACTCATCAATCGCCGTCACACTCTCCGGAATTGTGATGCTCGTCAGGCTGGTACAGTCCATGAATGCATAATCTTCAATCACCGTTACCCCCTCTGGAATCGTGATGCTCGTCAAGCTGGTACAGTCATAAAATGCACGTTCGCTGATTTCCGTCACACTCTTCGGAATCGTGATGCTTGTCAGGCTGGTACAGCCAGAGAATGCCCAAGCACCAATCTCCGTTACGCTCTCCGGAATCGTGATGCTTGTCAGGTTGATACAGCCAGAGAATGCCGTGCCGTCAATTTTCGTCACGCTCTCTGGAATCGTGATACTCGTCAGACTGGTGCAGTTCTCGAATGCACTCCAGCCAATTACCGTCACACCCTCCAAAATCGTGATGTTCGTCAGGTTGGTACAGTCATAGAACGCTCCAGTGTCAATTTCAGTCACACTTTCCGGAACCGTGACACTCGTCAGGTTGGTGCAGCCATGGAACGCCCAATCGTCAATCTTCGTCACTGCTTTCCCGTCAATTTCCGCCGGAATCTCCACAACCTCCGCTGATGTATCGCAGCCGGTAATAGAAATTGTTCCTTCAGTATTCACTTCATACGTCAGATCGCCGGGGAGTGGGTTAGGTTCTACAGGAGCGGTGGAATTGAAGTGGATCGCTGCAGCGGTGAGGGGTTCGTTGCCATCTTCTTCGATTTCAACAGCCTTCCATTGATCCTCTGTGCCTGCGTAGTAAACGTCTGTCAGGCTGGTACAGTGCTGGAATGCACCGTTGATCTTCGTCACACCCTCCGGCATCGTGATGTACGTCAGGCTGGTGCAGCCCCAGAATGCATACTCTCCAATCGCCGTCACGCTTTCCGGAACTGTGATACTCGTCAGGCTGCTGCAGTCAGAGAATGTGCTATAGCCGATCTCTGTCACACTCTGCGGAATCGTGATGCTCGTCAGACTGCTGCAGTCAGAGAATGCATTATAGCCAATCTCCGTTACGCTCTCCGGAATCGTGATGCTCGTCAGGCTGCTGCAGTCAGAGAATGCATACATGCCAATCTCCGTCACACGCTCCGGAATCGTGATGCTTGTCAGGCTGCTGCAGTGAGAGAATGCCCAATCGCTGATCTCCGTCACACTCTCCGGGATCGTGACACTTGTCAGGCGAGTACAGTCCTCAAATGCACAATCGCCGATCATTGTCACACCCTCCGGAATGACATAAACACCTTCTTTTCCGCCCGGACAGCAGATCAGCTCTGTCTTATCCTTGTTGAATAACACGCCGTCTTCGCTGGCATAGGTTTCATTGCCGCTGTCAACCTCTATGCCCGTCAGACTGGTACAGCCAGAGAATGCACTACCACTGATCTCCGTCACGCTCTCCGGAACGACACAAATGTCCTCCTTTTCTCTGGAACAGAGCATCAGCGTCCTCTTATCCTTGTCAAATAGTACGCCGTCCTCACTGACAAAGTTTTCATTGCCGCTGTCAACCTCTATGCCCGTCAGGCTGGTACATCCATAAAATGCACCATAGCCGATCTCCGTCACACTCGCCGGGATCGTGACACCCGTCAGACTGGTACAGCCGGAAAATGCCCATGCGCCGATCGTGGTCACGCTCTCCGGGATCGTGACACTCGCCAGACTGGTACAGTCGGTAAATGCCCATGCGCCGATCACAGTCACCGGAATCTCGATGCTCGTCAGATTTTCGCATCCAGAGAATGCGCCCTCACTGATCTCTGTTACGCCATCCGGAATGATCATGGTGCCAGACAATCTATCGCAGCATGCAAACGCCTCCATACCTATTTCTTCAAGACTTTCCGGCAGATTGATACTCTCCAGCGAAAGGCAGCCTGAAAATGCACCTGTCTTAATATATTTCATGGAATCAGGAAGCACTACCGATTTCGGTCCCCATTCATTGATTCCCTCCTGCTCCATCCAGGACCATTGATCACCACTATGAACATCCCATCCAAAGGCGTATTCAGCAATTCCGACCGTACCGTCTTTGATCACAAGCTCTGCACCTGCATCTCCGTCATAGCCGAGTACCCAGGTGTCGGCATACAGTACGGAACCGGCTTGAGATTCCATCATTTTTGTTCCGGTAAAGCAGCTGCATTCAACACTCTTGACAGAATCAGGGATCACAACAGATTCGAGTGCTGTACATCCATAAAAATCGGAATACATCGGCCAGTATTTATTTCCGCGCAATTCCGTTACCGTGTCTGGGATCTCCACAGATGTCTTGCCGGACGGACAAAAAGCATAGATAGTCTGACCTTCCTCATCCTGCGTATACAAAACGCCGTCGTAGGATGTGTACGTCGTATTCTTTTCTGTCACATACAAATCAGCCAGGTAGGGATTTTTCCGCAGTGAATTGCTGCTAATTGAAGTTACTGCGTCCGGAAGTGTATAAGAAGGATCTGTTTTTGCCGGCGGATAGCCACGCAGCCACAGCCCTTCGTCAACCAGATTCTCGTACAGGACGCCATCATCACTTACATACCGTTCATTGCCGGCATCTACATTCACAGCTTTCAGGTTCGGATAATGGTCAAACATAGAAGAGGTATCTCCCGTGGCACCGATGCTTACCCCCCGGATTTTGCAAATACTTGTAACACTGTTCGGGATCTCAATTGTTTCTACTGCTGAATCCTCATCGATCCAACCATATTCCCAGCAGACAACCGCTGTTCCTTCAATTTCCTCTGGGATGACAACGTTCTTTGCGCCACTGACAAAGCCACAGATAGATATTCCATCGCGTACATGTGTATAGATCACATCGCCGTATGTCAGTTCGTCTGCCGCACTTGCCGTCATCACGGCAGTATCCGCCAGCTCCGGCAGTACAGCAGGTGTGCCCGTCATGCAGACAAGTGCCGCTGTCACAGCAGCAAGGGTTCGCTTTACAGAATTCATAACATGTGCTCCTTTTCACGATTGTATCAAAAAAATTTAATATACCATTTTATAGTATATCATTTTTTAACTCCCAATATATTAACAAATTGTTTCTAAACGATAAATAATAAGTGGCTGAAAAAAGGAATCCTCACCGGAATAGTTATCCCAACCAAAAACCGCAACATCCTCTCAATGCTGCGGTTTCACATGATTCAGTTTACAGGGATGTCTTAAAATGGTTTCAGCAACGCACAAACGGTACCTTGTGGGAGTTGTTATCCCTTTTTCTTTGCTACGGGTATCCATACCTC
>CAZKHW010000068.1:0-12140 GCA_964552525.1 uncultured Ruminococcus sp. | reverse complement strand
CCATGAGGCAGAGGTGAAGCTCAGGGAACTGCAAAAAGAGGAGAGCATGGAAAAGGTTTATGTGTGCTCACAATATGGCAGCAGGGGAGATAAGGCCACCAATTTGGAATTTGCAAAATTCTTCTGTATGTTGGTGATCGAAGAGGGAAAGATCCCGATCTGCCCTCATTTGTTTTATTCTCAGGTGCTCAATGATGATGTGAAAGCACAAAGGGCAGCAGGCATGAGGATAGGGTTGGATCTCCTGAAGGGTTGCATGGAGCTGAGGATCTTCAGCCCTATATCAGAGGGAATGAAGGGAGAGATCCTGAAGGCCAGAGAGTGGGGCATCCCGATCACCATAGCAGATATGGCGGTGATTTATTCAGAAGATCAGGCCGCATATGAGGAGCAGGAGATTGAGAAGGGGCTCAGGGAGGTGCTCAATGGCTAAAAGCATCATACAGAAGAGAACTGATCCCCTGAGCCGTGAGTGTTTCCTCTGCCGTGAAGAGGCGGATCGGATGGGGTACTATGGAGAATTGAGGCACACGGGCCTGCATAAGCACCATTTTGTATATGGCCGGTTTGGTGCCTTCAGGAAGAAAGCGGAGCACTATGGCCTATGGGGGTATGTATGCACAGATCGGCACCACGAACATGGGTCGGAAAGCCCACACGATAATGCAGAGGTGGCCCTGCATCTGAAGCAAGTGGCCCAGAAAGCATTTGAAGAGAAGTATGGCCGGGAACTCTGGGAGCAGGAATTTGGAAAGAATTATCTGGATATGGAGGTGGATGATGATGAGTAAGTTTGTGGATAGTCTGAAAAATGTGGACTTTTCAGGGATAAAGATGCCCATGGCAGTGATATATGATAGCCCAAAAGATTTCCCTGAGATGTATCTATGCAGAATATGGGAAGGAGCAGGATGCCATCCAACCAACACAGCCATGCAGAAATTCTCTTTAGAAGAAATGAGGGAAGATATTCAGGCAGCAGGATTTTTGACCAGATTCCCAAGAGCAGAGGGTGATGATCCGGTAATTGTGGAAACGTGGATGAGGTGAATGTGCAATCTGTAAAAAATATCTGGAAGGAGAAGAAAACAATGGAACCATTGAAAATTAGAGGGCCAATAAGGCTGATTGAACTTTTTGCAGGGATAGGATCTCAGGCAATGGCGCTGCGGAATATAGGAGCAGATTTTGAGAAGTACCTGATATGTGAGTGGTGGGTGCAGGCGGTGGCATCATACAAGGCAATACATTTTGCGGATGATGATACAGATTACAGTGAGGGGATCATCAAAAGAGAGCTGATTGATATTTTGTTTGAGTATGGAATATCCAATGATGGCAAGGAGCCAATGGCAAAGGAGCAGATTCAAAAGAAGCCGGAGAAGTGGCTGAGAGATACATACAACAATATCCGGGCAACTCACAATATCGTGAACATAATGGCGGCAGCAGGCAAGGATCTGAAGGTGGTAGACACTGACAGATACACCTATGTTCTCACATATTCATTTCCATGCCAGGATCTTTCCGTGGCCGGGAAGATGGCGGGGATGGATAAAGGATCAGGAACGAGATCAGGAATGTTATGGGAGGTTGAGAGGCTCCTGGGAGAGATGGAGGAACTCCCACAGATCCTATTGATGGAGAACGTGCCACAGGTGATGCAGGCAAGAAATATGCACAATTTCAAGGCATGGCAGCAGTTTTTGGAAGGGAAAGGGTATAAAAATTATGCTCAATTCCTGAACGCAAAAGATTATGGAGTGGCACAGAACAGACAAAGAGCCTTCATGGTGTCCGTGTTGGGAGATTTCTCTTTTGAATTTCCTGAGCCGGTACCGCTCAATAAGACAATGGCAGACTATTTGGAGCCTGAAGTGGATGGATCCTTTTATGTGGATTCAGAAAAAGCAACTCAACTCATTGCGGATCTGGTGGAATCGGGGAAACTGGAAAGATGAATGAAGAGAAAAGGCCGGTGGTTATAGGAAGGATGAAGTCGGGAAAATTCCGGTATCACATAGAGGATGATGTGTTTGATGCGGGGGGGGATATGCAGGCCGCTCACAGCAACGGACTACAAGCATCCGGTGTGCATTTTGGAGGTGAGAGAGGATGGAGATAGAGCAGTATGGGAACATAATGCCAACAGAGAAAAGGGAAAATCCTAATGTCGGCAGAGTTTACAACAAAGATGCTCTCTGCCCATGCCTCAGCACAATGCAGGGAGGGAACCGGCAACCATTCATCATTGTGGAGGTAGAGGATGAAGAATAGTAAAATGCCGATACTTTTGGGCGGAATTGGAGAGATAAATTTTGGAAAGCAGTACAGACAAGGAAACAGAGTATACAGTGCGGAAGGAATAGCAATGTGTATGTTGGCTCAGCCGGTTGGAAACACCGGGGGATTCTCCTATCTGTATCTGGTGAAAGAAGAGGTTGAGGATGCAAAGAGTTATAGTAGCCATGAGAGGAAGATATAAAGACGGAGGGGAGACAGCCCAGAGGTTAGAACCTCAATTCAGCGGATTGTGCAATACTCTCACATCAGTACAAAAGGATAATTTGTTATTGGAGGTATGGGATGAAGAGACAGATTCCAATAAGCTGCGCATGGATGGTGAAGCCGAAAGTGATTGATGTGGGTATGTGCCAGATTGCGAGTTATTACAAAAGGAGAATGAGCAATAACAATCCTGAAAATATGGTATTGGAGATGAAAGAGGTGGATGAGATGAAAAGGTATAGGATCAGGAGACTGACACCAAGAGAGTGTTGGCGGCTCATGGGATTCTCAGATGAAGATTTTGAGGCGGCAGCAGGCGTAAACAGCAATACTCAGTTATATGCCCAGGCAGGAAATTCTATTGTGGTGAATGTTTTGGAGGCAATATTTGGGCAGATGGTGGATCAGGAGAACGCTGCGCATGAAGGAGAGAGGCCGGCGGAGATTGAGGATCCGCCGCATGAGGAAAAAGAGCCCATAATGGTGGCAATGGACCGGGAGGAAAGAGGCGATATTGTGGAGCGGTTCCGTGAGAGCCTGATGGATAGCGACAAAGTGAAACTGTACGGGAGCATAAACAGCAGAAACTATATGATCCATATTGATGATGCAGTGGGGTTGCTGAAACAGTGTATAGGAGCAGAGGGATGAAAATAGGATTGTTGCCAGTGGATAGCCATAATTTCCCCAATCTGGCCCTGATGAAATTATCTGCATACCACAAAAAGGAAGGGGATGAGGTGGAGTTTGTGCAGTGGCAGCAGGGCGGAGAGGTGAGCCTGGAATATGACCGGATCTATATGAGCAAGATCTTCACGGAATCAAAGGAACCTGAGGGAGAGCTGAGATGCCATGATGTGAGGCGTGGTGGGAGCGGGTACGATCTGAAGAATAAGCTCCCGGATGAGATAGAGCATATATATCCAGATTACTCCCTATATCCTGAACTCACAAAAGATACAGCATATGGATGGCTCACAAGAGGGTGCCCACGGTGCAATCATAGCTCTTTCTGCATAACACCTGAGAAGGATGGCCGGGTATCGGTGAAGGTGGCGGATCTATCAGAGTTTTGGAACGGACAGAAAAATATCATTCTGTATGATCAGAATATTTTGGCCTGCAAGGATCGGATCAACCTTCTGGATCAGTTGGCAAGATCGGGAGCGTATGTGGAATTTAATGGCGGCATGGATGTGAGATATCTGAATGATGAAGTGATAGAGGCATTGAGGGGGATCCGGGTGAAAGATTATCACTTTGCATGGGATGATCCAAGGGAAAACCTGATAGAGAAATTTCAGGAATTTACAGAGAGCGGCCTGAAAAAGCCCAGGGATGTGGGTGTGTATGTGCTTGTGAACCATTGGAGCACTCACTTTGAGGATTTATACAGAATCTACACACTGAGAGCAATGGGATATATGCCATTTGTGATGATATACGATAAGCAGAAATTTGTGGATTCAAAAGGGCATTGGCTGAAGGGAGTGGAGAAGATCTACACAAGGCAGCAGCTTCAGCACTTCAAAACGTGCCAACATATGCAGAGATGGTGCGGGAATAGGCGGGTGATTAAAACAACACCAAACTTTGAGCAATATGAGAGGTACCGGACATGGAAAGAGGCAGGGATGCCGGTGCCTGGATGGAAAGGATAAGGAGGAGCAGGATGGCAAAGAAGAAAAGGCCGGTGGAGATAAACCGGAGCAAGTACAACCAGATCCGAAAAATGGATCATCACTCCATGGAGGAGTGCATTGCCGGATATTATGATCAGGGCTATGCAGCAGGATATGAGGCAGGCCAGAAGGGGGCGGTGGATCCGTTCAATACAGAGAAGGCAATGGTCTCCATTAGTCTGATAAAAGGCATAGGTACGGTGAGGATGAAGCGGATCCATGAGATTCTGGTGGCAGCAGGAGCCAGAAGTGCCGGGAAGATGGTGGAGGATCTGATGGAAAAGAAGGCAGCAGGCGGCCAACAGCCTGAGAAAATATAGGAGGATAAGACTATGCAGACAATCACAAAGAAAAGGACAGAGAGCACGGATTGGGCCCAGGTGGCGGCCATGGCAGCAGGCGGCGGCCTGAAGGTGAGTGATGAGATCCATGATGAGCTGACAACGGGAGAGCGGATCACCTATGTAGTGGCACACATTACAGAGAAAGAGGTGCTCTTTGTGAGCAAAAACTGTATGGAGCAGAGGGTGAAATGGAATGAGAGCGGATATAATACCGGAGGCTTCAAGGAATCAGATCTATGCCGATATCTGAATGAAGTGGTGTGGAATATTCTGCCGGAAGAGCTGAAGGCCGTGATCTCTGAGAGGGAGTGCCTTCAGATTGTGGATGGGAAAGAGGAGCGGTACCCGCTGAAGCTCTGGCTCCCCACAGAATATGAGGTATTTGAGGATGATTGGGCCTCAGAGGCGAAAGAGGGGCAGCAGTTTGAGATCTTCAAGGATCCCCGGAACCGGGTAAAACTGGCCGGAGAGGAAGGAGACCGGGCCTACTGGTGGCTCTTGTCGGTGTGTGCGGGCTACTCCACCGGCGCTTGCAATGTCGACGGCAACGGCAGTGTCGACTGCTACGGTTGCTCCGCGGCGCTCCGGGTGCCCGTCTGCTTCTCAATCAAAATCAATCAGTAAAATGCAATCCCGCCCCACCAGGGGCGGGCAATCTAAGGGGATAAGCGAGGAAATTTGAAAGGAGAAGATCATGGAATGGTTATTTGTCTATGATGGAGGGTGGTGGCTGAAGATCACGGATGTGCAGCAACTCACAGAATACCACAAGAGAACGGATGCCAAGAGGTATGAGGGAGCCCTGATGATGTATAAGGACGGAAAACGGCCTGAGAATATGAGTTTAGAGGAGCGGATCCGGGCCAGTATAGAGGGAAACCGGAGTTTCATGCTCATGCAGGCGGCCATCATTCAGGCACAGAACATGGAGGGCACTTTTCTGGATGGGATCCGGGGCCTCAATATGGAGGTGGGCATGAAGGAGCTGAAGGATATAAGGGAATATGGTGCAGTATATATCAATCCGGTGGGAGGCAGCACCTTCTCAGTAGATTACACACAATTTTGCAGAAGGAAAGAGCTGATCTTTCCTAATTTTCGCAAGGAAGATATAAGAGTGAAGCAGTTTAGAGGCGGGAGCCATTGGTATGCCTATATAGGGGATATGCAGGTGAGAAACGGCGAGGAGCTGAAGTGGAACACTAAAGAGGCCGCCCAGAGAGCCGCTGAGAGCATTGTGGAAGGCTGAAAGAAGGGAGCAAACAGTGAAGCAGGACAAAAGGCCAAGGTATAAAGGAATATGCCCGGAATGTGGGCATGAGCTATGGATCTGCAAAAGCATATTCATGGAAATGGGATTCAATCAGGGGGCCGGGCGTTGCCTGAATTGCAACACTCTCATGAGTATTCAGTTTAATGAGGAGCGGCAGGAGATGGATCTGGCAAAGATGGAAGGAGGCGGTGAAATTGATAATTTTACCGATCAAGAAAAAATGGTATGAGATGATCCTGAGTGGGGAGAAAAAGGAGGAATACCGGGAGATCAAGCCCTATTATATGAGCCGATTCAAGAAGGTTTTCTCTATGAGCCCTCACTCATTCATACCAGATGGAAATGATGAGCATGAGGTGGTGTTTAGGAACGGGTACGGGAGGGCGGCACCTTCATTTTCAGCCATGTGCACTCTGGATATAAAGTGCGGAAGGCCGGAATGGGGAGCGGATCCGGGCGTGGAGTATTATGTGCTCACGATAAAGGATATTTATTGCAATGAGAATCTGCCGGATCCGGTACCCGGAGCGCCGCTCCTGGGAGATAAGTGTGAAAAGGCAGAGAAAACGGGAGATAAATGCAAAGGGCATAGAATGGCAGGCGGATCCCTTTTCTTTGCTTGTACAGTATGCGAGAAGCAGGAAGGAAGTGAAAGGAAATGAAAAAGGCCATTGCAGTATTGGCGGCCCTGATCGTGGCGGTAATAACATCATGCAGGGGAAGTGTAAAGGTGGGAGGGCCTGAGCAGGAAACGATCCCGGAGGTGATTGTGATTCAGACAGAAGGAGCACCTGAAGAAACAGAGGCCAGGATCATGCCGCTGAAGAGCTTTGATGAAGAGGATGAGTGCCTTCTGGCCAAGATTGCAATGGCAGAGGCAGAAGGAGAGAGCACGGAAGGGAAGGCCATGGTGATCATGGTTGTGCTGAACAGAGTGGAGAGCAAGGATTTCCCGGATAACATAATGGATGTGATCTTTGATGAGGGGCAGTTTTCCCCGGTCAAGGAAGGCGGGAGATTCTACACCACGGAACCGGATGAGGATTGTTGGGAGGCTCTGGATCTCATCATGCAGGGATGGGATGAGAGTGAGGGTGCTCTGTACTTTGAGGCGGTATACAACGGGGAGGACACATGGCACTCCCGAAACCTGGAATACATAAAGACAGTAGGAAACCATAATTTCTATAAGTGATCAGGAGAGGAGCGGAAAGCTGATGGGAAAAGAAAAGATCATGAAGGCGATCCTTCACACAAAAGGAAAGACAGATGAGCAGATCCTGAAGGATGGCGGAATGGTGGGAAAGGATGATATTGAGATGATCCGGGCATATATGGATGCCTGGGATGGCGCTGAGGTGTATGTGAGGCCATGTTTTGATGGAAATGGGTATGTAGTAGTTGGGTGGCCTGATGAAGCGGATGCAAAGGTAAAAGAGGCATTTTACCTCATGGAGCAGGATCCGGTGTTTGGTACCTATATAGATGATCGGGAGGAATTTGATCACGTTTGGGGGAAAGGGGAGTATGAGCCGCATGGGAGTGTTTCCTTTGATGAGGATGATGTGGAGATAATTGAGGAGGGAGGAAAGAAGGATGTACATGGTGCCCATGGAAATACCAAAGAATTGTAATGCCTGCCCGTTTGGGCATTGCACATATAATCATCCGTTTTGGGCAGGAAAGCAGATAAGCAGGATAGATGGGGAAGAGGATCCGGTGGGCACATTTGGCTATGTCTGCAATGTGGAATTTCAAAACAATGGGAGATACACAAAGGTGATGAGGGCAGAGATCGGGAAGGACATACCAAGGCCGGATTGGTGCCAACTTCAGGAGGTGAGCCAGTGACAAAGAAATTCAGAATATGGACGGGAGAAAAGATGATCACGCCGGAGGATCTGATAAAAACCACATACCGGTACCTTCTCAATGCGGATGGTGTGGTGTTTGGGATAGATCTTCATGATATGAAATGGGATGGCATGATGAGGGTGGAGCAGGATGGCATAATGCTTCAGATTGGCCGGAAGGATATGGATGGCCAGGAGATATATGAGGGTGATGTGGTCAAGGTGCGGGATTGGGAGGATAGAAGGAAGTGGCTGATCGGCACCGTGGAATATGAGGATTGTGAGTTTGTGATCAATTTTGACACGGGAGATCATCATGGCGGCCTGGGATGTGCATTTTCGGCGGAGCCAGATTGCAAAGTGTTGGGCCATAAATATCAGGATTCCATGCAGAAGCTCCTCAGGGAGCAAAAGGAGCGCTTCATGGATCCGAGAAGGGAGGCGGCAGTGTGAACAGAAGGCAGAGAAAAAAGGCATTTAAAAAGGTTTTTGGAATGAGCCCGGCACAGTATGAAAAATGGTATAGGGAGCATTGGCGTGAGATCATAAGTGTGGCTATTCGGAGAAATACAGATGCACTCAATGAGGGCCTGAAGGAATTTAAAAAAGAGATGGCGGATGCCATAGAGATAGTAAAAATGGGGATAGATAGATGGGCAGAGGAGATCCGGGCGGCAGCAGGATTCATTGAAACAGATAATATGCTCAGCAAATCCTCTCCAATACCGGAAGGAACTGACAAGAATTTGCTGAAGCACATAGGGATCAGGATGGATCGGTATGGAGCCGCCTATGATTTTTATTATGATGAGGCCAATGAGGAGTATTTCATTGAGATTTTGCAGGAAGGAGAGAGGAAAGATGGCAAAGATGGTATTGATCCTTAAAATGTTGGGAATGGGCTGCCTGATCGTGTTGGCCGCCCTGGCCCTGATGATATTGGTGGCTTGCTTTATTGCAGTAGCCAAGGCATTGATCAATAAAAAATAAGGAGGATATGATGGATAGTTTGACACTGGAAACCAAAAAGAGCATCATGGCAGATTTCTTTTGCAAGGCAGGCGGCAGCAGGCTTCTGGAATGGTTGGAGCAGGCCGGATTTTATACGGCACCGGCATCAAAGAGCCATCACGGGGCATATGAAGGGGCGCTATTTGACCATAGCCTTCAGGTGACATATGAACTCATACAGCTCACGGAAAAGTTGGATCTGAAATGGGAGCGGGAGGAGAGCCCGGCAGTGGTTGGTATGCTCCATGATGTGTGCAAAGTGGAAGATTATACCATGAAAGAGGAAAAGGTACCGGATTGGAATGGGGAGAGGCTCTGGTGTGGTCATGGAGATAAAAGCCTGATCATGCTGATGGGCCACATTGATCTCACAGAGGAAGAGAAAGCCTGCATCCGGTATCACATGGGATCATTTACGGATCAGGAGGAATGGGAATATTATACCAGGGCCGTGGAGAAATATCCCAATGTGCTGTATACCCATACGGCGGATATGTTGGCGGCTCATGTGAAAGGAGTATAAAATGAATAGCTGTAATTTTATGGGAAGGCTCACAAGGGATCCAGAGGTGAGATATAGCCAGGGAGAAAAGCCCATATGTGTGGCAAGGTTTACTCTGGCAGTAGACCGGCAGAAGAAAGGAAACGGCCCCTCAGCGGATTTCCTCTCATTCAAGGCATTAGGAGCCAAGGGAGAATTTGCTGAGAAGTACCTGAGGAAAGGTACAAAGATAGGGGTAACGTGCCGGGCAGAGGCAGGATCCTATGAAAAGGATGGAAGAAAGATATATTATACAGAGTTTATCTGCGAAGATTTCACATTCTGCGAAGGGAAGGCAGCAGGCGGTGACGGATCGGCAGGAGGATTCATGGAAGTGCCTGAAGAATATGAGGGGCTCCCATTCAATTAGGAGGTGCTGAAGGGTGACAAAAGGTGAGTTAGAGCAATTACTGGATCTCAGAAAAGAGATCCGTGAGTTGGATGATAAGGTTGAGCGGATGCAGAATCAGAGGGTGGGGAAAGTCACTGATAAGGTGCATACATCCATGAAAGAATTTCCGTATGTATACACAACCAAGACCATCACCGGAGTGGATAACAAGGATAAGAAGCGCCGCAAAGAACTGACAGAGAGTGAGATCCTTCTGCTGAGGCGGCGGCAGCAGGCGGTGGATGCAGAGTATAAGATCTCCCAATACATAAACAGCATAGAGGATAGCAGGATCAGGCGGATCATAAGCCTGAGGTATGAGGAAGGGCTCTCCTGGGAGAAAGTGGCCGCCGCCATGAATTGTGATCGGACATACCCGGAGAAGCTCCTCACCAAGTACCTGAAAGAGCACCCGGACAAGAGGAAAAGAAAAAAATGAAAGTTTCTCACAATTCTCTTTTTGGATGTGTTATAGTGCTATCAGGTGAAAATTTGTTGGCTTATCCCCTTAAATTGAACCTGAGGAGAGGGCACCATGCAGAAGCGTGGTGCTTTTTTCGTGCGAAAAAAGGAGGGGGAAATGGGAAATATACAGAAAAAGATCAACAAGCTCCTGATGGCCCTGAGGCAGCAGGGCATTGTATACAAGATAAACACTCAGCAATTCTATTCTGAAAAGCAGGATAGAATATGCACAAAGATGATCCTCTGGGAAGAGCACCCACAGAGGGATGGGGAGGCATTTTACAGCAAGGTGGAGCTCCTGAAGTATCTGGCGGAGCGTTGGAAGGAAGTGAGAGAGGATGGAGAGGGCAAAAGAGGAGAGAATGGAGCAGCTTGCCCGGAAGATGAGTGAGAAGCAGAAGGCTTTTTGTGATTATTACATTGAAACCCTGAATCTCACTGAGGCCGCAAAAAAGGCCGGTTATTCTGAAAAAACGGCCAGATCCATGGGAAGTGAGAACCTGACAAAACCTGACATAAAAGAATATATAGATCTGAGGCTTGCTCAGATGGAGGAGAAGAGGGTGGCAACATCCACCGAGGTGCTTGAATACCTCACAAGGGTGATGAGGGGAGAGGAAAAAGATCAGTTTGATATGGATGCCTCCCTTCAGGACAGAACGAAAGCGGCGGAGCTCCTGGGGAAGAGGTACCGCTTGTTTATCGACAAGCAGGAGATTGAGGCTAAGGTGGAGCCCGTGACCATTATCAACGATATTCCACGGAAAACGGATGGAGATTAGGCTCAGTGAACTGATAGCGCCTCAATTCTATGATATTCATTGGGATATCCTGGAAGGAAAACACACGCATTACAAGCTGTACGGAGGCAGAGGATCCACTAAATCATCATTTGTGAGCATTGAGATCATCATGGGCATGATGGAGGATCCAGACGCAAACGCCGCCTGCTTCAGAAAAGTGGGCAACACCCTGGCCGAGAGCGTTTTTGAGCAGCTCCTATGGGCCATAGATGCGTTAGAGGTGAGCCACCTATGGAAAGTGACGCTCTCCCCGCTGAGGCTGACATATAAGCCCACGGGGCAAAGAATTGTTTTCCGTGGGTGTGATGATCCGAATAAATCAAAGTCAATAAAGCTCAGGAGGGGTTATTTCAAATATATCTGGTATGAGGAGCGGGCAGAGTTTGAGGGTGATGAGGATGAGAGAAAGATCAATCAATCCCTCATGCGTGGCGGTGATAAGTATGTGGTATTTTACACATGGAACCCGCCCAAATGCCTCAATTCATGGGTGAATCAGGATGTGCTTCAGGTGCGTGATGATACCCTATGCAACCACTCCACCTATCTGACAGTGCCAAGGCATTGGTTGGGTGAGCAATTCTACATAGAGGCAGAGGAGCTCAAAAAGCGGAAAAGGCTTGCATACCGGCATGAGTATCTGGGAGAGGCAATAGGCACCGGTGGCAAGGTATTTGATAATGTGATCATCCGGGAGATCACTGATGCAGAAATAGCAATATTTGACAAGCTGAAGCAGGGGCTTGATTTTGGTTTTGCGGCGGATCCGTTGGCATTTGAGAGGATGCACCTGAACAAGAAGCAGAGGCGGCTCTATATCTTTGCAGAGCTGTACCAGGTGAACCTCAAAACACGGAAGGCAGTGGAGGAGATCAAGAAGCTGAACCCGGAAAACAAGATCATAACGGCAGACAGCGAGGAGCCCCGCTCCATTGCATCATTTAATGAGTTGGGCCTGAGGGTGTACCCGGCAAAGAAGGGCCCTGGATCAGTAGATTTTGGGGTGGCGTATTTGTCGGATGATCTGGATGAGATCATCATTGATCCGGTGAGGTGCCCCAATGCGGCAAGGGAGTTTTCTTCCTACGAACTGGAAAGAGATAAAAACGGGAATTTCAAAGGATCATACCCGGACAAAGACAACCACAGCATTGATGCAGTGCGGTATGCGTTGGAGGATGAGATGGTGAACAAGAAAGCAAAGATCAGGAACAAGGCAAAGAGGGGCCTGAGGTAAGGAGGTACAATTTGTTTAGATTTACATATCCG